>DASPKS010000001.1:0-4013 GCA_035628035.1 Rubricoccaceae bacterium
GCCCTCCTCGCCGCGCGCGAGGCTGCCCGCGCCGCGCGCGATTGGGCCCGCGCCGACGCCCTCCGCGCCGAAGTCGACGCCCTTGGCGTGGAGGTGATGGATGGCCCCGAAGGCACCACCTGGCGCCGCAAGATCGGATAACCGCTACCCCACCCATGCCGGTAAACGCTGCCGACTACAGCTACCTCGACGGCGGCCTCGTGCGGATGCTCAACCGCCTCCAAACGGAGGGCACCGCCACGAAGGACCCCGAGGCTGACCAGTTCCTCCGCGACGAGCCCAACGCCATCCTCCTCGGGCTCCTCTACGACCAGCGCGTCCTCGCCGAGACCGCCTTCATCGGCCCGCTCAAGCTCCGCCAGCGCCTCGGCCACCTCGACATGCGCCGCATCGCCGACATGGACACCGAGGCTTTCCGGGAGGTGTTCTGCCGGCCCCCGGCCGTTCACCGCTTCACCGGGACCATGGCCGCGCGCACGCAGGAGGTTGCCCGCCTCCTCACCGAGGAATATGGGGGCAACGCGTCTCGCCTCTGGGCCGACGGCGACTGCGCCACCGTCGAGGCGCGGGCGCGGCGGCTGCCCGGCTTCGGCCCGATGAAGGCCGACAAGCTCAAGTTCTGCCTGTATTACTTCGGCCACAGGGACCTCAGCGAGTAGCCCGCGCGTCTCCCCACCCCCGGACCACCGCCCTTCCTCGTGGATCAGCCCCACCTCGACGTCTCCGGCACCGTCTGGACGCTCTTCGGCGCGTACGTGCTCACGCTGCTCGCCCTCGACCTCCTGGTGTTCAACCGCAAGGCCCACCACGTCACGTGGGGCGAGGCCGCGCGGCTGTCGGCGTTCTTCGTGGCGGCGGCGCTCGCGGTGAACCTCTTCGTACTGATCCAGTACGGCGAGGTGGCCGCGCTTACGTTCTTCACCGGGTACGTCGTCGAGGTCTCGCTCTCCGTCGACAACCTCTTCGTAATCGCGGTGCTGTTCGGGTACTTCGGCGTCCCGCCGGACTACCAGCACCGCGTGCTGTTCTGGGGGATCCTCGGCGCCATCATCATGCGCGCCTCGCTGATCCTGATCGGCGTGGCCCTGGTCGAGCAGTTCCACTGGGTGCTCTACGTGTTCGGGGCCTTCCTCGTCCTCACGGGCGTCCGCCTCGTCGTCGGCGGCGAGAACGAGCCCGACCCCGCGCACAACCCCATCCTCAAGTTCCTCCGCCGGGTGCTCCCCGTCACGCGGCGCTACCACGGCGAGCACTTCTTCGTCCGGAAGATGGGGCGCCTCCTCGTGACCCCGCTCTTCCTCGTCCTCGTGATGATCGAGCTGACCGACGTCGTGTTCGCCGTCGACTCGATCCCAGCCATCCTCGGCATCACGACCGACCCCTTCCTCGCGTTCGCGTCGAACATCATGGCGGTGATGGGGCTGCGCGCGCTGTACTTCCTCCTCGCCGGGCTCATCGAGCGCGTGCGCTACCTCCACTACGGCCTCGGCGCCGTGCTCGTGTTCATCGGCTTGAAGATGCTGCTGGAGGAGTGGGTCCACGTCCCCACGCCGGTCTCGCTCAGCGTCGTGCTCGGGCTCATCTTCGGGTCCGTCATCGTCTCGTGGATCGTCACGCGCCGGGAAGAGCAGAAGGGGCCACCCGAGGAACTCACCCCCTTCTCCGACACCGACGAGGACGATCAGCCGTTTCCCCCGCCTGCCTCCGGTGACGGCCACACGACGAAGAGGGTGGAGAGCTGATCCGGCCTGGTGGCGAGGTGGAAGCGGCCCGCGCCGCGCAGCCCCGTGGGGAGGTCCGTCGTCACTTCGCAGCGCCCCTCGGGGGTGACGCGGGCGCGAACGTGGCGCGTCTGTCCGGGCGCGTTGGGGTCGTACACGAGCAGGCGGAGGGCGTCGCCCTCCTCCTCGTACCCGAAGCACACCACCTGATGCATGGCGAAGGGGTCCGGGGCGTCGCCGACGAGGCCGAGGATGAACGGCCGCCCCGCGTCGAGGAGGGCGCGGGTGTGGTCGAGCTCATGCTGCAATGCTTCCCCGAACGGCGGGCAGAGGCGCTCGGCCGGGGGCAGCCGCCGTACGGCGAGCCACGCACGGAGGAAGCGGGCGCCGGCTCGGCGGAGCGTGGCGGCCTGGCGGTTCCGGAGGAGTGGGCGAAGCGCCTCACGGGGCAGCGTCACCGTCGGAGCCTCCGCGCGCGATGGCCACCGCTCCAGCGCCGCCAGCGCCATCCCGCCGCAGAGCCCGAACGACGGCCACCCGCGGGCGACGCCGCGCACGAGGGCGTCAGGCAAGTGCGCCGCTGCGAGCAAGGTCCCGGCTCCGGCCCCGGCTAGGGCCCCTCGCTTCCCCCCCGCGAGCCCGCCGGCCAGCGCCGGGAGCCCCACGGTCAGCGCGCTCGTCAGCGGGCGCAACGCCCGGTTGAGGTAGGTGAGGTCCTCCGGGGTCCACGCGAACACGTTGGGGAAACCGAACCCATCGCGGGCCGGGTCGAAGGCGAGCACGACGCGGCTCTGGGGTGGTGCTGGTGGGGTTGCAGCAGGCATGGAAGGGTAACCGGGGAAGAATGGAAGGCTGAGACGCCGGCCGGATGCGCCGGGTCGAGGGCCCTGCTCTTTTTCCAGATCCCTCCTTGGAACTGCGAGGGTTAACGCTACTTTCCGCTGCAGCCGATACCCCTGCGCGCGACCGTCGCCTCACCCCGATGCGCTCCCGACGCGGCCCCCTCCTCGCCCTCACCCTCGGGGGGTCAGGCGCCTGCCTGGCCCTCGTGGCCGTGGCCCTCGTGCTCTGGCCGGCGGCGGGCCCCTCCCCCTCGGCCGAGCCCGCTGAGCCCGAGCTGCGCCTAGAGCCCGTCGCCCCGGTGCTGATCCGCGCGCGGTTCTCGCTCGATGGGGACTCGGTGACGGTCGGAACCGCGGCGATGCCGGCGCACCCCGCGCTCGCCGCGTTCTACGCCGGCCGCGCCTACGCCCAGGCGTGGACCGACCCTGCCGCGCGCGACGTCGTCCTCGAACGCCTCCGCGGCGCCGCCGACGACGGCCTCCGCCCCGAGGACTACCACACGGCTGACCTCGACCGTCTCCTCGCCGGCCCCCACGACGCCGACAGCGTCCGCGTCGACCTCGACCTCCTCCTCACCGAAGGTGTCCTCCGCTACGCCGACGCCCTCCTCGGCCGCCGCGTCGCGCCCGACTCGCTCTACCGCGGCGTGTGGTTCCCCGCCCGCCGCACCGCCGACGTGGGGGGGCTCCTCCGTGCGGCCCTCGCCGCTGCCGCCCCCGCCGACTCCCTCGCCGCCGTGCTCGACGGGCTCCACCCGCCGCACCCGGAGTATGCCGCGCTCCGCGCGCTCCTCGCGCGCCACCGCACCCTCGCCGCGCGGCCCGACTGGCCGACCGTCCTCCCGGGCGAGCCCCTACGTCCCGGCGAGCGCTCGGCGCGCGTGCCCGCCCTCCGCGAGCGGCTCACCCTCACCGGCGACTACCTCCCCGTCGTTCCCGTCGACTCGGCCTTCGCGAACCTCTACGACGAGGCCCTCGCCGCAGCCGTCCGCAGCTTCCAGGAGGAGCACGGGCTGACGGCCGACGGCGTCGTGGAACAGACGACGCGGGCGGCGCTCAACACGCGGCCCGAAGACCTCTCGCCGCTCCTCGCGCTCAACCTGGAGCGGTGGCGGTGGCTCCCCGACGACCTCGGCGCGCGGCACGTCCTCGTCAACCTCCCCACGTACGAGCTGGCCGTGCGGGATCGCTCGGGCGAGGGCTGGGCCGAGGCCGTGCGGATGGGCGTCGTCATCGGGCGGCGGTACGGGTGGAAGACGCCGGTGTTCTCCGACACGCTCTCGATGGTCGTCTTTAACCCGACGTGGTCCATCCCCGCCTCGATCCAGCGCGAGATGGGTTACCGCCGCCCCCGCCTGATGGTGCGTGGCCCGGGCCCTTGGAATCCGCTCGGCCGGGTGAAGTTCGTCTTCCCCAACCCGTACGGCATCTACTTCCACGACACGACGGC
>DASPKS010000002.1:0-3644 GCA_035628035.1 Rubricoccaceae bacterium
AAGGCCGGCCCGCCCCCGCCCCGGGCCGCCGGGTCGGGCTCCCCCCCGCCGCCCGAGACCAGGCGCATCACGAAATCGAAGTCGATCCCACCTTCGCCGACCTCGACCTCCCCCGGTGCGAGGGGGGGCGTGACGAACACCTCGTCCTGCCCGTCCTCCCCATCCAACTCGATCTCGCCCAGGAAGAGGCTGAGCAGGTCCTCGATGAGCTCCACGTCTACGCGATCGTTCCCGGCGCCCGTGCTGAGGGCCACCGTGCCGCCAAGGCCCTGGTGCCGGAACTGCACGAGGTCTCCGGGGCCGGCGTCGACTTCGAGGGCGATGGGGCTATCGGGCACCGGGTGGACGATGTAGTTCCCCGCCGCGGGGCTTCCCGCCATGTTCCCGCGGTCCTCCTCGCCCTCGCCGAGAAACACGTCGTCGTTCCCGTCGCCCGGAACCCACGCGGTGCTGTCGTCCCCGCCGCTGGCGTTGACGAGGTCGTCGCCCGTGCCGCCGGAGACGGCGTCGGCGAACGCGCTCCCGGTGATGGCGTCGCTTCCGCCCTGGCCGTTGAGGATGGTACTGCTTCCGAGCGCGAACCCGTCTTCCGGCCGGACGCCGGAGAGGTCAATCGTGTCGCCGCCGTCGCCCGCGTTGACATTTATTGAGTGGAGCGCGCCGCAGGGGAAGGGGCCGGTGGAGGGGTCGAGCCCGTTCACCTTCACGTTCCCCCCCGCACACGTGACCTCGATGAAGTCGAAGCCGGAGGTCCCGGATACGTGGAGGATGTTGTTGCTTACCGTCGCCACGATCTGGGCGCTTGCGGGGAGGGCAAAGGCCAGGAGCGCGGCGAAGAGCAGAAGCCGGTAGGCGGATCGGGAGCGAAGCGACGTATCCAAGCGAGTCATGGCGGCACCTCCTTCGGGCGGGTGACGAAAGCGGAGTTCGCTGCCGACGAACGTAGAGCGCGCGGCGCGCGCGCCGCCATCCCGCGATTCCGCCATTCTGCCGCCGCCCGCTCCAGCGAGACTTCCGCCGGGTCGGTCAGCGGATGAGCCGTTCCCGGAGCGCCTTCGAAACGGCCGCCGGGGCCGTCCGCACGTGGAGCTTCTCGTAGACGTGGCGGAGGTGGGTGTCCACCGTGTGCGGGCTGAGGAAGAGCGCCTCGGCGATGCCCCGCTGGGTGTGGCCGTCGGCGAGCAGGCGAAGCACCTCCCGCTCGCGCTCGGTGAGCGCGGGGCCGTCGGCGACGGGGGCCTGCCGGAAGTGGCCGAGCACCTTCCGCGCCATCGGTGGCGTGAAGGGGGCGCCGCCGGCGTGGACCTCGCGCACGGCGCGGAGCACCTGCTCGGCCGAGGCGCTCTTGAGGAGGTACCCGCTCGCGCCGGCGCAGAGCGCTTCGAAGAGGCGGTCTTCGTCCTCGTGGATCGTCAGCATCACCACCTGGAGCGCGGGCGCGAGCGCCTTCGCGCGGCGCACGGCCTCGGTGCCGAGCAACCCCGGCAGCCCGATGTCGGAGACGAGCACGTCGGGGGCCTCTTCGTGGGCGACGGCCGCGTGGAGGGCGTCGAGGGCCGGCTCGGCCGCGCCGAAGGCCGCGCCCACGCGCACGCCGTCGGCCCCGTCGAGGAGGGCGACGAGGGCCTGCCGGTAGAGTACGTCGTCCTCGACAAGCCAGACGGTGAGGGTGTCGGAGGGCATGGGCGGAGGGTACGACGGGCGGGCGGGCGCTGCCATCGCGCGATCCCGCCATTCAAGAGGTCTTGCGGAGCGGGACGACGAGGCGAAGCGTCGTGCCACCGCCGGGCCGGCTTTCCAGGTCGAGCGTGCCGCCGAGCTGGCGCGCGCGTTCGCGGAGGCTCGCCAGCCCATTCCCGTCGGTCGCTGCAGACGGGTCGAACCCGGCGCCGTCGTCGCGCACTTCGAGCACGAGCCCGCCCGGCTCGCGCGCCAGGCGGACGGCCACGCGCGTGGCGCGGGCGTGACGGGCGACGTTGTGGAGGGCCTCGCGGTACACGAGGAAGAGGTGGCGCCGCGCCTCCATCGGGAGCGGCGCTTCGGCCCCGTCGGCAGCCTCGACCGTGACGGCCACGCCGTCGAGCATCCCCGCCGCGACGTGCTCCAGCTTCGCTGCGAGGTCGCCGAGCGTGTCGTGGCCGGGGCGGACGAGCCACACGATGTCGCGGAGGTCGCCGGCCATCCGCCGCGCCGCGCGCGCGACCTCTTCGAGCTGCCCGCGCTCGCGCGCGCCGAGGTCGGCGCGCGTCGCCACCATCTCCGTCATCAGCGCGATGGAGCCGAGCTTGCTCCCGACGTCGTCGTGGAGGTCGCTCGCGATGCGGAGGCGAACACGCTCCAGCGCGATCAGGTGCCGGACGCGGAGGTGGTACGCTACGGCCAGCACACCCGCGACGAAGACGAGGGCGAGGAGGCGGAACCACCACGTCCGCCAGAACGGCGGCGGCACCGTCACCGGGAGCGCCGCGCCGGCCTCATTCCAGACGCCGTCGGCGTTGGCCGCACGCACGCGGAAGGTGTAGTGGCCTGGCGGGAGGTTGGTGTACCGCACGGCCCGCGTGCCTCCCCCCTCCACCCACCCGGCGTCGAACCCCTCGAGGGTGTAGGCGTAGCGGTGCCGCGCCGCGTTCGTGAACCCGAGCGCGACGAACTCGAACGTCACGATGAGGTCGCGCGGGCTGAGGCGGAGGCCACCCGGCCCGAGCCCGCGCGGATCGAGCGCGCGGGTGCCGTCGC
This sequence comes from Rubricoccaceae bacterium, assembly GCA_035628035.1. Classification (GTDB taxonomy): domain Bacteria; phylum Bacteroidota; class Rhodothermia; order Rhodothermales; family Rubricoccaceae; genus DASPKS01. Next base: position 2,737 of record DASPKS010000002.1, read on the forward strand.
GGCCCGACCGCTCCACACGCGTGAGCACGACGGGCGGCGGAGGGGCTGCCCGCACAGCGGCCGGGTCGAACACCGTCACCCCGTCGAGCCCGCCGAAGTAGAGCCGCCCGGAGGGCCCGGCCGCCGCCGCGCGGCGGTTGAACTCGCCGTTGACGAGCCCGTCGCCGGCGTCGTAGGCGCGGGAGCGGCCGGTGCGCGGGTCGTGCCGGCGGAGCCCATTCCCGGTGCCGAGCCAGAGCCGCCCGCCGGCGTCTTCGAGGAGGCTATAGACGACCGCCGCGGGCTGCGCGGGGTCGTCGCGGCGGGTGAGCGCGCCGCGCGCGGGGTCAAGCCGGACGAGGCCGGTCGCCGTCCCGAGCCAGAGCGACCCGTCGCGCGCCTCGTGGATTGCCCAGACGGTGGCGTTCGGCGGGAGCGCGCGCACGCGCGTGAGCGTCCCCCCGGCGTCGCGCATCCACAGTCCCCGCTTCTCGGTTCCGATCCAGAGTCGCCCGTGCCGGTCCACCCGCAGCGCTTCCACCGTCGGCTCGTTTCCGAGGGCCGCCAGGTCCACGGTGTCCTGAAGCTGCGCTGTCTCCGCGTCGAGGCGGAAGAGGAGCGTGCTACCTCCCGCCCACACGCCGCCGCGCCCATCAGAGGCGAGGACGTAGATGAAGGCGCGGCGCACATGGCGGCCGGCCGGGGGCAGCACCACCCGCCACACCCGCCCCGTCGCCCGATCCAGCCCGGCGAGCCCCTCGCCGGTGCCCACCCAGAGCACGCCGCCGGGGCCGGGCAGGAGCGCCCAGACGTCGTCGCTTGGCAAAGAGCCCGCGTCGCCGGGTCGGTGACGGTAGCGCGCGACGGCGCCCGTCGCCGGGTCGCGGCGGAGCAGGCCCCCACCGAGGGTGCCGAGCCAGAGCGCCCCT
>DASPKS010000003.1:0-5694 GCA_035628035.1 Rubricoccaceae bacterium
CGGAGAGCCGGCGGAGGTCGTCGGCGGCGAACACGCCGACCATGCGGCGGCCCCGGAGCTGGTTCACGCGCCCGAGCATGGTGTCGAGCTGCGCCGTGAACGCCCGCCCCACCACCTCGATGCCTTCGACCGCTTCTCCCCTCGCGGCCACGACGAGCGTGTCGCCCGTCACCTGCGCCTCGTCGAACCAGGTGGAGGGACTCCCGAAGAGGCGAAGCGTGTCAGCGGGGGCGTCGTCGCTTCCTTCGGGGGCGTCGAGCCGCGTGAAGGCGGCGGAGTCGGCCGCGGCAGCGAAGCGCGGGTGGACCACGCGCACGCTGTCCCGCGCGTCGAGCCGGAGCGCGCCCCGGCCGTCTTCTCGCTCGGGACGCCGTGCCTCGAAGGAGAGCGCACGGACCATCAAGGTGTCCACCGTGCCCGTCGAGTCGGTGGTGAGGACGACGGCGAGGGGCTCGCCGCCCTCGGCGGTGCTCAACCGGTTCGGGTCGTCGTGGTGGATGCGGTCGGCGAAGAGCAGCGTGAGGCGGGACGAGTCGGTCGGCGCGTCGCGGCCGGCCTCCTCGTCGTCGCCATAGCGGGCGAGAACGACACGCCCGGCGGCGTCGGCGATCTCGGTCTGGCGGAAGTACGTGAGCGTGTCGGCTTCGAGGCGGGCGGCGCGGCGGACGAGGCGCACCTCTCCCAGGAAATCGGCCCGCTCGGCGTCCACGTCGTAGACCCCGCTTTGGCTCGTGAGCACGGCGACGGAGTCCCGGAGGGTCACGGGGCCCTCCAGGAAAGCCACCTTCGGGCGGACTTCATACCGCCCGCTCGACGCCGTGACGACGACGGCCGTGTCGCGCAGCGTAACAGGGCCGCTGAAGGTGGCCACCTTGGCCTCGGCGTCGTAGGTGCCGCTGGGGGCCGTGAGCTCGGAGACGTCGTGGAGGAGGCGCCCGCCGACGTCGAACGTCGCCAGCCGCGTCCGCGAGAAGTACCGCCCCGAGGGCACGAGGAGCACCGTCTCGCCGTCGGTGATGCGGACGTTCCCCACGGCGAGCGCTTCTTTCGCGTTCGCGTCGTAGGTGACGCGGCGCGCGGTGAGCGTGTCGTCGCCGTTGGTGATGCGGACGCCGCCGTCGAGGACGATCTCGCCGCGCTCGACGTATTGCACGGCGCTCCCGGCATAGAGCGCCGTCGTATCCTGCCGGAAGGCGACGTTCCCGAACAGCCGCCGCACCGTCCCTGTGCTGTCGCCCTCGACGACGACGGAGTCGGCGTTGATGAGGGTGACCACCCGTGTCTGCGCGCGGGCGGGCGGCAGCCCCGCCGCCATCACCACCAGGAGGAGTAAGGGGCTCGCTGCGCGCCTCACTCCTGCACCTCCAGCTGCCCCGAGGCGCGGGCGAAGCTGTACCGCGCGAGGTCCTCGCTCGCCACGAGCCGCTGCCCCTGGATGCGCTCGGCCGGCGCGGTGTAGCGGAAGGCCCCCGGCGTCCGGAACCGGTGGGACGCCTCGTCCCACAGGACCTGCCCGCTCTCGAGGCGACGCCCCCCCGGCGCGTTCACGACCACGCGGCCCTCGGCGCTGAAGCGCCGGTCGCGGTCGTGGTAGACCAGCCGGTCGGCGCGGACGCGCACGGACGGGCGGCCCGACGCGTCGAAGAGGGTTACGCGCACGGCCCCCGTGTCTCCACCGGTGGGGTCGCTCCGGAGGACGACGAAGGCGCTGTCGGGGCGGTCGTAGCGGGCGGCGTAAGGGGCGGCGAGCTCCACGCGGAGGCGGCCCTCTTCTGAGATGCGCAGCACGGCACCCCAGCTCTCCTGGTCGGGGAGGTTCGCCAGCTCCTCCGGCGTCGGCGGCGCGCTCAGCTCGGTGCAGCCGGCGGCGAGCAGCCCCACCAGGAGCAGCGGCGGAAAGAGGCGGGGCGGGGGCACCGGGGGGTCGGAAGAGGAGTGCGGAAAGTTAGCCGCCGCCCCCGGGGGCGGGGTTTCGATTCCCCCGGCCGCCGTTACGAAAGCGCCAGCCCCCTGGCCGCCCGTGCGCATTTCCGGCGCCCCTAAACCCCGCAAGGGAAGCGCCGCACCCCCCGACGGAATGTTTTTCCAGATTGTCGCGCGGGGGCGACGGGTCCCCGCGCGGGCGCACGGCGCCGTGGTACGATATTGGTCCAGCCAGCGAGGCGTACACCGCCGCCCCCGTGGGCGCGGACTCGTTTCGCCGTCCGGCCACCCGCCACCCGACCATGAGCTTCACCCTCCAGAAGACCACGCCGAGCACCGTCGTCGTCCGCGTCGGCAAGGCGCTCGACTTCCGCAACGCGGCCGAGTTCAAGGCCGCCTGCCAGGAGCACACCCGCACGGGCGTCCGCTTCTTCGTCCTCGACTTTACGGGGACGGGCATCCTCGATTCGACCGGGCTAGGCGTGATCTTCTCGCTCTACCGGCAGCTCACCCCGGTGGGCGGGCAGGTCGTCTTCGCCAGCGTGAGCCGGCCCGTCCAGGTCGTCGTCCAGCTCACGCGGACGTACAAGGTGTTCCGGCAGTACCCCACCGTCGAGGCCGCCCTCGAAGGGGTCGAGCGGACGCCTGCGGCGAGCCGCCCCACGGGCACGTTCTGAGGGCCCCCGGTCCTCCGCGGCGGCCCCCCCGGCCCGCCCACCGCCGCCATGCCTGCCCACCGCTTCCGCGACCTCGGCTGCGTCGTGGATGACGTGCACGCTCTCTTCGACCGGTGGGTCGAGGAGGGCACCTTCGCCGACGCGCTCGACGCCGTGGGCGTGGAGGTGCTCAAGCTGGCCGTGCACGAGTGGGTGGCGAACCTCGTCCAGCACGCCGCCTTCGGGCGGCGCCGGCCCGAGATCCGGCTCCGCGTCGAGCGGGCTGGGCGGGGCGTGCCGGGACTCCGCTGCGTGATCGAGGACAACTCCAACGGGTTCGACTTCGAGCGCCAGATCGTGCGCCAGCGGGGCGTGCTCGGCGCCGACCAGCCGAGCGACCGTGGGCGCGGGCTGCTGATGCTGCTGGCCTGCACGGAAGACCTCACCTACGAGCCGGCGGCGAAGGGGCGGCAGCGCCTCGCTTTCGTCGTCCTCCCCCACACCGCCGAGGGCGACGCCGCGCCGAGCGCGGCCCTCGCTCCCCTGTTCGCCTCCGCCTCCCGCACCTGACGCGGCCTCCTCCCCCTGATGCCTGCCCCCTCTGTCCTGATCGTCGAGGACAACCAGACCCTCCGGCGCCTGCTGGAGTACCGCCTGGGCAAGCACTACGCCGTCCGCGCGGCGGAGAACGGGGAGGCCGCGCTCGGGATGGTCGAGGCCGACGCGCCCGACCTCATCGTCTCCGACATCATGATGCCGAAGATGGATGGGTTCGCACTGCTGGCCGCCCTCCGCGGAGACGAGCGCACGGCGACGATCCCCTTCATCTTCCTCACGGCGAAGACCGACGACCCCTCCCGCACGAAGGGCCTCACGCGCGGCGTCGACGACTACATCACGAAGCCGTTCGACGTGGACTACCTCGTCGCCCGCATCGAGGCCATCCTCAAGCGGAGCCGGGTGTACCAGACCCAGCTCAACGCGAAGATCGGCCGCGACTTCTCCGACCGCCTCCTCCCCAAGACGATGCCGCACGAGGAGGGGTACCGCGCGCTGTTCTTCTCGCAGCCGCGCGAGGACGGCGGCGGCGACCTCTTCGACTGGACGCGCACCCCCGACGGGGCCTACCTCTTCACCGTCGGCGACATCATGGGGAAGGGGCTCCAGGCGAAGTTCTACGCGTTCAGCTTCCTCTCGTACATCCGGAGCACGGTCCACGCCATGCTCAGCACGACGGTCTCGCCGGCCGCGCTGATGCGCCGCGTGAACCAGATGCTCATCAACGACCAGGTGCTGGAGGAGACGTTCGCCTCCCTCCTCCTCCTCCGGTGGGAGCCGCAGCACCACCGCGTGGTGTACTGCAACGCCGGGCACTGCCGCCCCATCCTCGTCTCGCCCGCCGGCGCCGGCATCGTCGAGTACTCCGACCTCGTGCTGGGCCTCGACGCCGAGACGCCCTACACCGACAAGGCCTTCCTCCTCCCCCCCGGCGGCGCGCTCCTCGCCCACACCGACGGGCTCACCGAGCAGGTAGCGCGCACGGGCGAGATGTTCGGGGAGGTAGGCGTGGCGCAGGCGGCCTCCGAGGCGCTCCGCACCGATCAGCCGCTTCGCACGCTGCTCCAGGGGATGCTCCAGCGGAGCGCCGAGCCCCGCTTCGCCGACGACGTCCTGGTGTTCTGGCTCCAGCGCCGCGCCTGAGGCTTCCGCGGCGTTCGGTTGTGCGCACCGCGCAACACCCTATCTTGCGAGAGGTCTGGAATAGCTCGGAAGGGTAACGCGATGGCCCGCTGGCTCGCCCTCCTCTCCCTCTTCGTGGTCCCGGTTGCCTCCGGGCAGGTCGTCTACACCGACGTCGAGCCCGATGTCGCGGTCATCCCCGTCTGCGTGAGCTGCTGCCAAGGATTCTGCCCACCCCAGTACTACGACGAGCACCTCCTGCAGGTCATCCCCGGTGCAGCCACCCTTCGCCTAGCCGTGAGCAGCGGGGGGAGCGGGATGAGCTGGGGTACCCGGGCGAGGGTAGAGGCATCAGCGTCCAGCACCTTAGCGGTGGTGGGCTCCGTCCCCCCCTTCGGACTGGCCTCACGCCTACAGGCTGGCGTCCTCATCGGCCCGCAGAACGTTTCCCCGACCTCCTCGGCGTTGCTAGGCTCGTACTCTTGGAGTTCAGGTGGCAACCCCGTCTACGTAGGGGAGTGGATCGGCACGGACACCCAGTTGCAAGAGGGGTACGTCGGAATCGGCCTCGTGGACAGCTCGGGCGTGCGCCGATTTGCGTGGCTGCACCTCCGCGCCTCGGCCTACCGGATCTACCTCCTGGCCTACGCCTACGAGCAGACACCTGACCGACCCATCGTCGCGGGCGATAGCGGAACGACGACCTCGCTCCCGCCCGAGCCTCCGGGCTCGGAGGGTACGCTCCGGCTTTCACCGAACCCGGTAACCGGCTCGGCAGAGGTGCGCGTGCAGGTGCCCACGCCGCAACACGTCCGCGTGGTGGCCTACGACCTGCTCGGCCGTGAGGTCGCGCTGGTCTACGACGGGTTCGTGCAGCACGAGCGGGTGATCCTGTTCGACACCGGGCATTTTCGGCCGGGCACATACCTCCTCCGGGCAACCGGGCCGACTTTCTCCCGGCACGTCCGCGCGACGGTCCTGCACTAGCTCACACCGCAGCCAGCGCGGCGACCGGCTCGACGACGAGGCCGAGCACGCGGTGCAGCAGGTCTGCGCGCGAACACAGCGCGGGGGCTACGAGGATGATCCGCGCGCCCGTCTCCTCGTTCCAGAGCAGGGCCGCGCAGGGGTAGCGCTCAGGGTGCGGCCCCGTCACGACGGGGTCTTCGCGGACGGTGAACGCGAGCGGGTGGAACGTCCACGGCTTCCGCACGGCCCAGTCGGTGTAGACGATGGCCACGGGTTGCTCGGCATCGATGACATCGCCGCCCACGTCGTAGACCCCGCGGAAGGAGCCCTCGAAGCCGAACAGTCCGTGGCGGTGCTCCCACGCGCGGAAGAGCGGCCCCTCGCCCCAGTACACCGCGCCCTGCTGCGTCGGTGCTTCGGTGACTTCCTCGGCACGGGGGTCGTAGTCCACCCACTGGCCGGCCTT
>DASPKS010000004.1:0-3394 GCA_035628035.1 Rubricoccaceae bacterium
CTCACCAGCCCGGCCGACCGGCTGACGGTGACCGTCGAGCACCGGCGCGTGGAGGTGAACCCGCCCGGGCTCCGCCTCCGGTTCGAGAAGCCACGCGGGGCGTCGCGCCGCGTCGTCCGGTAGGCGGCGAGGGCCCCCTTATCTTCGCGGCGCCGGGGCCGATACCCCGTTTGGTTTTTCGAAAGGGACCTCCCGGTTTCCGCTTGCCCGCCGTGCGTTTCCTCGTCGTCCTCGTCCTGCTCGCCGCGTCCGGCGCGGCGGCCCAGCCCGCCGACCGCGACGCGACGGAGCGCCGCCTCGCCTCCCTCCGCCAGCAGATCGAGGGGGTCGAGGAGCGCATCGCCGATGCGCGCACGGAAGAGGAAGGGGCGCTGACGGCCATCCAGGAGTTCGACCGCGAGATCGCCCTCCGCGAGGAGCTCGTCGCCGGCTACCGTACCCAGCTCGAGGCGTACCGCCGCGAGACGCAGGCGCTCCAGGCGTCCATCCGGCGGCTCGAGGCGGAGATCGAGCAGGCGCGCGAGGCGTACCGGCGGCGCGCCGTCCACGCCTACAAGCGCGGGCACATGGAGACGCTCGCGGTGATCCTCTCGTCGGGGTCGATCCCCCAGATGATCGCGCGCGTGCGGTACCTCCGCCAGTTCACGCAGCGCCGCCGCCGGCAGGTCGAGCGCGTCGCGACGAAGACGCTGGAGCTGCGCGAGCGGCAGGCCGCGCTGACCGGGTCGGTCCGCTCCACGCAGGCCCTCCTGCTGGCCGGCCAGGCCGAGCAGACCGAGCTGGCCGAGCGGCGCCGCGAGCGCGAGGCGCTCGTGGCGCAGGCGCGGCGGCGGCGGACGACGCTCGAGGCCCAGCTCACGCAGCAGCGCGCCGACGCGCGCCGGATGGAGGCGCTCGTCGCCGAGATCGTCGCGGCCGAGCGGCGGCGCGCCGAAGAGGCCCGCCGCCGGCGCGAGGAGGAAGAGCGCCGCCGCCGGCTCGCGGCCGAAGCCGCCGAGGCCGCGCGGCGCGCCGAGGCGATGGGCCGCGGCGAGGTCGAGCGCCGCACGCGCCCGAACCCGCGCAACCCCGCCCGCCCCACCCCCGCTCCGGCGACGCCCGCTCCCACGCGGACCGCTCCCGAGACGGCGTCCCCTCCGGCCGAGGACCGCTTCGAGTCGCTCACCGGCTCGTTCCGCGCCAACCGGGGCCGCCTCCCCTGGCCCGCCGACGGCACCGTCACGGGCGCCTTCGGCACGCGTACCGACCCCGTCTACGGCACGCGCACGGACTCCCCCGGCATCGACATCTCGACGGCGGCCGGGGCGGGCGTGCGCGCCGTGTTCGAGGGGACGGTCGAGCGCGTCGGCGCGATGGCCGCGTTCGGGACGTTCGTCCTCATCTCCCACGGCGAGTACACCACGCTCTACGGCAACCTCTCAGCGGTGAACGTGCGGCAGGGCCAGCGCATCCGCGCCGGGCAGACCGTCGGCCGCGCCGGCACGAACAGCGACCGCCGCGGGGCCGCCGTGTTCTTCGCCGTCTTCGAAGGTGGGAGCGCCGTGAACCCGACGGGCTGGCTGCGCGGCCGCTAGCTCAGAGGCTGCCGCGCATCTTCTCGACGGTCACCACGCGGTCGATGGCGATCACGAAGGCGGCCTCGCGGAGCGTGCAGCCGAGGCTCTTCGCCCGCCCCACCACGTCGCGGTACGCCTTCAGCATCACCTTCTCTAGGCGCGCGTTCACCTCGGGCTCCTCCCAGGTGTACTGCTGGAAGTTCTGGCTCCACTCGAAGTAGGAGACCGTCACGCCGCCGGCGTTGGCGAGGATGTCGGGCACGACGAGCACGCCGCGCTCGTTGAGCTTCCGGTCCGCGTCGGGCGTGACGGGGAGGTTCGCCCCCTCCACGACGATCTGCGCCTTGACCGAGTCCACGTTCTCCTCGTTGACGGCGCTCTCGATGGCGGCGGGGATGAGGACGTCGCAGTCGATCCCCATGAAATCGTCGTGGGAGACGGCCTCAACGCCGGGGGCGTCGAACCCCTTGAGCGTGCCGTCGCCGCCCTCGCGGTCCTTGTACCGGAGGAGCGCCTGGAGGTCGAGGCCCTCCGGGTTATGGTACCCGCCCGAGACGTCGGAGACGGCGACGACCTTGCACCCCTTCTCGGCCATGAGCAGCGCCGCGTTCATCCCGACGTTCCCGAACCCCTGCACCACCACGCGGAGGTCCGACGGCTGGAGGCCCATGTCCTTCGCCGCCTCCAGCGCCGTGATCATCACGCCGCGCCCGGTGGCCTGCTCGCGGCCGGGCGAGCCGCCCAGCTCCAGCGGCTTCCCCGTCACGACGGCGGGGGAGTGGCCGTGCTGGCGGCCGTACTGGTCCACGATCCACGCCATCACCTGCGCGTTCGTGCCGAGGTCGGGCGCCGGCACGTCGCGGTTGGGGCCGAGGATGAGGTGGATGCGGGAGATGTAGCGCCGCGTGACGTGCTCCAGCTCCAGCTTCGTGAGCGTGCGCGGGTCCACGTTCACGCCGCCCTTGCCCCCGCCGAAGGGGACGTTCACCAGCGCCGTCTTGTACGTCATCGTCTCGGCGAGCGCGCGCACCTCGTCGATGTCGACGAGCGGGGAGAACCGGATGCCGCCCTTGAAGGGGCCGCGCGCGCCGGAGTGCTGGACGCGGTAGCCGGTGTAGACGACGAGGCTGCCGTCCTCGCGGTAGAGCGGGACCTCCACGCGCATCTCGCGGAAGGGGGACCGGATGAGCCGGCGCCACTCCTCGGGGAGGTCGAGCAGCGTGGCGGCGCGGTCGAAGTTGGCCGTGGCGATCTCGTAGGCCGACACCTTCGGGTGCTCGGCGACGACGGGCGAGGAGGTGGGGGGCGGGACGACGGACATGAGGAGCGGGGTCGGCGAGAGGGGGCGGTAAGTTTCGCCCCCGGCGGCGAGAGAGGCAAGCACCCACCCCCGTCCGAAGCGGGCGTGCCCGTACCTTCGCGCCATGCCGCGCCGCCCCCTCGTCACCGAACGCCACGTCCTCGACGCCGCGAAGGCGGGACGGACGGACCTCGTCGTCCCCGCCGGCGCGCTCGTGACGGCGCTGGCGCGCGACGCCGCGCGGGCGAAGCAGGTGAAGCTTGTCGAAGGGGCCACACCGCCGGGGAATCCGGGCCGCGCTGTGGCGCCCCTCGTTCCTCCCAGCGGAGAAAAAACGCTGGCCCTCGGATGCGACCACGCCGGGTTCGACTACAAGGCGGCGCTGAAGGCGCACGCGGAGAGCCTCGGCTGGGCCGTGACCGACGTCGGCACCGACGGCGAGGACGCCGTCGACTACCCCGACTTCGCCTTCGCCGTGGCGCGGCTCGTCCAGAGCGGCGGCGCCCGGTACGGGCTGATGCTCGACGGCGTCGGCGTC
>DASPKS010000005.1:0-27195 GCA_035628035.1 Rubricoccaceae bacterium
CGGCGCTCTGGTGCTCCATCCCGAGGTGCGGCGTCTCGACGAGCTTGAGCCCGTCCTCGTACCACGGGAACGGCCCGAACCACCGCTCGAAGCACGCGACGACGTGCGGCACCTGGCGGAACTGCACGCGGGCCGCCTCGAGGTTGTGGGCGAGCGGCCAGTAGTCGAGCGTGAGTGGGCCGGCCTCGCCTTCGTAGACGTCGCGGAAGTGGGCGTAGGTGCCGGCGTTGACGGCGACGTCATAGTTGTTGATGGGGTTCACGACGGCCCACTCGTAGGTCGTCGTGCCGTCGTCGTGGGCCGTCGTGCGGCGGAGGCGGCCGTTCGAGACGTTCACCATCGAGGACGGGACGGTGATGGCCACGCGCTGGCTGTCTGGCTCGTCGGACTGGTGATCCTTGTTCGGCCACCACGCGCTGGCGCCGAGCCCCTGCACGGCCGTCGCCACCCAGGGGTTGCCCTCCGTGTCGCGCGTCCACACGAACCCGCCGTCCCAGGGCGCCCGGAGGGCGACGCGGGGGCGGCCGTGGTAGTGGACGGTGACGGTGCGGAGCGCGCCCGCCCGCTGCGGCACCGTGAGGGTCACGAAGAACGCGTTCCCGTCGCGGCGGTGCGCGAGGCGCCGCCCGTCCTGCACGACGCTGTCGACGACGAGCGGCTCCTGGAGGTCGAGCTGCATCACGTGCGCGGGCTGGAGCACGCGGTAGGTGATGGCGTTGTGCCCGCGGATGGTGCTGTCGGACGGGCTGACGCGGACGTGGAGGTCGTAGAACGTGACGTCCCACCACGCACGCTCCGGGGTGATGGAGCCACGGAGGGTGTCGGCGCGGGTGGGGGGCGGCGCGGGCTGGGCCGCCGCAGGCACGATCGCGAGCGCGAGGAGGCTGGCCAGCAGGAGGGTTCTCGGCAGCATGAGATCGCAGGGGTGGAACGGGGCGTGTGAGTCGCCGTGCTAACGACGTAGCACGCTAACGTAGCGCCCCGGCGTGCGCCGGGCAATCGGCCGCCCGCTGGGTCAGGTGGGCGAGGCGGGGCCGGACGCTGGCTAGCTCCACCTCGAACACGAGCGTCGCGCCGGGCGGGCCGGAGCCGGCCTCATCGTAGTGGCATGATGCAGGAGTCTCCCAGCTCAGGCGCTCGCCAGCGCGTCGAACCGCGTGGGTCCGCGCGCCGCCGCATCCTCTGAGGGGCCAGAACGCAACAAAAAAGCCCCTCAGCGCGTGAGGGCGCGCCGAGGGGCTTCAGAGGGTGGAGATGCCGGGAGTCGAACCCGGGTCCGAATGAACCTACAGTCCAGGCGTCTACATGCGTAGTCGGTCTATTCGGGTCTTTGCCCGCGCGGTACGGCCAACCGACCGGGCCCCGCGTGGGCGCAAGCTGATTGGGATTCGCCGCGTCGGCTCAGCCGGCGCCTAAGCGGCTAGCTCATCAGAGGCGTTGCCTCAAGCCGGACCGATGAGCGGGTCCGGCAGGAGACAGCTAGTCGGCCTTAGGCCGCCAGCGCGTAAGCGTAGTCGTTCGCAACTACAAGCGTCTCAGCGAGGGTCACGGGCGTGCTGAGAACCGCCCGGCACGCAGCCTGCCGCACAGTCCACCCGTCGAAACCGGAACATCCCCAGTCGTTCAAGGAACGACTCTTTGGACGGAGCGGGGCGGCGGCGGTTCCGCCCGCGTTAGCCGTTCCCCGTTTCTTCCCGGTCGCGCTCGCGCGGGGTGCCGAGGACGACGAACCCCTGCCGTTCCAGCGCCGCCGTGAGCGCGGGAAGCACGGCCCTCCGGACGCCGCCCGTCAGGTAGGGTAGCTTCGACCGGCCCCCGGTAAGGCTATAGCGCCAGGGGTGGAAGAACACGCGGACGAAGCGCTCCCCGACGGGGGCGAGGTCGACCGACACCTCGACGCGGTAGAGGCCCGTGTTGGAAACCTGTCGGGGCGCCGTCGAGAGCACGTTCGGGGCATCGGCCGGCACCTCGGTCCACCCGGCTTCCGCGAGGGCAGCTCGAAGGCGGGAGGGCACGTCGGCCGCCGCACCAGCGGGGGTGGCGTGTACCTCGTAGTCCCGATACAAGGGGGACAGGGAAGGCGAGCAGGCCGCGAGGCCAAGCGTGAGGAGCAGAGCGACGCGCACGCGAGGGGAGACGGTTCCCCGTCAACTTACGGGCCCCCGCTCCTCACCGGAGGGGGATTCGGCGTACGGGAAGGGCCAAAAAGAGAGCCGGGCGGACACGCTCACCCATACGTGTCCGCCCGGCGGGTCAGGGACGGCCAGAGGCCGTATGCACCTTCAGCTCGAGCCGAGCCCCGGGGGAGGAAGTAGGCCATCCCGAAGCTTCACCCTCTCTCCTAACAACGCCCGTGCCAACTCTAAAGCGGGCCTAGTGCCTCCGGTTCGGCCGGTACCCCTAGGCCGGGTGTTCAGCCGACTGTACAACGGTGTACACCGGCGGCGAAAGGACGTCTTGGGAGGAAGGCAACCGGGCTGTGAAAACCCGGGCAAGAGGCCTGTTCGGAGGGGGTGAACGGGCTCGGGAGCGCTCTTGCGGCGTTCGCAGCCTTGGAGCCCCATCCCATCCGGTCGTACCTTCCGGGCTCCCCCGATGTCTCTGCCACGCCGGATCGACCGCCGATCCTGAACCGACCTCAACATGCCCTGCGGACGCAAGCGCAAGCGCCACAAGATCGCCACCCACAAGCGGAAGAAGCGGCTTCGGAAGAACCGCCACAAGAAGAAGAACCGCTAAGGCCGCGGCCCGCCCGCGCCAGCGACTTCACTCCCGCCCGATGGGCTTCGCAGGAGCTGCGCCTGAGACCCGGGCGCAGCTCTTTGTGTTGCTCTCCGGCTTGGCGGCGCGGCTCCTTGGTGGACCGTATCTTCCGCCGCCCCGCCGGTCGTTGTTTCTCCCGTTCCCCGTGTTATGAGCAGCAGCTCCCGCTTCGGCACCTACCTCGCCGGCACCCTTGCCGTCGGGGCCGCCGGGTTCGTGCTCGGCCTCCTGCTGGCGCCCCGTGAGGGGCGCTACACGCGGGACCGCGTGGCGTTCCTCCTCGACCGGTGGACCCGCCAGCTCGGGGGGTTCGTCGACCGCCTCGACGACGGCGCGGCCGACAGCGAGGGCCGCCGCAACGCCGACGCCGTCATCGCCGACGCCCGTCAGCAGGCGCGGGAGCTCCTCCACGAGGCCGACGCCCTCATGAGCGAGGTCCGCCAGCGCCGCGCCCACCGCGACGACCCGCGCTGACGCGGCGCCCCGGCCCCGCGATGGTCCGCTTCGCCATCCTCATCCCCAGTGCGGAGGGGAAGCAGCCCGGCGGCAACCCCCTCGCCCCGGACATGTTCGACTACCGCGCGTCGAACACGTTCAACTTCTTCTCCGAGCTGAACCCCGAGCGCCGCGCGCTTATTGACGCCCTACAAAAGCAGATCGCGAAGGGGAAGAAGCTCGACGCGCTTTTCGGGATTCAGGGTGGGGCGCTCGAAGAGGCTCTCGCCGCCAACCGCGCCCTCTACGACAGCCCCCTCATGGCGGCCATCGACCGGTACGGGCCCGGCTCGATGTACCGCGCGATGGACTTCAGCACGCTCCCGACCGGCGCGCAGCGGCGCCTCCTCGAGAACGGCGTCATCCTCTCCGGGCTGTTCGGGCTCCTCCGCCCCGACGACCTCATCCCGAACTACCGCCTCAAGATGGAGGCGACCGTTGAGGGGATCGGGAAGGTCTCGCGGTACTGGCGCGAGCCGCTCTCGGCCCGGCTCAACGCGCTCCTCCGGGGGAAGGTGGTGTGGAACCTCCTCCCGGCCACGCACGAGGACGCGTGGGTCGACGACGGCTCCTACGACCGGATGTACCGCCTGAAGTTCTTCCGGGCCGAGAAGAAGACGCTCAAGCCCGTCACGCACGAGGTGAAGGAGCTCCGCGGCGCGCTCGTCCACTTCATCGCGAAGACCGGCGCCGAGCATGTCGAGCTGCTGGAGGACTGGGAGGCCCCGGGCGGCTACGAGCCGGACTTCAAGGCCTCCGAGCTCGGCCCGCAGGGCGGCACCGTCGTGATGGTGCTCCGGCCGGGGTGGGAGAAGCGCCGCGAGGCCCGCCGCCTCGCCCGCGCCGAGGCCCCGCCCCCGTCCCGCCCCAGCGAGGACGACGAGGACGAGGAGTAGGCGTGTCCGTCGTCATCGGGATCGCCGGGGGGTCCGGCTCGGGGAAGACCACCGTCCAGCGCCGCATCTTCGAGCGGTTCGGGCCCGGCCGCATCGCGCGCCTCGACCACGACGCGTACTACCGCGACCTCGCGCACCTCCCCCTCGACGAGCGCGCCCGGTTCAACTTCGACCACCCCGACGCCCTCGAGACGCCCCTCCTCGTCGGCCACCTCGACGAACTCCTCGCCGGGCGGGCCGTCGAGAAGCCCACGTACGACTTCACCACGCACCGCCGCCGCGCCGAGACCGAGCGCGTCGAGCCGCGCCCGGTCATCATGGTCGAGGGCATCCTCATCCTCGCCGAGCCGGCGCTCCGCCAGCGGATGGACATCAAGCTCTACGTCGACGCGCCGGACGACGTCCGCCTCATCCGGCGGATCGAGCGGGACCTCCACGAGCGCGGCCGCTCGCTGGAGGCCGTGCTCGAGCAGTACCGCCGGACCGTCCGCCCGATGCACCTCGAGTTCGTCGAGCCGTCGAAGCGCTACGCCGACGTGATCATCCCGCGCGGGGGCCACAACGAGGTCGCCATCGCGATGGTGCTCGCCCGCGTGGAGTCGCTCCTCGCCGCCGACGCCCGCGCGCCGCTCCACGGCTAGCGCCACCCCTCTACGAGCAGCCGGATCCCGTCGAGGACAAGGTGGGGGGCGACGGCATCGAACCGGCCTGGCAGGTGGTCGTAGAGGAACGGCCCCCACCCGCCGGTGAGGACCGTGAACGGCCGCGCGCCTAGCTCATCGGAGACGCGGTCGAGGAGTCCGGCTAGGCCGTCGAGGAAGGGAAAGAGGAGGCCGGCCTGTAGGGCCTCGGTGGTGGAGCCCCCTATGGGAGACGCCGGAAGGTCGAAGGTGACCTCCGGGAGCTGGGCCGTGCCCCGCGAGAGACTCCGGCGGAGAAGGTCGGGCCCCGGCGCGATGGCCCCGCCCCGGTACACCCCCTCGCCATCCACCACGTCGAGCGTCCACGCCGTCCCCGCATCGAGCGCGACGACGGGACGGACAACACCCTCCGCCGGGCGCCCGAATAGGAGGAATGCGGCGGCGGCAGCCGCGAGGCGGTCTGTACCGAGCGTCTCCGGGGTGCGGTAGCCCATCCTGAACGGGAGCGGCATGGAGACCGTGAGGAGCACGGGGTCTACGCCGAAGGCCCGTCGTGCGGCGCCGGCCCACGTTGTGGTTTGCGTCGGAACGACGGAGGCCAGCCCGGCCGCCGAAACGGCGGCTGCTCCGAAGGCCCCCGCCAGACGCCCCGCGTCCTCGAAGGGGAAGCGCTCCACGCGCCACGCGTCCCCGCCGTAGAGGCCCGCCTTGACGGCGCTGTTGCCGATGTCGAGCGCGAGGAACATGGTCAGCCGGCCAGGGCAAGCGTGACCTCGCCCGCGTGCACGTGCACCTCACTGTCCCGAGTGGCGAGGCGGAGGGCGCCGTCGGGCGCGAGGCCGGCGAAGGTGCCTGTGAGGGCGGGCCGGGGGCCATGCGGAAATGAAACGGTGACCGCTTTGCCGAGGCCAGCGGCGTGCGCTTCGAACGCGGCGAGCAGCGCCGCCCGCCCACCCCCAAGCAGGGCGTCGTAGCGGCGTTCGAGGGCGAGGAGCACGCCGGCCAGCAGCGCGGCGCGGTCGAGCGGACGCCCGAGCACGAGGGCCAGCGAGGTCGCCCGGTCCTCGATCTCCGGGGGGAGCGTCTGCTCGTTCACGTTGAGCCCGACGCCGAGGATCACGACCGGTCTGCCGTCGCCGCTCGTCCTCGCCTCGGCGAGGAGGCCCCCTGCCTTTCGGCCCCCGAAGAGGAGATCGTTCGGCCACTTGAGCCGGGGGGCGTGCGGGGCCACGTGCGGCGCCGCTGCCTCGGCCACAGCCACGCCGGCCATGAGCGGGAGGAGCCCGAGCGCGTCGGGCGGCAGGGCGGGTCGGAGGACGAGCGAGAAGAGGAGGCCCTGCCCCGGCGCGTCGACCCAACTGCGCCCGTACCGGCCCCGGCCGGCCGTCTGGTGGTCCGCCATGACGAGAGCCCCCTCCGGGGCGCCCGCCTCCGCCCACCGGGTAGCCTCGGCGTTCGTGGAGGGGGTTTCCTCGAACGCGCGGACGGCGCGGCCGAAGCGGGCCGTCCGAAGGAGGGGCGCGAGCGCGTGCGCGAGGGGCGGAGCGGGTTCGGCGAGGCGCGCGCGGGCCATCGCCCTCACGGCTGGAGGCCGGGCGCCTGGTTGCTGTCGGGGCGCGTGCCGTCGGGCGGGGCCGGGGGGCCCGCGCCGCTGGCGGCCCGGCGCATCGCCTCCGTCTCGCGGCGGAGGGACTCCGGAGACGTCCGGAGGCGCGGGTCGCCGGAGAGGAGGGCGAGGCGGTCGAGGAACGCCGAGGCCTCCTCGTAGGCCCCGTTCCGGAGGTAGGCCCCCTGGACGATCTGGGCGAACTGGGTGGCGCGCCGCTGCGCATCGGGCGAGGCGCCCGGCCCGAGGTCGCGGAGGACGAACGCCTCCATGCGGCGGAGGGTGGCGCGCACGGCGGCGCTGTCCCCCATCGCCTCGTACGCGCCCGACATCGCGTAGAGCGAGAACGCGTCGGGCGGGATCGTCTCGAAGGGGACCTCCCGCATGAGCCGGTCCATCACGGCGCGGGCCTCGGCCGGGCGGCCCTGCGTGGCGAGGCCGAGGGCGAAATCGGCGAGGGCTGGGCGGTAGCTGTCGGCGAGGTTCCGCTCGTTCTCGTCGTAGTAGACCGACGGGTCGGCGAGGTTGCGGAAGCGGAACTTCGAGAGGCGGTCGAGCGCGATCTCGGGGACCACGCGGCCGTCCGGCCCAGCGTTCTCCGTGCGGACGGGGACCACGCGCCGGGCGAGCCCCTCGTCCTGGAAGAACGGCTGGAGCCCGAGCTCGGAGTCGCGCCCGACCGTGGAGGCGAAGTAGATCGGACGTTGCCAGCCCTGCTGCGCGTTCGCGATGAGGATGTCGAGGACGGCGCGGTCGGAGACCTGGAGGAGGCGCTGGTCGCCGCCGAAGGCGCGCCCTTCGAGCCGCCACGTCATCGTGGCGGGGACCCCCGCCGTGTCGCCGACGACCTCGGAGAGCCGCCCGCGCGGGACGGGGAGGCTCACGTCCTGCGGCTCGAAGCCGACCACGTAGTCGAGGTACGCCACCTCCTCGTCGGTCAGCGTCATCGGGAGCGGGGCGCTCTCGCGGCTCCACTGGTTCTTGAGCTGGCGGATGTACCAGGGCGTGTTGAGCAGGGAGAGGTTCACCACGCGGACGTCGCGGCGGACGCCGAGCACCTCCTGGGCGTACCACAGCGGGAAGGTGTCGTTGTCGCCGTTGGTGAAGACGATCGCGTTGGGCGCCGTGCTCTCGAGCATGTTCACGGCGAAGTCGGTGGCGAGGCGGCGGCCCGAGCGGTCGTGGTCGTCGTAGTTCACGGCGAGCATCCACCCCGGCACGACGAGGAGCAGCGCCGCGCCCACGACCGGCACGAGCGCGCGCCGGAGGCCCTCGCCGCGCGCCGCGAGCGCGCCCGAGGCCATCTCCATGAGCCCCGTCGCGCCGATCCCGATCCACAGCGCGAAGGCGAAGAACGAGGCGACGTAGGAGTAGTCGCGCTCGCGGGGCTGCAGCGGCGTCTGGTTGAGGTAGAGGATGATGCCGACGCCGGTGACGAAGAACAGCACGAGCACGGCGAAGGCGCGCCGCCAGTCCCGCACGAAGTGGAAGGCCATGCCGGCGAGCCCGAGGAGCAGCGGCAGGCCGAAGTAGAAGTTGTACCCGGCCCGCTCGCTCGGGGTGAGCGCGTCGGCCGGCGGGGCGTCCTCGAACAGCCCCGTCGCCCATGCGCCGCCCTGGTGGTCCCCAGCGCGCCCGACGAAGTTCCACAGGAAGTACCGCACGTACATGTACCCCAGCTGGTACCGCCAGAAGAAGTCCATGTCCGACGTGTACTGCCGGTACACGGCGACGTGGGAGGGGTCGGTGGAGTGACGGCGCGGGAAGAGGCTCTCCTCGAGGACGTAGTACCCGCTCGCGTCGACCACCGGCTGCCCCGTGCGGGGGTCCATCCGCGCGCGCCCGACGCGGCCCGTCGCGTCGTCGTACGTGGGGCCCCGGAGGAGCGGCACCGAGCCGTACTGCTCCCGCTTGAGGTAGCTCACGATGGCGTCGGTCGTCTCGGGGTCGTTCTCGTCGATAGGCGGGTCGGCCGCCGAGCGGATGAAGATCAGCGCGTACGTGGAGTACCCCAGGAGGATTACCACGACGGAGAGGGCGACGAGGTTGGCGACGGGCTTCTTGTTCTTCTGGGTCCACCACACGGCGGCCCCGAGGATCGCCGTCACGAGGAGGAACACGAGGAGCGGGCTGCCGACTGACCCCGCGAGGGACGGCAGCATCTGCACGATGCCGGGGTAGATCACGAAGAAGCACAGGGCCGCCACCCCCCCCGCCATGACGATCCCCAGCGCGCGGCGCCCCGTCGTCCACTCCGGCCGCTCCGCCTTCTCGAAGAACACGATGAGCGCGAGGAAGAACAGCGTGAGCACGTTGAGGAGGTGGACCCCGATAGCGAGCCCGAACACGTACGCGATGGCGACGAGGTAGCGGTCGGCCTTCAGCCCGAACGGGTGCTCCCCCCGCGCCCGGAAGGCGGCCTCCTCGGCGACGGTCTCCTCCCGCCAGAGGAGGATCAGCCACACCACGACGGCGGTGAAGAACATCGAAAGCGCGTAGACCTCGGCCTCGACGGCGTTGAACCAAAACGAGTCGGAGAACGCGAAGGCGAGCGCGCCGAGGGCCCCGCCGCCGAGGGCGGCCACGCGGTCGGCCACGGTCCACGTGTCGGGGTGCCCCTTCCAGATCCGCACCAGCTTGACGATGATGAGGTGCGTGAGGAGGACCGTCGCCGCGCTGGCGAGCGCAGAGACGAGGTTGACGGCGAAGGCGACGGGCTCGGGGCTGAACGCGCCGAAGAGGGGCGCGAGCATCGCGAAGAAGCGCCCGACGAGCATGTAGAACGGGGCGCCGGGGGGGTGCGACACCTCCAGCAGGGCCGAGATGGCGATGAACTCCCCGGAGTCCCAGAAGGGGGCGGTCTCCGCCATCGTAAGGAGGTACACGACGAGCGAGACGACGAAAACGCCTGCTGCGACGAGGCGGTCGATCAGCCGGGGAGTCATGCCGTGCGGGTTAGGGGGCGGCGCGCGAACCCCCGCGCGCCCGATCCGCCCAAGTTAACCACGCCCACTGCGCTCGCACCGAGTCGGCGGGCTTGCCTGAAGCCCTATCATTAGCTGACAAGCCGCCGCCGATGCGCCTCCTTCCCACCCTCGCCCTTCTCTCGATAGTACCTGCGGGCTGGACGCAGCCGGTACCGGACACCACGGACTGGCGGCGGTATTTCCCGCTGGAAGTAGGTAACCGGTGGCAGTACCGAGCTGACCAAGGGCAGGGCAACATCTTCTACTTCGGCTACCTCGTGACGGGGACCGTGGTCCTCGAAGGGCACGAGTACTTCACCCTCATCGAGTGCAGCTACGCGGAGGGGTGGCCTCCCTTCTGCGATCCTGACGAGAACGAAGTCCGCTACAGCCCTTCAGCCGCCCTTCTGCTTGAGCGCTACGTGGTAGACGGCGTCCCAGGGGAAGACCGGTTCTTTCTAGCGCCCTGCGCGCTCGATGCGCCCTTTCAGGCGTTCGGCATCGAATGCGAGCCGCCCGGGAACGAGACGTACAACATCACAGGGGGGTATGGGCTCGCCTACACCATCGGGTCGGACACGCTGTGGGAGGTGACCGTGAAGGACTTCCACGCGAAGGGGCAGCCCATCCGTACCATCGCCGTAGCAGACGTGGGCGCGGTCTACCAACTCACCGACAAGGGGACGTATTCCCGGCTAGACCTCGCCTACGTCCGCGTGGGGGAAGCCGAATACGGCGAGCCCGCGTTCGTCTTTCCTTCCGCTTCGGAGCCTAAGCCGCCCTCCACTGCCTTTGCGCTGGCGGTGCGCCCGAACCCCGCGCGCGACGGCGAGGCGCGCGTCGTCCTCACGCTGGGTGCCGCACAGGCCGTCCGCGTGGAGGCGTTCGATGCGCTTGGCCGCCGGGTTTCTATTCTCCACGACGGCTCACTCGCGGGGGGCCAGCACGCTATTAGCTTGGACTCCGCGCGGCTCGGGCCAGGCGTCTATCTCGTCCGCGCGTCGGGAGCGGGATTCAGTGTCACGAGGCCGCTCACCATCGTGCGCTGAGCGCTCAGTCGTGGCTCCAGGCGTTGCGGGCGCCGTCGAGGGCCTGCTGGAGCTGCGGCATCTCCAGCTCGCCCCAGTTGAAGGCGTAGGCGAGCTGCCCGTTCTTGTGGAACACCCACGTCGTCGGGATCCACGTGAACGGCAGGCCGAGGAACTGCTTCCGCCGGTTCGGCTTGTCGCCGCTCGGGCCGAAGTCGGGCAGCGTGAGGCGGACGACGCGCTCGGGGATGGCGTACTGCGTGAGCACGTCCTCGCCGGTGGCGTTGTCGCTCCAGACCGTCACGAAGGTGAACGTCACGTCGGGGTTCTGCTCGACGACCTCGTACCAGCCGTTCTGAAGCTCGCTGATGGAGTTGTCGCACCACGGCGCCCAGAAGTGGACGACGTGGAGGCCGTCCTGGGCGATCTGCGCCTGGACCGCGCGCTCGGCGTCGGTCAGCGCCGTGTAGTCGTGAGCCGGTGCGGAGGTCGCGGGGGAATCGGTGGTCGGCTGGGCCGTGGCGCAGCCCATCGCGAGCACGACGAGGAGAGCCAGGAGGGAGAAGCGGGGCATCGGCGGTGGTGGTCCGTTTGGCGACAAGGTAGCACCATGTGGAGCCCGCTCTATGGCGCCCCGCCCACGACGACGACAACCTCGCCCCGTACCCGGTCGGCCTCGGCGTAGTGGGCCGCCAGCTCGGCCAGCGTCCCCCGCCGGACCTCCTCGAACTTCTTCGTCAGCTCGCGCGCGACGGCGGCGGGGCGCTCCGGCCCCAGGTGCTCCGATAGCTCCCCGAGCAGCCTCCCCAGCCGGTGCGGGCTCTCGTAGAGGACGACGGTGCGGGGCTCCTCGGCCAGCGCCTTCAGCCGCGTCTGCCGCCCCTTCTTCTGGGGAAGGAACCCCTCAAACACGAACCGGTCGGTGGGCAGCCCGCTGGCGACGAGGGCGGGCACGAAGGCCGTCGCGCCGGGCAGCGCCTCCACGCGGAGGCCCGCCGCAAGCGCCTCGCGCACGAGGAGGAAGCCGGGGTCGGAGATCCCCGGTGTGCCCGCGTCGGTGACGAGCGCGATCACCCGCCCCGCCTGCATCTGCTCGACGAGGTGCCGCGCCTTCCCGTGCTCGTTGTGCGTGTGGAAGCTCGTCCGCGGCGTCTCGATCCCGTAGTGGGCGAGGAGGAACCCGCTCGTGCGGGTGTCCTCGCACGCGATGAGGTCGGCCTCCTTCAACACGCGGAGCGCCCGGAGCGTGACGTCCTCTAGGTTGCCGATGGGGGTAGGAACGAGGTAGAGCACCGTCAGCCTCCGCGCGCCTTGAACCGGCTGGCCAGTGCACCGAGGGGGTCGCGACCCGCCGGCGAGCGGGCCTCGCGCCAGAACAGCCAGAGCCCGAGCAGCCCCACGATCACGTTGGCGGCCCACATCCCTAGCCACGGCGGGAGCATCCCCCGGTCCGCCAGCTTCTCGCCCTGCACGAGGCTCACCCAGTAAAACAAAAAGACGGCGACGGCGAGCGTGCTGATGAGGCCCACGCCCCCGCGCGCGATGGCGAGCCCCAGCGGGACGCCCACGAGCACGAACACGAGGCACGCCAGCGCGATCGAGTTCTTCTTGTAGATCTCGACGCGGTAGCGGTCGGCCCGCTGCAGCTCCCACTCCGCCGCGGAGGCCGCCGCGTCGAGGTCGCCGCGGACGGCGCGGGCGCGCTGGAGGGCGAGGTCGAACGCGGCGCGGCGCTCGTCCACATCGAGCCCGTTGAGGAGGGGGTGGCGGTAGGCAGTGGTATCGACAGGCGCTGGCTGGGCCGGCGGCCGAGCGACGGCGGATAAGGAATCCGTCGGCCGACCCAGCCGGGTCAGGGAGGCACGGGCCTCGGCGAATCGGCGCTCGACCCCCCGTTCGAGCGAGTCGACGATGGCGATCATCGCGGAGGTCCGCATCGTGCGGTCGGAGCGGCTCTCGTCGGATCGCTCACGGCGGGCGAACAGGAGGTCGGAGAGGTCGAAGACGAGGCGGTGGCGCGCGAAGGCGAGGCGCTCGTACCGGTTGCCGCCCTCACGGCGACCGCCCGCGGCGCGGCGGTGCAGCTCGCCGTCTTCGAGCATCACGAAGAGGTGGGTGCCGCGCGGCTGGAGTCGGGCGCGCTTCGCGACGAGGACGGCGGCCCCACCCGGGGTGTCGGTCTGGAACAGCGTCACGCCGACGAGGAGGCCGGAGGAGTCGGGCGGGATGACCTCGGCGCGGAGGGCGTGGCCGCCGAGGCCGGTATAAAAAACGCCCGGCTCCAGGTCGAAGCCCGGCCGCTTGAGGCGGATGTCGCTCCACAGCCCGGCCAGGCGGAAGTTGGCCTCGGGGAGGAGCACGTTGTTGAAGTACGCCATCCCCGCCACGAGCCCCACCGCCACGACGAACACCGGCCACGCGAGCCGCGGCAGCGAGATCCCTGCGCTCTTGACGACGGCGTAGGCGCGGCTCTCGGCGAGCCGCCCGAAGGCCACGAGGAGCGCGATGAGCCACGCCATCGGGGCCGCGAGCGTGACCATGTAGGCGAGGCTGTACGCCACCAGCTCCCCGATGGCCACCAGCGGCAGCCCCTTCCCGACCAGCTCCGGCAGGTACCGCATGAGGAACTGCATCAGGAGCAGGAACATGAGCGTGCCGAAGGCCGCGAAGAACGGCCCCGGCAGCGTGCGGAGAACGGCCCAGTGGAGACGCTTCACCATGTGCGGCGGAAGCTACGCTGGAACGCCGCCGGCCTCCGGCGAGTGCAGGGGCGGGATAGACCGCCCCTCTATGCACGTCCAGTCCTTCGTCGTCAGCCCGTTCGTCGAGAACTGCTACGTCGTCCACGACGGCGGGGAGGCGGCGCTCGTGGACCCCGGCACGAGCACACCGGCCGAGCGGCAGGCCGTGCTGGACTACCTCGACGCGGCGGGCGTCCGCGTGCGCCACCTCCTCCTCACGCACGCCCACCTCGACCACATCTTCGGGTGCGCGTTCTTTGCGCGGCAGTTCGGGGAGACGGCGGAGCATGGCGGCTGGCAGCTCCACCCGGCAGACGCCCCGATGCTCGCAAGTGCCCTCCTACAGGCCGAGCTGTTCGGGGTCCGTGTGGACCCGCCCATGGAGCCTCCGCCTCCTGCGACGCACGCCCTCGCGGAAGGGGAGGTCATTGGATTAGGGACCGCGCGGCTGCGCGTGCTCCACGCGCCGGGCCACTCGCCCGGCTCGGTGTGCTTCTACGACGAGACAAACGGCCTCGTCCTCGGCGGCGACGTGCTGTTCGCCGGGTCCATCGGACGGACGGACCTCTGGCAGGGCGACTACGACACGCTGATCGCCACCATCCGAACCAAGCTCCTCGTCCTCCCCGACGACACCGTCGTCTACTCGGGGCATGGGCCCGCGACGACCATCGGCCAGGAGCGGCGCACGAACCCGTTCCTGCTCGAAGCCTACGCCGGGTGAGCGCCTAGCGGGGGTCGGGCGCGAGGTCGGGCATCATCGAGGGCGTCGCGGGGGCGTGGTGGTGGAGGAGCCGCTCCAGCGAGGCGTACACCAGCTCGCCCATCGTCTGGGCCTCGCCGAACGCCGGGTCGTCGTAGTGGTGGGCGAGCTGGGCGCCGAGGCGGGCCACATGTTCTTTTTCCGAGATGATGTCCTCCCGCATCACCTCCATGAGCCGGCCGTAGCGCTCGTGGCTGGCGCGGAGCCGCCCGGCGATGAGCGCGCGCTCCTCGCGGGCGTACTGGTCCACCGTCGTCGTCGTCATGTGGCGCATGCCGAGCTCGATGATGGGGTTGTTCTGGGGGAAGAACTGCGGGAGGTACACCTGCTTCCGCCCGTGGTGGCTCTGCTGGTCGAAGTCGATGGGGCGCATCCGGTACTGCATCTTCTCGAAGTCCGGCGTGATGTCGATCACGAAGTTGCCTGAGTGCATGTCGCCGAGGAGCCGGACGAAGCACCGCTCGTTGAACTTCACGAACTCCTTCGCGAGGCGGATCTCGTCGAAGGCGTTCGTCGGCATCGCCTCGCGGATGAACTGGTCGGCCGGGATGCCCACGATGTGCTCCTCGATGAGGGAGGTGCCGTGGACGAGGTAGGTGATCCGGTTCGGCGAGAGGACGTGCTCCAGCTCCAGCCCGTACACCCGGTTCGCGTCGACGCGCTTGACGTAGAAGTAGTCGAAGTTCTCGTTGAGCGCGTTGACGATGCGGACGCGGAAGGGGAGGGTGTTCCCGTAGAGGCAGAGGTCCACGCGGTCGACGTAGAGGTGCTCGACCGTCGAGAGGTCGCCGCCGCTTTTCAGGAGGGCGTACGTGAGGCGGAGGGCGTCGTGGATCTCCTGGCCCTCGGCGGGGCCGTAGAAGACCGTGTTCCAGAGGGTGTCGCGGCCGTGCTCGTCGTAGAGGGGGACGGCCTCGGCGTAGCGGAGGAGCCCGTCGTAGTCGGCGCCCTCCGCGCAGAGGCGGGTGTAGCGGCCGAGGTACTCGAGGAAGTAGTCGCTGAGGGGGTAGACGCGCTTCTTCTTCGAGATGAGGTTCCGCACGCGCGCGTCGGGGCGCAGCGCGGGGTCGGCGCGTCGGGGGGTGGGGGGAAAGTCCGGCATCCGGGAATATGGCGACCCCTACTGGCCGATGCGCGAGAGGGCGCCGTCCTGCTCGGCCATCACGCGCTCGTAGTGCGCCTCGTAGCGCGGGACGATCTTGTCCAGGTGGAACACCTCCTCAGCGCGGCGGCGGGCCTGCTCGGCCATGTGTGCATGGAGGCCGGGCTCGGTGAGGATCTTCCGCGCGGCGGCCGTCATGCAGGCCACGTCGCCGAGGGGGCAGAGGAAGCCCGTCTCGCCGGGAATGTTGAGCTCGGGCAGCCCGCCGATGTCGGTCGAGACCACCGGGACACCGCACGCCATCGCCTCCAGGGCGGCCAGCCCGAATGTCTCGCTGCCCGACGGCATCACGAAGAGGTCGGCGATGGAGAGGATCTCTTCGACGGGCTCCTGCTTGCCGAGGAAGCGGACCTCGTGGGAGACGCCCAGCTCGCGCGCGAGCATCTCGCACGCCATCCGGTCGGGGCCGTCGCCGACGAGGAGGAGCTTCACGCCGCCGCACTGCCCGTGCTTGGGGTGGTCCTCCGGCCAGGCCCCCTCGCCGAACAGGTTGGCGAACACGCGCACCACGTCGGTAGCACGCTTGACCTCGCGGAAGTTCGAGACGTGCACGAGGAGCCGCTCGCCCTCGGGGCCGATCGCCTGCTTGAAGTGGTCCTTCGGCGTGCGCCGGAAACGCGCGGTGTCGATGAAGTTGGGGATCACCTCGATCTCGCGCTCGACGTCGAAGTGGGCGTAGGTCTCGCGGCGGAGCCAGTCGGAGACGGCGGTCACCCCGTCAGAGGCGTTGATGGCGTGCTCGACGACAGGCTTGAAGGAGGGGTCCTGCCCGACGAGCGTGATGTCGGTCCCGTGCAGCGTCGTCACGACGGGGACGTGGACGCCCTGGCCGTCGAGGATCTCGCGGGCGATGACGGCGCTCGTCGCGTGGGGGATGGCGTAGTGGACGTGGAGGAGGTCGAGCCCCTCGTAGCGGACGACGTCCACCATCTTGCTCGTGAGCGCCAGCGCGTACGGGGGGTACTCGAAGAGGGGGTACGTGTTGACGCGGACCTCGTGGAAGAACACGTTGCCGGCCACGTGGTCGAGCCGGAGGGGGAGGTCGTACGCGATGAAGTGGATCTCGTGGCCGCGCGCGGCGAGGGCCTTCCCGAGCTCGGTCGCCACGACCCCGGAGCCGCCGTAGGTCGGGTAGCAGGTGATGCCGATCTTCATGCTTGCCAGCGGGGTGTCGGCGGAAGTGCCCCGGAAACTCCCCGCCCGCGGCGAAGTTGCTGCCCCGCGCGTTGCCTTTCCGGCCGCTGCGGCGGCTCCCTGCGCGAGCACGTCTCCTGCTGCTTCCATCAGCCTTCCTCTCCGATGCGTCTCCTCCTCGCCGCTCTCCTGCTCGCCCTCGCCCCGTCGGCCCAGGCCCAGCTCCTCCCGCGCTTCGGCATCACCGGCGGCCTCAACTTCGGCTCGATCTCTGACGCCGCTGCCCTCTCCAGCTCCACCGGCTTCCACGTGGGCGCCTACACCGAGCTCGGCGCGGGCGCCCTCAGCGTGCGCCCGTCGCTCCTCTACGTCCGCGTGGGGGACGTGGACGCCTCGGGCTTCGGCGGAGGGGACGAGGAGAGCCTCAACTTCATCGCCGTTCCGGTGGACCTCAAGATGCGGATGGGGACGCCCTTCGTGAAGCCCTACGTCTTGGCTGGGCCGGAGGCGCGCTTCGTGCAGGGGAGCATCACCGAGCTCAACACGAGCAGCTTCACGTGGGCCGCGAACGTGGGCCTCGGTGCCGAGGTCAGCGCGCTCATCGGGCCGAACGCGTTCGCCGAGGTGCGGTATGGCTTGGGCCTGAGCGGGATCTTCGACGAGGAAGATGCGGAGGGCGAGAACCCCCGGGTGAACCTTTTCCAGGTCCGCGTTGGCGTCGGGCTCTGAACAGCCCTAAACAGCTAAGCTCCAAAGAGCTAAATAGGGAGGGGCCCGGTAGAATGCCGTCTACCAGGCCCCTCCCCTAGGTACACACCGGTTCAGAACCTGAGCAGCGCGGCGGCGGGGCCGTGCGCGTCGAGGGCCTCCTTGGCGGCCTCCGACCGGACGAGCTCCAGCGTGGCGCCCTGCGCGAGCGCCCGCTCCAGCATCGCCTCGAAGAGGTCGGCCTCGGGCTCGATGCGCCCGCCGGTGGCGGGGTACGTCCCGTTCGTGCTCGTGGTGAGCATGCCCGAGACGGAGTCGATGCCGCCCGGCACGCGGAGGTCGTCGTTGACGACGAGCGTCATTACGCGCTGCTGGTTCAGCATCTCGAGGGTCGCGTCGAGCCCGGCGACGGCCCGCGAGGTGAGCAGCTCGCGCACGCGGCCGATGGTCTCCATCTCCTCCCGCTCCTCGATCTCGCGCTGGACGGGCTCGGCCGCCACCGCCACCTCCGCCGCAGAGGCGCGGACGTCGCAGGCGAAGGGGTTCGCCTTCTGGCGCGTGCCCTGGCCGAGGGCGTCGAGGAACGTGGCCTCCATGTCGGGCGGGACGGCGTAGAGCACGTGGCGTACGCCGAGGGTATCGGCGATGAGGTCGAGCGCATGGGCGCTCCGCTGGGCCATCTGGCGGCGGTGCTCGTCGCGGATGTCCCGCCGCTGGTCCTTCGAGGTGTAGTCCGTCACGTCCACGTCTTCGCCGAGGAGGGCGAACACCTCCTCGACAAGCCCGATCTGGGAGAAGAAGAACCGGCTGTGGTGGAGGGAGACGAGCGCGAGGGCGAACCGGTCGTGCTCGTCGCGCACGCGGGCGAGCGGGCGGACGTACGGCGTCCGGTTGAGGTAGACCTCGTCGGCGACCTCGGTAGGCACGCCGAGCTGGCGGAACAGCCCGATCCCCTCGCACGCGAAGAAGGCCACGCCGCGGCCGGTGCGCGGGAGCCCCCCGCGCAGGGCCTCCTCGATGCGCTCGAGGTCTCGGCTCACGGCCTGCTTGTGTGTGCGGGCGCGGGGGCCGGCGAGGGCCTTGTCGCGGAGGTTCTTGAGGGCGGCATGCCAGGCGTCGTTCGTGCGGGCCTCCGGCGTGAGGGCGAGGTAGAGGCTGAGGACAGGAGCGTCGTCGGAGGCGAGGGCGTTGAGGTCCTGGAGGTGCTCGGGGGAGAGGAAGTGGAAGCCGGGGGTGTTCGTGCGGGTGCGGAGCTCGGCGAGGAGGGCGTCGCGTTCCTGGGGAGAGAGGGCGCTCATACGGAATCGATCAGAAGGGGGTAGAGAGGAGCGGAAGGGCCTCGGGCGGGCCCGTGGGCACCGCCCGCTTCCTTTCCAATGACCGACCCCGCGTGAGGATCCGCCCCGCTCATTCCGCCAGCGTGACGACGATGGGGAAGTGGTCGCTGACGGCGTTCGGGTCGTGGCTGTGCACGTAGTGCACCTCCCGGAGGCGCCCGAACAGCGCGGGGGAGAGGAGGACGTGGTCGATGGCGCTCAGCTCGCCCGCGTCCACGTCGCCGTCGTCGTTGCGGTCGTAGAAGTTGGTGAAGCGGCGCCGCTGGGGCACCTCCGCCATCACGTTGCGGAGGTCGTCGCCGGGGCCTTCGCCGGCCTGCTTGATGGTCGCGAGCACGTTCGTGATGGGCCGCGAGCCGGCGAGGTCGGGCGTCGCCTCGTCGAAGTCGTTGAAGTCGCCGAGGACGACGACGGCACGGCCGGCGGCCGTCTCCTGCGCGATGAGGCGGCGGATCACCTCGGCCTGCGCCTCGCGGCGCGGCTTCCGCTCCACGTTGTCGGGCTGCGCGAGGAAGTGGACGCCGATGAGCGTCGTTGGCACGCCGCCGAGGGTGAGCCGCGCGAAGAGGTTCTTGCTCACGCCGTACGTCTCCTCGGTACCGGGGAGCTGGACGCGCTCGTCGGTGCGGCCGACGGTGTCGACGGGGACCCGGCTGAGGAGGCCCACGTCCTGCCCGGTGAACCGGTCGGCGCCATCCACGAGGTAGGGGGTGTATCCGAGGTCGGCCAGCGACTCCCGAATCATGCTCTCCAGCACGCCGAGGTGCTCGGTCTCGGGGATCACCACCACGTCGGCATCGAGCGTCCGGATCGTGCGGGCGACGGCGTCGCGGTGGGCGCGGGCGGCGACGGAGTCGCCCTTCCAGGGGAAGCTGGCCTCGCCCTCGTCGCCTACGCCGTCGAAGAGGAACTCCGCGTTGAACGCAGCCACGCGCACGCCCTCCATCCGAAACGTCGGCGGCGGCTCGACGGTGAACGTGAGCGGCGCGTCGTCGGCCGGGGCCGGGGCGACCGGCGGAGCCGGTCCGGCGCAGCCGAGGGCGCCAATGAGCAGCGCGAGGGGAAGGAGGCGCATAGGAGAAGCAGCGGGGTCGCGGGAAGGTGTGCTCGGCGAAGGGAGACCGGCGGTAAAAAAATGGAGAGGGCGCGCCCGGCCGGGGGCGCGCCCTCTTCTCTCGGCGGCGACGGCTTACGGGCCGTCACGAGATACTCGGTGCCTGAAGGGTCAGGCGATGTTCGCGTAGAAGCGGAAGCGGCGGGGGTCGATGGAGTAGCGGGTCTGGCGGACGGGCTGGCGGCCGCGCGCCCAGTTGGGCTGCCCGCCCCCCCGCATGGACTGCTCGCTGTAGAAGTGGCGGGTGGTCTGCGCGAAGGGCCGCTCACTGGCGGGAGCGTGATAGACGCGGTGGGCGATCTCGAGCGCGCGCGCCCACCCGAGCGACTGCGACTGCGGCGTCAGGCTCATGTAGCGGCGGCGCGTACGCGTGCCGGGGTTGAACGCGCTGAACTGGTAGGCGTCGAGCACCACGTCCTCGTACGTGTGCCGGCCGCGGTAGCCCGTCTCAACGCGGTTGCGGATGACCCACGCCACGAGCTCCTGCTCTTGGGGCCGCTTCGTCTCGGAGTACGCGCAGCGGGCCAGCCAGAGCACATCCTCGGAGATGTTGTCGAGGGAGAACGTAGAAGCAGGCGAAACCGGGACGGCCATGATCAGGCTCGGCTTCGGCGGCGCCTCCGGCGTGCGGAAGGCGGTGAAGAGTCCGAGCGAGAGCAGCAGCGCGGCGATCCCCGTCACCGCTGGCGTCCTGGCATTGCGCATGTGTCCTACTCCGTTTTAGGTGGTGCCACTACGGGCGATTCAATGATGCCGGCGTTAGAGCCAATACGTTGCCAAAGGGGTAGGCGACGCCGTTTTATGAAGGTGGAGAGTCCGTGAACGGCCCCTGTTCGGTGGGGTGATCGGTCTCAAGAGCGAGACAGAAACCGCCCCGAAATGGGACGTCTGAGCCGTTCTCATCGGCCGCGTGGGAAGGATAGGCACCGGTCCGTGGAGGCCGTGTGGAGGGTACGGAAAGGATCGGTGGAGGGGGCGAAACGCCCCGGCGGCGACTGGGGAGGTGTGCATCCGACAGCCCGTGTGCGAACGATCTTGCACACCGGTGTCGCATGCCTCCGACACCGCCTGTCAACTTTGTCCTACACGCTTCGGATCCCCGCCGTGACCCCCCTCCGGATCCTCGCTGACGCCGATATCCCCTTCGCAAACGCGGCGTTTGGGCGCTACGGCGAGGTCCGGCTCCTGCCGGGCCACGCCTTCACGCCAGAAGCCGCCGGCGAGGCCGACGTGCTCCTCGTCCGCAGCGTCACACGCGTAGACGTGGCCCTCCTCGCAAACAGCCGCGTGCGGTTCGTAGGCACCGCCACAGCCGGGCTTGACCACGTGGACACGGCTTACCTGGCCGCGCAAGGGATCGCGTTCGCGGACGCGCCCGGATCGAACGCCGACTCCGTCGTGGAGTACGTCCTTGCCGCGCTCCTCGCGGTAGCCGCCAATCAGGAAGTGGGCTTGCGAGGACGCACAATCGGCATCGTCGGGTGCGGGCAGGTGGGGGGGCGGCTGGCTGCGCGAGCGTCGGCGCTCGGCCTGCGCGTGCTCTGCTGCGACCCCCCGCTGGCCGAGGCCGCCGAGGCACGCGGGGAAGTGCACGCCTACGTGTCGTTCGCCGCGGTGCTGGCGGAGGCCGACGTCGTCACGCTCCACACCCCGCTGACGCGCCCTGGCACCACGCGGCACCCGACGGCGCACCTGATGAACACCGAGACCCTCTCCGCGATGAAGCCGGGCGCCTGGCTCTTCAACGCCTCGCGCGGCGGGGTTGTGGACACCAACGCGCTCAAGGCGTCGCTGGACCGCCTGGGTCCCGTCGTCCTCGACGTGTGGGAGGGGGAGCCCCTCGTGGACGTGCCACTCGCGCGGTCCGTTGCCCTCGCGACGCCCCACATCGCGGGCTATGCCTACGACGCGAAGGTGGAGGGCACGCGGATGCTGGAAGCCGCCTTCCGTAGGTGGTGGGCGGAGCAGGGCTACCCACCGCCCCCCCCCTGGGTACCCACCCTTGGAGAAGGGATGGGCCTTGAGGTCCCCCCATCACCGAAGGAGCAAACCCCGGAGGCAGAGGCTCGCTGGCTCGACACGCTCGTCCGCCGCGCCTACGACGTGCGCGCCGACGACGCCCGCTTCCGTGCTACCCTCGGCGGGGCCGCCGAAAACCGCGCCGCCGCCTTTCGCCGCCTCCGCGCCGAGTACCCCGTGCGGCGCGCCTTTGCCCGCCATGTCGTAGACGGAGCGGCGGTGCCGCCTTCCCTGCGAGCACCTACGTTCGACGGATTGGGTTTCAGCCGCCGTCCCTGAGCGGCTCGGGTTGGGTAACATCCCGCCCGCCCCTCTCTTCGCCCGTCCACCCGCTGAACGCTCCCCTTCGGGGATCTGACGATTTGCCCAACCGGCTCGCCCAGTCCAGCAGCCCCTACCTCCTCCAGCACGCCGACAACCCGGTGGACTGGCGGCCCTGGGGCGACGAGGCCTTTGAGGAGGCGCGGCGGCTCGACCGGCCCGTCTTCCTCTCCATCGGCTACGCGACGTGCCACTGGTGCCACGTGATGGCGCACGAGTCGTTCGAGGATGAGGAGGTGGCGCGGCTCATGAACGACGCGTTCGTGAACGTGAAGATGGACCGCGAGGAGCACCCCGACGTCGACGCCGTGTACATGGCGGCGTGCCAGGCCGTCACAGGGCACGGCGGCTGGCCCCTCACCGTGCTCCTCACCCCGGACCGCCAGCCCTTCTTCGTGGCGACGTACCTCCCGAAGGAGAGCCGGAGTGGGCGGCTCGGGATGCTCGACCTCGTCCCCCGCGTGCAGCAGCTCTGGGCCGAGGAGCGCGAGGGCCTCCACCGCTCCGCCGAAGACCTGACGGGCGCCGTGCGCGGGCTCTTCGCCGAGCGCGCCGCCGGGCAGGCCCTCACCCCGGAGGTGCTCGACCGCGCCTTCACTCAGCTCCGGGCGCGGTTCGACGCCGAGTTCGGCGGGTTCGGCGGCGCCCCGAAGTTCCCCACCGCCCACGTCCTCCTCTTCCTCCTCCGCTACTGGAAGCGCGCCGGCGAGGGGCAGGCGCTCGGGATGGTCGAGAAGACCCTCCGCGCGATGCGGCGCGGCGGGCTGTGGGACCACGTCGGCTACGGGTTCCACCGGTACTCGACCGACCAGCGGTGGCTCCTCCCGCACTTCGAGAAGATGCTCTACGACCAGGCGATGGCCACGCTCGCCGCCGTCGAGACCGCCCGCGCCTCGGGTGATGCCTGGTACCGCACCATCGCCGAGCAGACGCTGACGTACGTCGAGCGCGACCTCTCGGCGCCGGAGGGCGGGTTCTTCTCGGCCGAGGACGCCGACTCGCTCAACCGGGAGGGCCACATGGAGGAGGGAGCCTTCTACGTGTGGACCGAGGACGAGCTGAGTGAGATCCTGGGTCCTGACGACTTCCGCTTCGCCCGGGCCATCTGGGCGACGGTGCCGGAAGGCAACTTCCTCGAGGAAGCGACGCGCCGCCTCACCGGCGCCAACATCCTCCACCACCCCGAGCCGCTGCCCGACCTCGCCGTGCGGATGGGGATGGGGGAGGGGGCGCTCCGGGATCGCATCGAGGCGCTGCGCCAGCCGCTCTTCATCGCCCGGAGTGCTCGACCGCGCCCCCTCCTCGACGACAAGGTGCTCACCGACTGGAACGGGCTGATGATCGCGGCCTTCTCCCGCGCCGCCCGCGCCTTCGGCAACCCCGACTACGCCGCCCGCGCCGCCCGCGCCGCAGACTTCTTGCTCCAGACGATGCGGACGCCCGATGGCGGGCTCTACCACCGCTACCGCAACGGCGAAACTGGCCTCCCCGGTCTCCTTGACGACTACGCCTTCCTCGTGTGGGGGCTCATCGAGGTGTACCAGGCGGCGTTCGACGAGCGCCACCTCGCCGAGGCCCTCGCGCTCCACGACCAGATGCGCGAGCGGTTCGGCGACCCCGCCGGCGGCTACTTCACCTCCGAGGCCGGCCGCGCCGACCTCATCGCGCGCCCGAAGGAGTTCTACGACGGCGCGATCCCCTCGGGCAACGCCGTCGCCATGCAGAACGGGTACCGGCTGGCGCGGATGACGGGGCGCACCGAGCTGGAGCAGGAGGCCGAGCGGGTTGGCGCGGCGGCCGCCGAGATCGCCGTCCACCCGGCCAGCCACGCCTACTTCATGGTCGCCGCCGACTTTGCCATCGGGCCGAGCATCGAGGTGGTCATTGCCGGCGAGCGCGGGGCCGAGGACACGACGACGATGCTCGACCGACTCGGGCGCGTCTACACCCCCAACGCCGTCACGCTGCTGCGCGCGCCGGGGGAGGGGCCCGCTCCCATCGCCGCCCTCGCGCCGTTCACTGAAGCACAGACCGCGCGGGGCGGACAGGCGACGGCCTACGTGTGCCAGAACCAGGCGTGCCAGCAGCCGACGACCGACCCGAACGAGCTCGTTCGGCAGGTGAGTTGACGCGTACCGCGAAAACGCTCGCGCCGCTGCCCGCCGCCTACTTCGTGCGGCCCACGCTGGAGGTGGCGCGCGACCTCCTCGGCAAGCTGCTCGTCCACGATGAGCCCGAGGCAGGCCGGCTCATCGGGCGCATCGTCGAGACGGAGGGGTACACCGCCGACGACCCGGCCATGCACGGGTGGAAGGCGCAATTCGGGCCCGACGGCCGCGTGATGCCCGTCGGCCGGGCGGCCGCGCTGTTCGGCCCGCCGGGCACGGCGTACGTCTACCTCATCTACTACACGAGCTGGCTCCTCAACGTCGTCACCGAGCCGGAGGGCACCGCCGGGGCCGTGCTCATCCGCGCGGTTGAGCCCGTGGAGGGCGAGGCCGCGATGGCCGAGCGGCGACCGGCGATCCGCCGCGCGGCGGACCTCACGAACGGCCCGGGCAAGCTCGCCCAGGCCTTCGGCGTGGACGGCCGCCATCACGGGAGCGACCTCACGAAGCCCCCACTCTTCTTCGCCGACGATGGCGCGCCGCCGCCCGGCGTAGCCACCTCCAGCCGTATCGGGCTCACGCGCGGGATCGACCGGCCCAACCGGTTCTACGTCCCCCGCCACCCCTACGTCTCGCCGGGCCCGCCGAGCGACCTCCGCGTCGCGCGCCGCACCAAGCGGAGCCGGTAAACGACAGCCGCCTCCCCGCGACGCGCGAGGAGGCGGCCTGTAGCGCGCGGCGCTTGAACAAATCAGTTCGCCATCAGCGAGATGGAGCCGCTGCTGGTGGAGACGCTCACGTCGGGCCCGCCGCCGCCGAGGCGGCCACTGGCGCCGCGCCGGTTCTGCGTACCCCGGAAGGCGAGGGCGCGGTCGAGGTCGATGGACCCTCCGCTGAGGCTCACGTCGGCACCGGTCCCGCGCGGGAGGCTCAGCGACACGTCGCCGCTGGCCGTGGAGACCTCGATGGGCGCGCCGCGCCGGAACTCCGCCGACACGTCGCCGGAGGCCGTCGAGGCCTCGAATCGGGCCACGTCGACCGTGCCGAGCGAGACGTCGCCGGAGGCCGTCGAGATGTTCACCTCGCGGCCGCCGAGGTGGCTCACGGCCAGGTCGCCTGAGGCGGTGCTGATGGAGCGGACGTTGTCGAGGCGCTCGGCGCTCACGTCGCCGGAGGCCGTCGAGATCGAGACGGGCCCGCCGTGGATCACGCCGATGGCGAGGTCGCCGGAGGCCGTCGAGATCGTGGCCTCGCCGTGGAGGCGGTCAAGCCGGAGGTCGCCCGAGGCCGTGCCGAGCTCGGCGTCGAACTCCTCCGGGATGCGGATGACGACGGTGTACGCCGCCTCGACGTTGCGCGGGCGCACCGACGGCCGGCTGTTCCGCTGCTGCGTGCGGACGTGGAGCACGCCGCCGCCGTAGCTCGCCTCGAACCGGCGCCGCTCGAACTCGCTCCGCGCGTCGCGGCCCCGCCCGCGCACAGTGACACTGGCCTCGTTGCCGCGCGTCGGCTCGACGATCACGTCCTCCGAAGAAAGCGCGACGCGGAGGACGTCGCCGGCGCGCACGCGGAAGCGCCGCTCGTAGAGCACCTCGTCGCGCGTCGAGCGCGAAACGGAGGTGGCCGCCACGGGGGCGAGGGTGAGCCCCATCACCTGCGCGCGCGGCGCGCGGCGGCGCTCGCGCTCCACCTCACGGCGCGCCTCCTCCATCTCGCGGTGCGCCTCCTCCACCGCCCGGCGTGCTTCTTCGGTGGCCTCCCGGTGCGCGGCCTCGATCTCACGGCGCGCCTCCTCGGGCAGACTGGGCGGGAGCGGGGGCATCGGGGGAAGGGGAGGCGGCGGGGGAGGAGGAGGTGGGGGCGGCGCGATCCCCTCCATCGCGAGGTCCTCCTCAAGGTCCACGTCTACGTCCACGTCGAAGTCGTGGTCGTGGTCGTGGTCGAAGTCGTGCTCGTGGCGGTGGGCGAACCGGTCGTGGAGGCCCTCGAAGAAGCCCTGGGCGGCGTGGCTGAGGCGGACAGCGGCGACGGCCGCCAGGAGGATCACGAGCACGCCGATGGCGACGCGCTGGAAGCGACTGGGAGGCATAGCGAGGAGGCGGGGAAGGAGGGAGGGCGCCCGCGTGCAGGGCAGGGGATGCGGGCCGCTACGGGCTCGCCGCCCGGGAGGTTGCGGCCGGGCGCGTGCCCGGTGAACGAACGAGAAGGTAGGGTGCGTACGCCTTCTCACCCCATCCTTCACCGCCTGCCGGGAGGCCGCTCCGTAGCTTCCTCGCCCGTTTCCAGCCGTTTCCGGCCCCGATGCCCGACCGCCCCTCGACCGCCGCCGAGATCCGCCAAGCCTTCCTCGACTTCTTCCGCGAGAAGGAGCACGCCGTCGTGCCGAGCGCCTCGCTCGTCCCCCACGACGACCCCACGCTCCTCTTCACCAACGCGGGGATGAACCAGTTCAAGGACGTGTTCCTCGGGACGGGGAAGCGGCCCTACACCCGCGCGGCCGACACGCAGAAGTGCCTCCGCGTCTCGGGCAAGCACAACGACCTCGAAGAGGTGGGCGTCGACACGTACCACCACACCTTCTTCGAGATGCTCGGCAACTGGAGCTTCGGCGACTACTTCAAGCGCGAGGCGATCCGGTGGGCGTGGGAGCTGTTGGTGGAGCGGTGGGGGCTCGACCCCGACCGGCTCTACGCCACCGTGCACCAGGGCGACGAGGCGCTCGGGCTCGAAGCCGATACGGAGGCCGCCGACCTCTGGAAGAGCGAGACGACGATCCCCCACGACCACGTCCTCTTCCAGCCGACGAAGGACAACTTCTGGATGATGGGCGACACCGGCCCCTGTGGGCCGTGCTCGGAGATCCACGTCGACCTCCGCTCGGACGAGGAGCGCGCGGCCTCGCCCGGCGCGGCGCTCGTCAACGCCGGCGACCCCCGCGTGATGGAGATCTGGAACCTCGTCTTCATCCAGTACAACGCGCAGGGCGACGGGCGGCTGGAGCCGCTCGCGGCGAAGCACGTCGACACCGGGATGGGGTTCGAGCGGGTCTGCGCCGTGCTCCTGGGGAAGTCGAGCAACTACGACACCGACCTCTTCCAGAACCTCCTCGCCGCGCTCCCGCCGCTCGCGCCGGGCGTGCCGGCCTACGACGAGGCCGACGAGCGGCAGCAGGTGGCGATGCGCGTCATCGCCGACCACCTCCGCGCGCTCGCGTTCTCCATCGCCGACGGGGCGCTGCCCGGCAACACCGGGCGCGAGCGAGGGGAACGCGGCGAGGAGGTTCTGAAAGAGGTCGGTGTCGTAGTTGCTCGACTTCCCCTGGAGCACGGCGCACATCTGCTCGAACCCCATCCCGGTGTCGACGTGCTTCGCCGCGAGCGGCTCCAGCCGCCC
>DASPKS010000006.1:0-13982 GCA_035628035.1 Rubricoccaceae bacterium
TGAGGTACGACTCCAGCCACGCGATGGACTCGATGTCGAGGTGGTTCGTCGGCTCGTCGAGGAGGAGGACGTCGGGCTGGCGGAGGAGGAGGCGGGCGAGCGCCACGCGCATCCGCCACCCGCCGGAGAACGTCGAGAGCGCACGCGACAGCTCGTCCTGCTCGAAGCCGAGCCCGTGGAGGACGGCCTCCGTTCGCGGCCGGATCGTGTGCGCTTCGAGCGTGACGAGCCGGCTGTGCACGCGGTCGAACCGCTCGACGAGGCGGTGGTAGGCAGGCGCATCGTGGTCGGGGTGCGCCTCCATCTGGGCGGCGAGGTTTTTTTCTTCCTCCTCTAGGGTGAGGACTTCGGAGA
The DNA here is from genome assembly GCA_035628035.1 of Rubricoccaceae bacterium. Lineage (GTDB taxonomy): Bacteria > Bacteroidota > Rhodothermia > Rhodothermales > Rubricoccaceae > DASPKS01. The sequence goes on from DASPKS010000006.1 coordinate 355, forward strand.
ACGCCGTCAGCGCCTCCGTGAGGGGCGTCCCGGCGAGGTCCATCTCCTGCACGTCCTGTGCGAGGTAGCCCACGCTCACGCTCCCCTCGAAGGCGACCTCCCCCTCGTCCACCGCCTGCTGACCGGCGATCACGCGGAGGAGCGTGGTCTTCCCCGCCCCGTTCGGCCCGACGAGGCCGACGCGCTGGCCCGGCTTGACGGCCCACGTGAGGCCGTCGAAGATCGGGTCGCCGCCGAAGGCGAGGTGGAGGTCGCGGAGGTAGATCATCCTACAGGGGAGGGCCGGCGAACAAGTTGCGTCGGGTCGCCCCCCGTGAACCGTCAATCGTCGGCCAACAATCGGCTCAGTACGCGTTCTCGTTGACGAACCCCTTCCACACCGTGAGCGCCATGATCTTGAGGTCGAAGGCGAGGCTCCAGTGCTGGATGTAGTAGAGGTCGTACTCGATCCGCTTCGAGAGGCTGGTGTTGCCGCGCCACCCGTTCACCTGGGCCCAGCCGGTGATCCCCGCGCGCACCTTGTGGCGGAGCATGTAGCCGGGGATCTCGTGGCGGAACCGCTCGATGAACACCGGCCGCTCCGGGCGCGGGCCGACGACCGACATGTCGCCCTTGAGCACGTTGAGGAACTGCGGGAGCTCGTCGAGGCTCGTTCGCCGAAGGAAGGCACCCACGCGCGTGGCGCGGCGCTCGCCCGGCTTCGCCCACACCGCGCCCGAGCCTGCCTCGGCGTCTATGGGCATCGAGCGGAACTTCAGCATCTTGAACGTCTGCCCGTTCAGGCTCATCCGCTCTTGCCGGTAGAACACCGGCCCCGGCGACGAGAGCTTGACGGCAAGGGCGATGGCGAGGAACAGCGGCGAGAGCACGGCGAGCACGGCCAGCGCGAACGCCACGTCGAGCGCCCGCTTGACGACGCGGCGGAGGTCGAACGGGGCCTCGTCGATGAGGTGGAGGACGGGGAGGCCGTCCACTTCCGAGACGCGGGTATGGAGGAGGAGGTCGAGGTGGAAGAGGTCGGGGACAAGGCAGAGCTGCGCCGTGCGGACGGCCACCTGCGCCGCGATCTGCTCGATGAGGGCGGCAGCCGAGAGGGGAAGGGCGGCGTAGACGAGGTCCACGCGGTGGCCCTCGTCGGCGAGGTGGTCCATCACCGCGCCGAGGTCGTGGGGGTCGCCAAGGTGGGGCGCCGGGAGGCTGGAGCCGTTGGTGAACGCCGCTGCTGGCCGGTCGTCGAGGAAGCCGAGCACCTCGAACCCCATCCACGGGTACTGCCGGAAGGCCCGCGCGAGCCGCTGCCCCGCCGGCCCCGCGCCCACGATGAGCACGCGGCGGATGTTGCGGCCCTGCGCCCGCGCCCCCCGCAGCACGAGGTAAATCGCCCCCCGCGTCCCCACGAGGAGGAGCGAGGTGATCACCCCGAACAGCAGCATGTGCAGCCGGGAGAACGAGAACTCGCGGTAGAAGAACGTCGCCGTCACCGAGGCCAGCAGCCCCAGGAACACCGCCCGCGAGATGGCGAAGACCACCAAGGGGAGCCGCTGCGCCCGCCGCGCCTGGTACAGACCCGACAGGAGGAACACCGCGCTCCAGAGCACGAGCACGGGCGGGAGGAAGACGAGGTACCGCGTGAGCGGCACCCACTCCGGCGGGTCGAGCACCTCGAACCGGACCACCCACGCCAGCACCCACGCCACCCCGATGAGGACGATGTCGAGCGCGAAGAGGAGGCGCTGGAGGAGCTGGCTTCGCTCGCGGAGCATCGAGCAGGGGGAGGCCGGACGGCTAGAGCGCCGCCGAAAATAATGTGCCGGTCACGTCCATTCCGTCAGATCCCTCGCCTGGGGCGCCTTCACGACGGTGCGGGCACCGCCTCGAGCGGGCGGAGCTTGGCGGGGTGTGTCGCGCGGATGAGCGCGCGGGCCAGCGCGCGGGTCGAGTTCACAAGCGGGAGGCCGGCGCATGCGGGCTCGGGCAGCGCCAGCGGGAGCTCGGTGCACCCGAGGATGACGGCCTCGGCCCCCTTCGCCTTGAGGTGCTCCACCCCCGCGACGAGCGCCTCGCGCGCCCTCGCCGTCGGGGGGTTCGAGTGCGCCTTCAGCCCCCACGCGGGGTCGAAGATGGAGGGCTGGACCAGCGCGTCCTGCACGTCCGCGTCGGGCCGGACGGCCTCGTAGCCGGCCGCCCGGAGGCGGAGGCTGTGGAGGCGATTCTGAATCGAGGAGGTCGTGGCGAGCACGCCGACCGTCTTCGCCTCCGGGGCCACCTCGGCCACGTGCGCAACGACCGCCTCGATGAGGTGGACGATGCGCAGCCGGCGCCCCTCCCGCGCGAGCGCTTCCGCCAGGCGGTCGTAGAGCACCTCGGCGTGGGCCGTGTTGCACGGGATGCCGGCGACGGCGCAGCCCGCCTCGTCGAGCCGGCGGAGGATCTCGATGAGCGCCGGGACGGGGTTGGGCGCTGCCGGGTCGTGGATCCAGGTGGAGCGGTCGGGGAGGCGCCCGGGGTACGAGATCAGCACCACCGGGAGGTGCTCCTGGTCGCTCGCGGCGGCGGTCTCGTCGAAGAGGGCCCGCACGAGGTCGAGGCCGGCGTAGGGCCCCATCCCCCCGAGGACGCCAATGGCCTCGCGCTCGTTGGGGTCGGGCGCGCCGTGGAGGGCGAGGAGGTCCGGGGCGGCGCCGTTGGGCGAAGAGAAGGGCATGGAGCGACGGGCAGGCGGTGCGGACGCTACCGCGAGGAGGCCGGGGGGGCAGTGAAAAGCTCGGCAAGAAACCGCCCGCTGGAATAAGGCCGCGCGGGCGGGCTAATTTTTCCGGTCTCTCTCCGGCCCGTTCCGGCCGCCACCCGGCCCCGGCGCGAGCCGGCGTGTGCCCGGTCGTCTAACGGTAGGACAGCGGCCTTTGGAGCCGTACGTGGAGGTTCGAATCCTCCCCGGGCAACGGCTCCCGCTTCCGGCGGCCCCGCCCTCGTTCCCATGCTCAACGGCCACGACTTCCCGATCTCCGTCTTCGCCGGGCGCTCCAACCCGGCGCTGGCGCGCGCCATTGCGGCGGCGATGGGGCGGGAGCTGGGGCAGGTCACCGTCAAGAACTTCTCCGACGGCGAGATCTACGTCCGCTATGAGGAGTCCATCCGCGGCACCGACCTCTTCATCATCCAGTCGACGCCGCCACCGGCCGATACCTGGATGGAGCTGCTGCTCATGATCGACGCGGCGCGGCGGGCCTCGGCCGCGCGCATCACGGCGGTCATCCCCTACTTCGGGTACGCCCGGCAGGACCGGAAGGACCAGCCCCGCGTGAGCATCGCCGCGAAGGTCCTCGCCAACATGCTGACAACCGCCGGTGTCGACCGCGTCCTCACGATGGACCTCCACGCCGCCCAGATCCAGGGGTTCTTCGACCTCCCCGTGGACCACCTCTACGGGAGCGCCGTCTTCGAGGAGTACGTGGCCGAGCGCGCCCTCGACAACCTCGTCGTCGTCGCCCCCGATGTGGGCGCCTCGAAGGTGGCCCGTGCCTACGCCAAGCGCCTCGGCGCCGACCTCGCCCTCATCGACAAGCGCCGCCCCGAGGCCAACGTGGCCGAGGTGATGAACATCATCGGCGAGGTGGAGGGGAAGAACTGCCTCATCATCGACGACATGGTCGACACGGCCGGCACGCTCGTCTCGGGCGCGCAGGCCCTCCGCGACGCGGGCGCCCTCGACATCCAGGCCTTCTGCACGCACGCGCTCCTTTCGGGGCCGGCCTACGACCGCATCGAGAGCAGCGCGCTCTCGCGGCTGATCGTGACCGACACCGTCCCGCTCCGCCGCGCCTCCGAGAAGGTGGAGGTGATCTCGGTCGCCCCCCTCTTCGCCGACGCCCTCCACCGCATCTACGCCGACGAGTCGGTCTCGACCCTCTTCGTGGAATAGCCAACGACGACAGCCAACGAACCAACCCCGATGGATACCCTCAACCTCACCGCCGCGCCGCGCACGCCCGGCAAGTCCGCCGCCCGCGCGCTCCGCCGCGAGGGCCGCGTGCCGGCCGTGCTCTACGGCCACCACCAGGAGCCCGTCCACTTCTCCGTCGGCGCGCTCGACCTCCGGCCCCTCATCCACACGTCGGAGACCCACCGCGTCGCGCTCAAGCTCGACGGCGAGACGTTCGACTGCATCCTCAAGGACGTCACGTTCCACCCGGTCACGGAGTACCCCCTCCACGTGGACTTCCAGGCCCTCCGGATGGACGAGAAGCTCACGCTGACGGTGCCCGTCACGGTCACGGGGCAGGCGCCCGGCATCCGCGAGGGCGGCGAGCTCTCGCAGCCGCTCCACGAGCTCGAGATCCGCTGCCTCCCAGCCGACATCCCCGGCCACGTCGAGGTGGACGTGTCGGCCCTCCAGATCGGCGACTCGATCCACGTGTCGGACATCGAGCTGCCGAACGTGGAGATCCTCACGTCGGCCGAGCTGCCGGTCGTGCTCGTCCACACCGCCCGCGTGATGGCGCTCGAAGAAGAGACCGCCACGCCCACGGAGGGCGCCGAGGGCGAGGCCGCCCAGGGCGAAGGCAAGACCGAGGAAGGCAAGGAGGGCTGAGCCCCCACGCCATCCGCTTTCCGCGCGGGGTGCGGGGTTCGCCTCGCACCCCGCGCCGCTTTCGCGCCCGTCCGCTTATGGCCCGTCCGAGCAAGCTGATCCTCGGGCTGGGGAACCCCGGCCCGGCCTACGCCACCACCCGCCACAATGCCGGCTTCCTCGCGGCCGACCGCGTCGCCGAGCAGGTGGGCGGGGCGGGGGGGCCGCTGCGCTTCCAGGACCTCGGCTTCGCGCTCGTCGCCGAGGGGAGCTGGCGCGGGCGCGCCTTCGCGCTGGCGAAGCCGACGACGTGGATGAACCGCTCGGGGCAGGCGTACCGCGCGCTGCTCCGCCGCTACGGCTTCACGCCCGAGGAGGCCCTCGTCGTGTACGACGACATCGCGCTCCCGCCGGGCGCCATCCGCCTCCGCGAGAAGGGCTCGGCCGGCGGCCACAACGGGATGCAGGACATCGTCGACCACCTCGGCTCGGAGGACTTCCCCCGCCTCCGCATCGGCATCGGGAGCGACTTCCCCCGCGGGCGGCAGGCCGACTACGTGCTGGAGCCGTTCACCGACGAGGAGCTCCGCGTGATGGATGAGGCCCTCGGCGTCGCCGCCGACGCCGCGCTCACGTTCGTCCGCGACGGGCTGACGACGGCGATGAACCGGTTCAACCGGAAGGGGCCCGCACCTGCCTGAGCCCGGGCACAATGGCCGGCCGAAGAATGGGTTAACCGCCCGGCGTAAGAACGGCGGCAGGGGTAATTTGCCCTCGCTACGGAGCGTGGAAGCGTCCGCGCAGGGCGGCCAAGCCTCCGGGGAACGGGTGGGGCGCCCGTTTCCCTATCACCCCGGTAGGGCCTCACCAATCGCTAACGTTCGCATGGACCTCAACCTCGTTACCACCCTCGCGCCGGTGGCGGGCCTCCTCGCGCTCGCCTACGCCTTCTACCGCGCCCGCTGGATCGCGCGGCAGGACGCCGGCACCCCCGAGATGGTCGAGATCGCCGGTGCCATCGCCGAGGGCGCCCGCGCGTTCCTCCGCCGCGAGTACCGCGTGCTTGTGCTCTTCGTCGTCGTCGTTGCGGCGCTGCTCGCCCTCGCCAACGCCAACAACGACGCGTCGAGCCCGCTCGTGGCGGCCTCGTTCGTCGTCGGCGCGCTGTGCTCGGGGCTCGCCGGCTTCTTCGGGATGACCGTCGCCACGAAGGCGAACGTCCGCACCACCAACGCCGCTCGGACGGGGCTCCCGCAGGCGCTCAACGTGGCGTTCTCGGGCGGGCTCGTGATGGGGCTGTGCGTGGTGGGCCTCGGCGTGCTCGGCCTCAGCCTCCTCTACCTCCTCTACAACGCCGTCATGGGCGGCGACACCGCGCCAGAGATGGGGCGCCTCCTCAACGTCATCTCGGGGTTCTCCCTCGGCGCGTCCTCCATCGCGCTGTTCGCCCGCGTCGGCGGTGGCATCTACACGAAGGCGGCCGACGTGGGGGCCGACCTCGCCGGGAAGGTCTACGAGGGGATCCCCGAGGACGACCCGCGCAACCCTGCTACCATCGCCGACAACGTGGGGGACAACGTGGGCGACGTGGCGGGGATGGGCGCGGACCTCTTCGAGAGCTACGTCGGCGCCATCGTCGGGACGATGGTGCTCGGCGTCTCGTTCTTCGGGGTCGACGCCTTCGATGGGCAGGAGGCCGCCGCCATCGTGCTCCCGCTGGCGCTCTCGGCCGTCGGCATCCTCGTCTCCATCCTCGGCGCGTTCTTCGTGCGCACGAAGGAGGGGGGGAACCCGCAGGCCGCCCTCAACCTCGGGGAGTTCGGCGCGGCCGGGCTCATGGCTGTGCTGAGCTACTTCATCATCAAGGCGCTGCTGCCCGACGCGTGGACGCTCCCCGGCGGAGACATGTCGGGGTTCACGTCGTACACCGACACGGGGGTGTTCTTCGCCGTCGTGATCGGGCTCGTGGCGGGGACGCTCATCGGGCTGGTCACGGAGCACTACACGGCTACAGACCGGCGGCCCGTCCTCGGCATCGCGCGGCAGAGCCTCACCGGCTCGGCGACGAACATCATCGCGGGGCTCGGCAACGGGATGATGTCGACGGCCATCCCCACGATCATCCTCGCCGTCGGGATCATCGGCGCGTTCGAGTTCGCCGGGCTGTACGGGATCGCCATCGCGGCCGTCGGGATGCTCTCCGTTACGGGCATCCAGCTCGCCGTCGACGCCTACGGCCCGATCTCGGACAACGCCGGCGGCATCGCCGAGATGGCGGGGCTCCCGGCGGAGGTGCGAGGCCGCACCGACCGCCTCGACGCCGTCGGCAACACGACGGCCGCCATCGGGAAGGGGTTCGCCATCGGGAGCGCCGCACTCACGGCGCTCGCCCTCTTCGCCGCGTTCATGCAGCAGGCCGGCATCCGCACCATCGACGTCTCGCAGCCGATCGTGCTCGGCGGCCTTCTCATCGGGGCCATGCTCCCGTTCGTGTTCTCGGCCCTCGCGATGGGCGCCGTCGGCCGTGCCGCCGGCGACATGATCAAGGAGGTCTGCCGGCAGTTCCGGGAGATCCCCGGCCTGCGGGAGGGCACGGCGAAGGCGGAGTACGCCAAGTGCGTGGACATCTCGACGCGCGCGGCCATCCGCGAGATGGTGCTCCCGGGCCTCCTCGCCATCGCCGCCCCCGTCGCTATCGGCGTCCTCTCGCCCGACATGCTCGCCGGCTTCCTAGCAGGCGTGACCGTCTCCGGCGTGCTCATGGCCATCTTCCAGTCGAACGCCGGCGGCGCGTGGGACAACGCGAAGAAGCAGATCGAGGCCGGTCTCACCATCGACGGCGCGGAGTACCGGAAGGGCTCGGAGGCCCACAAGGCCGCCGTCGTCGGCGACACCGTGGGTGACCCGCTCAAGGACACGTCGGGCCCGAGCCTCAACATCCTCATCAAGCTCATCGCCGTCGTCAGCCTCGTCATCGCGCCGCTGCTGGCGAACTGGGACGGGCTGATCCAGACGCGCGTGGTGGGCGAGACCGACACCGTAGAGGAGGCCGACCAGCCGCCGATCCCGCCCGCCCCGGCCGACGAGGACGATGGCGCCTCGCTGCGGCCGGCGCCCGCGCCGACGCTCGAGACGGGAGCGGCGGCAGAGCCCGTAGCTCCGCGGCCCGTTGTGCCGGTGGCGATCCCGGACGGGGAGCGGCGGCCGTGAGCGGTCCGGGAGGGGGGCGCGGAAGGGCCCTTGCGGGGAATAGGAGGTGCTAATTAATTAGCACACACCCCCTCCCCCGGTGCGATGCCACGAGCGCTACTCCTGCTGCTGCTTACCCTTCCTTTTCCTGCGGTCTACTTCGCTTCTGGTGCAGGGCACGCCCTGGCAGATGGCACTGTCGTCGATGCCAGCGGCCAGCCGCTGCCGGGCGTGACCGTCACGGCGCTCCGCCCGGACGGTGTCGTCGGCCATTCCGTCGTGACCGACACGGACGGGCGGTTCGCGTTCGAGGCGCTGCCGGCCGGGACCTACACCCTCCGCGCCCGCCGCATCGGGTTTCAGGAAACGGCGCTCCAGGGCTGGGACCCCTCGGGTCCGCAGGTCACCCTTACGCTCCCCGCACAGCCCGACGTGTTCGGCCAGATGCCATCGTCGGCCTTCCTGGGGCTGCTCTCGGACGGGGAGGAGAAACGGGCGTTTGTCCTCGACTGCGCGGGGTGCCACCAGTTCGACCAGCGGATCGTCGCGCCCGGTGGGGCGCTTCGCAGCCACGCGAGCTGGGTGGCGCGGATCCAGCAGATGATCGCGATGGCCGGCGGCGCATCGTCGTTCCCCATCATCTCGCCGAGCCGCGATCCCGAGGCGACGGCCACGTGGCTCGTCAACCACCTCGGCGACGAGACCGACCCCCTCCCGACGTTCACGCCGCCGCCCCCGATGACGGGGGCCGACGCCGCCTTCTCCGTGGTGGAGTACGACATCCCCGCTGGCGGCGACCTCCCCCACGACCTCCTGCCGGACGGGCAGGGCCGCCTCGTCATCACGGGGATGATGACGAACCGGATGTACGTGCTCGACCCGACCACGGGCACGTTCTCGACCGTACCGACCCCCGCCGTCGGGCCGCGTGCGCTCGACATCGGGCCGGATGGAACGTGGTGGGTGGCGCTCGGCGGCAGCAACACCGTCGGCGCGTACCGCCAGGGCGCGTGGACGACGTACCCCATCGGGATGTACCCGCACGACGTCGTGCTCGACGGGCAGGGGCGGCTGTGGTTCAACGGCCACTTCACCGTGAACCCCGAGCGGATGGGGTACCTCGACACCACCACCGGGCAGGTCCATACGCTCACCGTGCCGTCCCCGCCGATGCCTGATGGCGGCAGCACGATCCCCTACGGGATGCGCGTGGACCAGGACGGCCTCGTGTGGATGACGGAGCTGCGCGGCAACCGCCTCGTCCGGTTCGACCCGGCGGCGGAGGCGTTCACTCTCTACGACCTCCCCACGACGGTCTCCGGCCCGCGCCGGCTCGCGGTCGCCTCCGACGGGTCGCTCTGGATCCCCGAGTTCGCCGCGAACAAGCTCGCCCGCTTCGACCCCGACACCGAGACGTTCCAGGAGTGGGCGCTCCCCCTCCCCGACGCGCTCCCGTACATCGCCCGCGTGGACCCCGCCGACGGGAGCGTGTGGGTGGCGACCGGCGCGGCCGATGCCGTCCTCCGCTTCGACCCCGCCGCCGAGACGTGGGCCGTTCACCGGCTACCAACGCCGAAGGCGCTGGTCCGCCATATGGAGCCGAACCCCGGCGGGGGGATGTGGCTCGCTTACGGCAACTCGCCGGCCACCGATCCGAAGGTGGCGCTCGTCCGCCGCCTCGCCGATCCGACCGGTACGGAGACGGGCGCGGTGCCTGATCCCCTGCGCTTCCGCGTCTTCCCCAACCCGTCGAGCGGCGCAGCGCGGGCCGCCTTCGTGCTCCCGCGGGCAGGGGAGGTCCGGCTCACCGTGCTCGACGCGCAGGGCCGGACGATCGCCACGCTGGCCGCCGGGGCGCGGGCGGCTGGGCCCCACGAAGTAGCGCTCGATACGCGCGCGCTGAGGACGGGGCTGTACCTCGTCCGGCTGGAGGCTGGGGCGGTGTCCGTGGCCAGGGGGCTCGTACTAGCGAAGTGAGAGGATAGAGGGGGTAAGGGGCCTCGCCTTGGGGCGGGGCCGGGCTTGGTTTATTGGGGTTCCCTGTCGGATACTTCCGGCTCTCACCCTCTCCGCTGGCTTTCTATGCGCAAGGTCTTGAAGTGGGTCGCCTACACCGTGGGCGGCCTCGTCGTGCTCCTCCTCGTGGCGGGTGCGGCGCTCTACGTCATCGGCGGCTCCAAGATGGGGCAGACCCACGAGGTCCAGGCGACCGCCCTTCCGATCCCCACCGACTCCGCCTCGGTCGCGCGCGGCGAGCACCTCGTCCTCACGAACGGGTGCCGCCTCTGCCACGGCCCCCAGCTTGCCGGGCAGGTGATGATCGACGCCCCGCCGTTCCGCGTCGTTGCGTCCAACCTCACGCGGGGGCGCAACGGCATCGGCAGCACCTACACCGATGCCGACTGGGAGCGCGTGATCCGCCACGGGATCAAGCCCGACGGCCGCCCCGTCGTCATCATGCCCGCCGCCGGCTACCATCACCTCGCCGACGAAGACGCCGCCGCCCTCATCGCCTACCTCAAGACGATCCCGCCGGTGGACAACGACACCCTCGGGGCCACCCAGTTCCGCGCGATGGGCCGCATCCTCGTGGGGGCGGGCCAGTTCGACCCCGCTTTCGAGGTCCGCACGGGGCGGTCCCCGGCGAGCCGCCCACCGGCCGGGCCGACGGCCGAGTACGGCCGCTATCTCGCCTCCGTCCCCTGTGCCTACTGCCACGGCGAGAACCTGAAGGGGGCGCAGCCGCCCGAGCCGGGCGCTCCCTTCGCGCCCGCCCTCAGCGCCGCCTCGGCGTGGCCGCTCGACGCCTTCCGCACCTTCCTCCGCACCGGCACCCGCCCCGACGGCTCCCGCGTCAACGCGCAGTTCATGCCCATCGAGATGACGCGGCACTACACCGACGACGAGGTGGCCGCGCTCCACGCCTACCTCAACTCGGTCAACTGGTCGGCTTCCACGGACTCGTAGGGGCTGCAGACCCTGCGTCCTAGCTGCGCCCCGGCCGTTCGCGGCCGGGGCGCAGCGTATATTTCAGGCCCCTCGGAATAGCCCCTCCCCCGATCATGGCCCGCGTGGACGTCGTCATGCCCAAGATGGGCGAGAGCGTGATGGAAGGCACCGTGCTCTCGTGGAAGAAGCAGGTCGGCGACCTCGTAGAGCCCGACGAGACGCTGCTCGAGATCTCGACGGACAAGGTCGACTCCGAGGTGCCGAGCCCCGCCGGCGGACGCCTCGCCGCCGTCCTCGTCAACGAAGGCGACACCGTCGACGTGGGGACGCCCATCGCCGTCATCGAGACCGACGTGAACGCGGCCGTGGACGCAGGCGATGCGGCTCCCGCGCCCGCCCCTGCGGAGGCGGCTGCCCCCGAACCGGAGCCCCCCGCGGTGCCGAGCGCGCCCGAGCCCCCGGCGGCCGACCCCGGCGGCGACGGCGCCCCTCCCACGGCAGCCCCCTCCGGCAGTGAGCGCGTGCAGGTGGTGATGCCGAAGATGGGCGAGAGCGTGATGGAGGGGACGGTGCTTTCGTGGAAGAAGCAGGTGGGCGACCATGTGGACCAGGACGAGACGCTGCTCGAGATCTCGACCGACAAGGTGGACTCCGAGGTGCCGAGCCCCGCGGCCGGCACGCTCGTCGAGATCCTCGTGCCCGAGAACGAAACCGTCGAAGTAGGCGCCCCCATCGCCGTCATCGCGACGGGCGAGGGGGCCGCCGCGACGCCGGCCCCCTCGCCAGCCCCGCCGGCCGCTCAGCCGACGCCGCCTCCGGCCCCGTCCGGCGACGGCGGCGCGCCATCCCCCGCCGAGAAGGGCTACGGCATGACGGGCGAGGCGATGGCCGGTGACGGCGCGCCGATGGCGACGGAGGCCGCGGCCTCCGCCGGCGAGCCGTCCGGTCCGCTCCCGCGCCGGAGCGACAGCGGGCGGTTCTACTCGCCGCTCGTCCGCTCCATTGCCGAGAAGGAAGGTCTGTCGCTCGAAGAGCTGGAGCGCGTCCCCGGCACCGGCGCCGAGGGCCGCGTGACGAAGAAGGACGTGATGACGTACCTCGGGTCGCGCCGCGCTGCGCCGGCCGAGGCACGGCAACCTGCCCCGCCGGCGCCTGCGCCGCCACGCCCGGCGGCCCCCGCGCCTGCCGCCCCGCGCCCAGCTCCCTCGATGCCGGGCATGAAGGGCGAGCGCGTCGAGGTCGTCGAGATGGACCGGATGCGGCAGCTCATCGCCGAGCACATGCGGCGGTCGAAGGACACCAGCGCCCACGTCACCTCCTTCACCGAGGTGGACATGACGGGGATCGTCCGCCACCGCGAGCAGCACAAGGCGGCGTTCGAGCAGCGCGAGGGCGTCAAGCTCACGTACACCCCGTACTTCCTCCTCGCCGCCGTCGAGCCGCTGCGGCAGCACCCCTGGCTGAACAGCTCCGTCGAGGGGACGCGCATCCTCGTCAAGAAGGACTTCCACATCGGAATCGCCGTCGCCATCGGGACGCGCGGGCTGCTCGTGCCCGTCGTGCGGAACGCCGGCGAGAAGAACCTCACCGGGCTCGCCCGCGCCGTGGCCGACCTCGCCGAGCGCGCGCGGAGCAAGCAGCTCCAGCCCGACGAGCTCCAGGGCGGCACGTTCACCGTCACGAACGTCGGCTCGCTCGGCTCGCTCATGGGGACGCCCGTGATCAACCAGCCGCAGGTGGCGATCCTCTCGCCCGGCGCCATCGTCAAGCGGCCGGTGGTGGTGGAGCACCCCGACCTCGGCGACACCATCGCCGTGCGCCACATGATGTACGTCTCGCTCAGCTACGACCACCGCATCATCGATGGCGCGATGGCAGCATCTTTCCTGAAGGCGTACCGCGAGAGCCTCGAAGCCATCGGCCCGGACACCGCGCTGTTCTGAGGCGGCCGGCCTGACAGCGAAGGTGTCACCCTCTGTCCTTTCTCGCGGCGGGCGTCTACTTTGCGGGAGCCCGTACTCGCTCGCATGCCGGACGCCCCCGCCGCCCCGCCCCTCCGCCTCTCGCTGACCGAGCTGCAGCGCCGCATTGAGCGGTTCGCGGGGGAGTTCCTCAAGGGGAAGAGCCCCGAGACAGTGGGCACCTACCGCCGCGCGCTCCACGAGTTCGAGCGGTGGTTCGCCGCGCAGCGCGGGCGTTTCCTCTTCCGCCCGGAGGACGTCGAGGCCTACAAGGCGTACCTCATGGAGGAGCGGAAGCTGAGCCAGGTCTCCGTCTCGACGTACCTCACGGCGCTCCGGAGGCTCTGCCAGTACCTCGCCGACACCGGCGAGCTCCCCGAGAACCCCGCGCGGTCGGTGAAGGGGAACCGCCGCCCGGATTCCCACACGCGCGGCGTCCTCACCGAGGACGAGATCGCCCGCCTCCTCGACGCGGCCGACACGACGACGCTCCTCGGCCTGCGCGACCGCGCCCTCGCTGCGCTCATGCTCTACGCGGGCCTTGCCGAGATCGAACTCGTCCGCGCCGACCGCGAGGACCTCGACCAGACGCTCCTCGGGTGGTTCCTCCGCGTGCAGGGGAAGGGCCACACCGTGAAGGACCAGCAGGTGCCGCTCGACCCGCCCGCACTGGAGCCGCTCCTCGCGTACCTCAATGCGCGGGGCCGCGTGCGCCCGGAGGAGCCGCTCTTCACCGGCCACGGCCACCGCGCCGACGGTGAGCGCCTCAACACGCGGAGCGTGCGCACGCGCATCAACACGCTCCTCCAAGCAGCAGGCCTCAAGCGGCCTGGCATCACGCCGCACTCGCTCACCCACACGGCCGCGCTGATCTGGCTCAACGATGGGATGGACCTGGAAGAAGTCCGCCGACGGATGCGCCACGGCACCCTCGACACGACGATGATCTACTTCCGCAA
>DASPKS010000007.1:0-4310 GCA_035628035.1 Rubricoccaceae bacterium
CGAGGGTGCCGGAGCGATGGCCGTACGCCGGGTGCACCACAATCCCGGCGGGCTTGTTAACGACGAGCAAGGCGTCGTCCTCGTAGACCACGTCGAGCGGGATGGGCTCGGGGACGACCTCGATGGGGCGCGGCCGGAGGATGCGGCAGAGGATCTGGTCGCCGGGCTGAACGGGATAGGAGGGCTTCGTCTGGAGGCGGCCGTTCACGTCCACGCGGCCCTCGCGAATGCCGCGCTGCACCTTCGCGCGCGTCGCGTTGGGGAGCTTCTCGGTGAGGTACACGTCGAGGCGAACGCCCGGCTGCTGCCCCGGCGGCACGGCGATCTCGACGAGGGTTTCCTCACGCGCCTCCGGCATCGCGGCTAGCGGTCCTCCTGCCGTCGTTCCTGCGCTTCGGCCGGGCTCTCCTCCGAGAGCGCTTCGCCGGCCTCCTCTACCCGCTCGCGGGCCTCCTCGTGCTCGGCGCCCTCGGGCTCGGGCGGCGCCTGCTCACCGCGCTGCTCGGGCGCGAGCACCAGCTCGGCGAGGATCGGGAAATGGTCGCTGCCGACGCCGTCGAGGCGGCGGAGGTCGCCGAGGGCGAAGTGCTCCGAGTGGAAGACGTGGTCGAGCGGCCAGCGGAGGAAGAGGTAGTCGGCGTGGAACGTGGAGAACCGCCCGCGTCCGACGCGGGGATCGAGGAGTCGGGAGAGCCGCTGGAAGAGGTGGGTGCTGTGGCTCCACGCCACGTCGTTGAGGTCGCCCGCGACGACGACCGGCGCGCGGACCTCCGCCACCTCGCGGGCGACGAGGATGAGCTCAGCGTCGCGGTACGTGGCGTCCTGCCCGATGTCGGGGCGCGGCGGGCGCGGGTGGAGGAACACGGCGTAGACGCGCTCGCCGGAGCGCAGCCGGATCCACGTCCGCACGCTCGGCACGTCGGGCTCGACGAGGTGGCGGACCTCGGCGCCCTCGAGCGGGAGCCGCGAGTAGACCGCCATCCCGTACGTGTTCTCCAGCGGCACCTCGACGCGGTGCGGGTAGTCGCCAAGCCCCTGCCGGAGCCGCGCTACCCACCACGCGCTCGTCTCGACCGTCACGATCACGTCGGGCTCGGCCGCACGGACGACGCGGAGCCAGCGCTCGGCATCGCGGTTGTCCATCAGGACATTGGAGACGACGAGGCAGAGGGTCCGCGCGGGATCGGGCGCTTCCGCAGCGACGACCTGCTCGTGCGCGTACCGGCTGTAGGGGTACATCCGCACGGCCTGGTAGGCCGCCGTGACCGTGAGCAGCGCGAACACCACCCACTCGAGCGTGCCCGCCTCGCCCTGCCAGACGTGTACGAGCCCGTAGAGCACGAGAACGACGAGGGCGAGGATGGTGAGCTGGAGGCGCGGGAAGTCGAACATCCGCACCCACCAGTAGGGCTCGCGGACGAACGGCAGCGCCGTCGCCACGATGCAGAACGCGGCGAGAAAAAGGAGCACGCCCTTCGCGAAGGCAGCCATCCCGCAGTGCACCAAGGAGATAAAGGAGCGGCGCTGCAACGCCGTGCCTTGGCCGGCGGGTCCGCTACGCGCGGTAGAACTGTTTGCCGGCCATCTGCCGCACGAGCCCCTTGAACTCCAGCTCCAGGAGGTACACCAGCGCCGTAGCCGGGTCGGTGTTCGTGTTCGCGCAGAGCGTGTCGAGCGCGACGGGCTCGGCCGAGAGGGCCTCGTAGAGCGTGCGCTCGGCGCTGCTGAGGTCGGTCGGCGGCGTGGCCGTGGCCTGCCGCGTGGTTGTCGCGCCGAGGGTTCCTTCCAGTTCTTCGAGGACCTCTTCGACGCTGGTAACGAGGGCGGCCGCTCCCTTGCGGACGAGCTGGTTCGTGCCCTCCATCTCGGAGAACAGCGGCGCGGGCACGGCGAACACCTCGCGGTCGTAGGCTGCCGCCGCGAGCGCCGTCAGGAGCGCCCCGCCCGTCGCCCGCGCCTCGACGACGAGGGTGCCGAGCGAGAGGCCGGCGACGATCCGGTTGCGCCGGGGGAAGTTGATGGCGTCGGGCGGCGTGCCCGGCGGAAACTCGGAGAGCACTGCGCCCTGCCCGTTGCCGAGCATTCGGCGGATAAGCGGCGCGTGCGCGGACGGGTAGATGCGGTCCACGCCGGAGCCGAGCACGGCGAGCGTACGCCCGCCCGCGTCTAGCGCGGCGCGGTGGGCGACGACGTCGATCCCGTAGGCGAGCCCGCTCACCACGGTGATCTCCCGCTCGGCGAGCCCCGAAGCGAAGTGCTCGGCGGCGCGGCGGCCGTACTCGGTCGCCTTTCGCGTGCCGACGACGGCGACGGCGCGGGCGTCTTCGGGGCGCAGCGCGCCGCGCACCCAGAGCACGACGGGGGGGTCGTAGATCTGCCGGAGGAGCGCCGGGTACCGGGGGTCGTGCAGCGTGAGGAGGTCCGCGCCCACGGCGTCGGCTTTCTTGAACAGCCGCTCGACTTCTTCCTCCCCGTCGAATGACGCGAGGGCGGCAGCCGTCTGCGGCCCGATTCCTTCGACGGCGGCGAGCTGTCGCGCAGAGGCGCGCCGCACCGCGACGGCCGACCCGAACCGCGCCAGCAGCGCCCGCGTCCGCGCGGGGCCGAGCCCCGGCACCAGCGTCAGCGCGACGAGCGCGCGCTGCTCCTCTGGGTCGGAGGGGTCCGCGGTGGGGATGGGATCGGGCTCGAACAAGATTATCCGCCTCCCAACTGAAGTGGTTTGTAGTTCAGCCCGCGATCAACGGCCTCCTCGGGAGAGAGATCGAGATTCCATACAGGCACTTTAGTGGGGTAGTCCATCCCCTCGTGCAATTGCTCGATCAGCCGCACCTCCTCGTCAAAGGTGATGTCAGGGCTCCGGATTTGCCTGACTAGCTCCACAAGCTCTGCTCGTGTAAGCCGGGTCATGGCGCTGTCCTTTTAGCCTCAATGACCATCGCCCACAGCCGCTCCTTCAGCGCGTCGAGCCCCCGCTGGGCTACGGCCGAGACGGGTAGCACCTCTTCCCCGATTGCCGCCTCGGCCTCCGCGCGCCAGTCGGCGAGGTCCTCTTCGGAGACGAGGTCCGTCTTGGTGAGGACGACGAGGCGAGGCTTTTCGAGCAGCTCCGGGTTGAACGCCTCCAGCTCCGTGCGCAGCGTCCGGTACATCGCGCCGAGATCCTCTGCGTCGACCGGGACACAGAACAGCAGGACGGCGTTGCGCTCGACGTGCTTGAGGAACCGGTGGCCGAGTCCGCGCCCCTCGCTCGCCCCCTCGATGAGGCCGGGGATGTCGGCCATCACGAAGGAGCGGTAGTCGCCGAGGTAGACCATGCCGAGGTGCGGCTCCAGCGTCGTGAAGGGATAGTCGGCCACCTTCGGCTTCGCCGCCGAGAGCACCGAGATCAGCGTGCTCTTTCCCGCGTTGGGGAAGCCGACGAGGCCGACGTCGGCGAGCAGCTTCAGCTCCAGCATGACCTCCCGCTCCTCGCCGGGCGTGCCGGGCTGCGCGTGCTGGGGGGCCTGGTTCGTCGCGCTCCGGAAGAACGCGTTGCCCTTCCCGCCCCGGCCGCCCTGTGCGAGGAGGAGCCGCTGCCCCGGCTCGGTCACCTCCCCGAGCACCTCGCCCGTGGCCGTGTCGCGCGCGACGGTGCCGAGGGGCACGCGGAGCACGATGTCGTCGGCGCTGCGGCCAGTCTTGAGGGCGCCCTGGCCGCGCTCGCCGTTCTTCGCGAAGTGGTGGCGGTTGTAGCGGAGGTCGAGGAGCGTGTAGAGGTTGGCGTCGGCTTCGAGGAGGACCGAGCCGCCGTCGCCGCCGTCGCCGCCGTCGGGGCCGCCCTCGGGGATGTACTTCGCCCGCCGGAAGTGTGACGCGCCCGGCCCCCCCGCCCCGCTGCGGACGGTGATGGTGACGTAGTCGACGAACTTCACGACGGAGGAGAGAGGCGGGGAGACGGGCCCGGGTAACTTACCGCATCCCCCCTCCTCCATCGCCCTGAAGACGGTCGAGATCTACACCGACGGGAGTTGCTCCGGCAACCCCGGCCCCGGCGGATGGGCCGCGCTCCTCCGTTACGGCACACCTCCCCACCTCGTCGAGCGCGAGGTGACAGGCCACGCGGCGCAGACGACGAACAACCGGATGGAGCTGACGGCCGTCGTGGAGGCGCTCGCCGCACTGAAGGAGCCGTGCCACGCGCTCGTCCACTCCGACAGCGCCTACGTCGTCAATGCCTTCCGCGAGGGGTGGCTCGACGGGTGGATTCGGCGCGGGTGGAAGACCGCCGACAAGAAGCCCGTCCTCAACCGCGACCTCTGGGAGCGGCT
>DASPKS010000008.1:0-2474 GCA_035628035.1 Rubricoccaceae bacterium
GGTTGAGGTAGATGACCTTCGGGAAGCTTCGCTTTCTTCGCTCCGCTCAGGATGACGGGACTGGGGGTTGGGAGGCGGAACGGAACCCTCCCCCAGCCCGGCGGCCAGGTCGAGCCACCCGGCGTTGCGGGCCTCGATCAGCGCGAGCTTCTTCTCGCGCGTCCATCCCTTGATCTCCTTCTCGCGGCGGATCGCGTCGCGCACGCTGGAGAACGACGCGTAGAAGACCAACTGATTGATTCGGTAGCGGCGCGTAAAGACCGACCCCTCTCCGGCTTTGTGCTCGCACGCCCGACGGACGAGGTCATTGGTCACGCCGGTGTAGAGCGTGCGCGCGTGGTTCGTGAGGATGTAGACCCAGTACCGCCTCATCGCACCTTACCCCCTGTCATCCTGAGCGGAGGGCACAGCCCGTAGCGAAGGATCTAGCTCGCCCGTGGCGCAACGCCCGGTTGAGGTAGATGACCTTCGGGAAGCTTCGCTTTCTTCGCTCCGCTCAGGATGACGTGAGGAAGAGGGGCTACTCGTCCTCGGAGCGGGCGAGGAAGCCGAGGCGCTCCAGCCAGTCCGGGTTGTCGCGGAGGCGGACGCGCGCGAGGTCGCGGAAGTCGGCCAGCCAGTCCCGGAACGCCTCGGCGAGCGCGTCGCGGTCGCGGGTGGACTGCTGCGCGAGCCCCTTCTCGTCTTCCTGCCCCCGCTCCGTCTCGGCGAGGGCCTCGAAGGCGTCGCGGGCGGCGGTGAGGTCCGCGGTGGTCACGCCCTTCGCGGCCATCCGCGCGGCGAGCGCGGCGTCGCCGAGGAGCGTGGTGTAGAACTGGCGGACCTGCGCGGCCCACGCGTGGAACCCCTCGGCGCGCTCGCCCTTCAGCCCGAGCCGCGCGAGCGTGCCCGGCTCGTCCTTGAACGCCACGCGGGCCGTGGCGACGTGGACCATGTACGTGCCGTCGTGGAAGGCGCGGCGGGCCGCCTCCACGGTGTCGGTGGCGCCGTACTGGAGGCCGTACCGGGAGGTCTGCGCCTGCGCGGCGGCCTCCAGCGCGTCGAGGTCGGCGCGGGCCGCTTCGAGGTCGGCCTGGGTGTAGGCCGGCGCGAGGGCGGCCATGATCTCCGGCGCGGCGAGGGCGTTCTCGATGGCGAGGCGGCCGGCGCCGATGAGGTCGGGGAGGGCGAGGCGGGAGAGGGCGTTCGCGGAAGGCATGGGAGCGGGGGTTGGGTGGGGAAGGCGCAGCCGGGGCTGCACCCTCTCTAGACCCCCGGCCCCCTCGAAACGCAACGTCGTCCCTCCCCTTTTTTCGGCGCGCGGGAGGGTGCGAAGGCGTTCCCGACGGGTGCGCACGGGCTGCCGGAGGGTGCGGCGCCTCTGCCGGGGGGTTCAGCGGGGCCGGCGGAGGGTTCGGGGCCGCGCCCCGGGGGTTCAGGGCCGCTCCCGGGCGGTTCGGCCCGCTCCCCGGAGGGTTCAGCGCGGCTGCCGGGGGGTTCAGGACGGGCGCCGGAGAGTGCGGAGCGGCTCCCGACCGCCAGAGGGCGACAGGGTGGCAGGGCGGGGCGACAGAGCGGCAGCCCTCTCCCGCCGTATCCTCTCCCCATGCGGCGGCTCCTCCCCCTCCTGACAGCCCTCCTCGTCGCCGCCCCGGCGCTCGGGCAAGAGGCCACGTTCACCCCGCTCGGTGACCTCCCCGGGGGCACGTTCGAGAGCCACGCTTACGGGGTCTCCCCCGACGGCCGCGTCGCCGTCGGCCAGGGCTCGGTGGAAGGGGCCGGCGAGGCGTTCCGGTGGGAGACCGGCGTGATGGCGGGCTTAGGCGACCTCCCCGGCGGGGTGTATGCGAGCATCGGCTGGGCTGCCTCGTGGGATGGGAGCGTCGTCGTCGGGGACAGCTGGAGCGCGAACGGGACCTTCGAGGCGTTCCGGTGGACCGAAGGGACGGGGATGGTGGGGCTGGGCGACCTCCCCGGCGGCGCGTTCGAGAGCACGGCCTACGACGTTACCCCCGACGGCGCCGTCGTCGTCGGGGAGGGGAACCCCGGCGGGCCGATCAACCCCTCTGCCGCCTTCCGCTGGGAGGGTGGCGTGATGACGCGGCTGCCCGATCTCCCTGGCGACGAGGACCGCTGCGGCGCCCGCGCCGTCTCCGCCGACGGCCGCGTCGTCGCGGGGTGGGGGATCAACGCCGACGAGGGACGGGAGGCCGCGCGGTGGGTGGACGGCGCCGTGGAGGGGCTCGGGTTCCCCGAGGGCGCCACCGGCACCGTCGCCTTCGACCTCTCGGCCGACGGCGGCGTCGCCGTGGGGACGGCGTTCACGCCGAGCGGGACGTCGGCGTTCATCTGGACGGAAGGAGCGGGGATGGCGTTCCTCCCCGACCTCCCCGGGGGGAGCCCGTACCGCGAGGCGCGCGCGGTCTCCGGCGACGGCCGCGTCGCCGTAGGGGTGGGTGACAGCGGGGCGGCCTTCGAGGTGTTCATCTGGACGG
>DASPKS010000009.1:0-5823 GCA_035628035.1 Rubricoccaceae bacterium
CAGTCTCCCTCCATCGACCTCGATAGCGCTCCCCCCCCCAGCACCTCCAACCTGACGTATGCTGCTTGCTAAGGACCGGACGGACGCATTGTACTGCACGACGATCGCTTGCAGCCTACCGAACATCTCGGCGCGCTGGACCTCTGCGTCGGTGGTACCCTCGACCACCAGTGCAGGGCCGGCGTTAATGGCCATAACCGCCGAGGTCATTGTTGAGTCGAACCGGCGCATGATCCCCGCGAGTGCATCGAACATTTGCGCCCGCCTTGAGGCCACGAGCTGTATCCCCGGTCCGCCCCCCGGGGCCGGGTTGGTTGCGCCGTTGTTCGCCACGCCTATGTCTCCGAGCTGGATGTCCTCGACGTTCTCTAGCCGTACCCCACCGAAGCCATTGGAGAGGCGGGCCAGCATTGCCGGATCGTAGCCGATTCCCTGCCCGAGCCGGGCATAGCCCACGTCGGCACCGAAGAGCCGGAACAGGCTGACGTTCAGCCCCGACATCCCGAAGCCGCCTGTACCGACGATCTCCACCGTCGGCGGCCCCCCCCCGGGAAGGCCGAACGTGAGGTCGCTCGCTCCCTCGATGTGCACCCCGTCGCGCTCGGGCGCGAAGATCTGGTCCGCCCCCGTCAGCGGCTGGCCGAAGAGCTTCCCCACGCTCAGGCGCGGGAACGACAGCCGCCGGCTCTGCGCGCCGGCGATGTGCAGCCCGTGCCCCGGCGTGGCCCCGACGCTGAGGCGGTCGAGCTGGATGTCCGAGGAGTTGAGGAGGCAGAGCCCGCCGAGCCCGTTCGGGGCCGGCTGCGGGAAGCCCAGCGAATTGAACAAGAGCCCGGCATACATATGATTCCCGATGCTGAGCGGCGCACTCCGGCTACCCTCCGGGTTGGGCGGCCGCGTCTGCTCGTTGAGGTCGCGGAAGAAGAAGCCGTACCCCCCGTTCCCGCCCGAAACCACGCGCGCGGCCTCCTCGTCGCCGCCGAGCGCGAAGGCGGGCACTCCGTCGCCGATCTCCAGCCCGTGCCCGGCGTTCCCGAGGTCTGGCGTGCCCCCGGGCTCCGCGCCGAGCATGGTGGCCATGAGCTGGAAGGTGTCGCTGAGCTGCCCGAGCACCCGCACGCCGGGGCCGTTGTTGTTGGCGAATACGGTCGGGACGCCGATGGCGCCCACGGTCACGTTCGGCGAGTTCCTGATCGAGAGGCCGCCGATCTGGTTGGCCATCCGTTCGAGGAAGTCGGGCGGGAGGTCCCCAGGGGCCTGCGTGACCCCGCCGAAGACGTTGCGGACCTCGACACCGTCCGAGCCCTCGACCTCCATCATCCACCCGCCCGAGGCAATGGCCTCGACGGGGTCGTCGCTGGCGTTGTCGGAGCCCACCGTCACGTTCATGCTTTCGAAGATGCGGAGGGCGCTGTTGACCGTCCCCGCGAGGTGGGAAGGCTCCGTCACGAGGGGCCGGAGCTTCCCGATGGAGCCCGACCGGAACAGCACGTTCATCGACGCCTCGACGTCGAGCCCGTGCGCCCCGCTGGGTCCGATCCACGTCTGGTTCATTGTGAGCCCGTTCGCGCCGAAGGCACGGAGGCCACTCAGCCCGTTCGGCAGGAGCGCCGAGGGCATGATCCCGACCAACAAGTGACCGACTGTCATATTCCGCTGCAAGCTCGACGCTTCGCCGATCCGGCGGGCCCGCACAGCCGCGGCGAACGCGGGGTCGTAGAAGTGGATGCCGTGGCCGCCGTTGCCCGCCACGGCCACGTCGAACTCGAACCCGCCGCCGGCCCGCCCCTCCATGGCCGGCGCCTCCTCGTCCCCGATCGTGATCCCGGCGCCGCCCTCCACGCGGATACCGTCCCCCCCATTGCCGATCCCGGCCGTCCCGGCCGGGTCGGTCCCCACCACGAGCGCCTCGAGCCGGTGGCCCGACCCGCCCTCGATGACGATGCCGTGGCCGCCGAATCCGAATACGGCCAGCCCCCGGATCGTCACACCGCTGGAGCCTACCCGGAGCCCGTCGCCCCCTCCGGCCCCTTGCCCGTCGAGGTAGACGGCGGGGAGCGCGCTGTATCCCGGCTGCGTCGTCGCGTCGAGCGCGAGGGGGCTGGTGATCCGAGGCAGCGCGGTGGTGGGCGTGATGGTGTGCGGCCCTCCACCAGGGATCTCGAACGTGATCGTCCGCCCCCCGCTGGCATTGGCCTCCTCGATGGCAGCGCGGAGCGTGCACTCGGGCACCATCTCGCCCTCGACCTCCACCTCCTCCCCGGTGTCGCACTCCTCGTCCCCTGCCTCCTCATCGGCCAGGTCCTGGTCGGAGTTCACGACGAGCCCGGCCTCCGCCTCAAGGGGGATCCGCGTGGTATCGGCGCACCCCCCACCGGGGCCCCACCCGACGCAGGGTCGCTGGACGTCCACAGGCTCCTCGCCCGCATCCTGGCCCGCCACTATGAACAGGTCCCACTCCACGCGGGACTCTACGGGGTCGTAGTTCGTGGAGTCCGGCGCGCGGTACTCCGCAGGCGCCTCGACGAGGTACGTCCGGCGGACTTCGAACGACTCCCCGGGGGCCAGCAGGGGCCTCGTGACGACCACGGTCTCCCCGGCCGGTAGCGCGGTCGGCGTGAGCTCAGGGCTCTGCTGCCGCGAGCCCTCCACGTTGAGCGCCTCGTCGATCCGGGTGTCGAACGTGAACTCCCGCCGCGCCTCGACGTCGTAGACCGGCTCCGTGCCCACGTTCGTGATCGTGGCCACGACCTCGACCTCGCTCTCCACGGGGGCCTCGTCGGGCGCTTCCACCTCCACGCGGAGGCGGGCGGCCGTTACCTCCACCGTCTCTTCGTACGTGCTCTGCTGTCCGTCGTCGTCGGTGACGGTGAGCCGGACGAGGTACTCCCCCTCCTGCGCATAGGTGTGGTTCGGGCGGTCGCCGGAGCCGGTCTGGCCGTCGCCGAACGTCCACGCGTAGGCAGAGACGGGCCGCCGGTTCTGCGGCGCCGTCACGTCCACCTCGTGGGAGAGCCCGCTCTCGAACGAGCCATCGAACGCGACGGCGAGCCCGTCGCCCTGCTCCCACCCGAACACAGCGATGGGGTGGCTGTTGGGGACGTTGAAGACGGCGTACCACTCCGTGATCCTGTAGGGGCTCCCGTTGAGGACGGTCCACCTCCCGCCGAGGAGCGAGCGGCGCTCGCTGGCGCCCTCGGCGCAGCTCGCGGGGGGGGCGCCGGGGCCGACGCCCCACCCCCAGTGGGCGATGTGGCCGAAGTGGTTGTCGGGGACGACGATCCCGTGATCGGGGCTCGTCCCGGTCTCCCCCCACCCGGCGGGGACGTACATCCCCTCGGTGGCGACCCGGCTATAGTCGGAGTAGCTACCGGGGCGGCCGAGCACCTGGGCGGCCACGTCGGGCCACGTGGCAACGATCCCGCTCCCGCAGTTGAACCCGTTCTCGGTGGTGCGAACGTACTCGAAGACGGAGAGCGACATCCGCACGCTGTCACGGACGGTCTGCGCGTGGGCTGCTGGCGCAGCGAAGGCGAGGAGCGTGGCCAGCAAGGCGAGGAGGAGTTGAGAGCGAGGCATCGGAGCGGGACCGGACGGTGAAGGCATACGGGGGTATCCTCTTACCGACGTTTCAGGGCGGACCGGCTCATGGCCCCTGCAAATCGCCCGCGGCGCCCGTTGCGAGGAGAGGCCACGCGCCCTATCCTCCCGCGCCCCTTCCCCACCCCTGCCTGCGGCGTGCCTCCACCCGACGACGATATCACGCGCCTACTCGCGCAGGCCCACGACGGCGATGCCGACGCGCTCAGCCGCCTCATCCCCGTCGTCTACGACGAGCTCCACGCCCTCGCGCAGCAGCAGCGCCGCCGCCGCACGCCCGGCGACACGCTCAACACGACGGCGCTCGTGCACGAGGCCTACGAGAAGCTGGCGCGCGGCGGGAAGGCGTTCGTGGACCGCCAGCACTTCTTCCGCGTGGCCGCCCGCGTCATGCGCGGCGTCCTCGTGGACCACGCCCGCGCGCGGCAGCGCCAGAAGCGCGGCGACGGCGCGGCCCACCTCCCCCTCGACGAGGGCCGCCTCGCCCCCCCCGAAGCGCCCGACCAGCTCCTCGCTCTCGACGAGGCGCTCACACGGCTGACGGCGCTCGACCCCCGGCAGGCCGAGGTCGTCGAGCTCCGGTACTTCGTCGGGCTCACCGTCCCCGAGGCCGCCGACGTGCTCGGGCGCTCCGAGGCCACCGTGAAGCGCGACTGGACCGTCGCCCGTGCGTGGCTCCACCACGCCCTCTCGGAGGCCGCGTGACGCCCGCCGACCGGCACGCCCGCGTCTCGGCGCTCTTCCTCGACGCGCTCGACCGCCCCACCGACGCGCGCGCGGCGTGGCTCGCCGCCTCGTGCGACGACACCGACATCCGCCGCGAGGTCGCGGCCCTCCTCACGCAGCACGTCGCCGAGACGGGCCTCCTCGACCGCCCCGCCCTCGCCCGCCATGCGGACGGGGAGGCGCACGCGGACCCGCGCCTCGGCCAGCGCGTCGGCCCGTGGCGGCTCGACGCGCCGCTGGGGCGCGGCGGGATGGGGGCGGTGTACCGCGCCGTGCGCGCCGACGAGAGCTTCACGCAGCACGCCGCGCTCAAGCTCATGCACGCCGGCGGCGACGCCGACTTCCGCCCCCGCTTCCTCCGCGAGCGCGCGCTGCTGGCCGGGCTCGACCACCCCGGCGTGGCGCGCCTCCTCGATGGCGGCGTCACCCCCGACGGCGTGCCCTACCTCGCGATGGAGCTGGTCGACGGCGAGCCCATCACGGCCCACGCGGACCGCCATCGGCTGGGCGTCGAGGAGCGGCTCCGGCTGTTCCTCCAGGCGTGCGAGGCCGTGGCCTACGCCCACCGCAACCTCGTCGTCCACCGCGACCTCAAGCCGGCGCACGTGCTCGTAGACGGGCGAAGCGAAAGGCCGCAGGTGAAGCTGCTCGACTTCGGGATCGCCCGCCTCCTCTCCTCCGACGAGGCGCTCCTCACACGCACCGGCCCCGGCCCGATGACGCCGGCCTACGCCGCGCCCGAGCAGCTCCTCGGCCAGCCCGTCACGACGGCGACGGACGTGTATGCCCTCGGCGTGGTGCTCTACGAGCTGCTCGCGGGCCGCCGCCCGTACGACGTCGGGTCGCTCACGGCGGCGCAGGCCGAGCGGGTGGTGTGCGGGACGGAGCCACCGCGCCCGTCGGCCGTGGCTCCGCCCGAGCGGCGGCGCGCCCTCCGCGGCGACCTCGACACCATCGTGCAGAAGGCGATGGCGAAGGAGCCCGCGCGCCGCTACCCCTCGGCTGACGCCCTGGCCGACGACCTCCGGCGCTCCCTCGATGGGCTCCCCGTCGAGGCGCGCCCCGCCACGGCGGGGTACCGGCTCGGGCGGTTCGTGCGGCGGCACCGCGCGGGGGTGCTCGCGGCTACGGCGGTCGTGGCTGGTGCGGTCGCGCTCGTCGCGTTCTACACCGCGCGGCTGACGGCTGAGCGCGACCGCGCGCTCCGTGCCACGGAGGTCGCACAGAGCGAGACCGCGCGTGCCGAGGCCGTCGCGGCCTTCCTCGAGCAGATCCTCCGCGCGCCCAACGCGAGCTGGTACGTCGAGGGCGAGGCGAAGGGGCCCGACACGCCGGTCCGCGCCGTCCTCGACGAGGCCGCCCGACGCGTGGACCGCGACTTCGCCGCCCAGCCAGACCTCCAGGCCGACCTCCACCACCTCCTCGGCGACACGTACAACGCGCTCGGGCTCGAAGAGGAAGCCGACCGCCACCACGTGCGGGTGCTGGCGATCCGGG
>DASPKS010000010.1:0-12128 GCA_035628035.1 Rubricoccaceae bacterium
ATCCACTCGTCCATCCCCTCGTCCACCCCGCCGTCCTCGTCGTTGTCCACCCCGTCGGCGTAGCACCGGCCGAGGTCGTCCTGGCGCACGTCGTAGAGGATGACGTCGGTGTCGGGGACGTTGAAGCGGAAGTAGGGCGCGTCGGCGGCGGCCTGGTCGATCATCGCCTGCGTGACGGTGGGACTGCCGGGCTCCCAGAGGTAGTCGAACGGGGCCGCGCCGGCGCAGTCGTTGTCGTTGTCGATGCCGTCGCTGAACCGCAGCCCCACGTCCTCGCTCCGCACCTGGAGGAGGTGGACGGGCTGGCCCTGGTACGGCTGCGGGACGGCCGGCCAGCGGTTCCACGCGTCGCCGGCCGCCTCCGTCACCATCGCGGCCGTCACGACGGGGCTCCCCTCCTCGCCGTCGTTGTCGTTGTCGATGCGGTCGGCCATTCCGACGCCAACTTGGTCGCCGAAGACCGCGTAGGTCGAGTCCTCGTCGACGAGGCCGTTCCCGTTGTTGTCGATGCCGTCGTAGCGGAGGCGGGCGCCGGCGTCGCCGGGCTGGTCGCCCTCGCCGACGATGTAGTTGAGGGCGATGACGGGGCCGCCCGGCTCCCCCGTCGTCATCCCGAACTCGTTGAACTCGCCGGCGACGTCGGCCGTCGAGCCATCGCCGTCATTGTCGATGCGGTCGGTGGCATTCCCGGGGCTCTCGAGGAAGAACGCGACGGCCGCGCCGACGGGGGTGTTCGACTCGAGGAACGCAACGTTCCCGACCCCGTCGCGGTCGGTCATGAACGCCGTGTCGAGGAGGAGGTCGAAGAACGGGCGGTCGTCGCTGTTGTCGCCGTCGCCGCCAACGAGGTCGGCCAGCCACAGCGTGACGCCGACGGAGGAGAGGTCCTCGGTGCCGTCGTTCTTGACGGCGTGGAGGATGAAGACGGCATCCTGGATGAGGATCTGGCTCCACGCCATCACACGGGTGTCGACGAGGAGGCCGAGCCCGCGCCGTGAGAGGTCCGTCGTGTCGGGGTAGTACGAGTTCCCGGGGCGGGCGTACTCGTCGTCGCCCATCTTGTAGTAGATCTCGAGGTCGGCGTTGAAGACGTTCTTCCCGAAGTACCCGCTCCACGAGCCGGCCCAGCCCGGGTCGTTCTCGTCCTCCTCCTTGTCGGGCCAGAAGGGCGGCCACGTCTCCGGGCGGTCGCTCCGGGCCACGCCGAGGTCCTCGTCGGCGGGGTTGACGTACCCCCCGATGGGGGCGAACGTCCACGCCTCGTTGGGATTGGCCTGGTTCGTGCGGTAGTTCGGGACGTCGACGATGTACTCGCGGTCGCCATCGCGGCCCTGCACCTCAGCCCCGGCGAAGAGCGCCGTCAACGCGATGTAGTGCTGGCGCGTGTTCTTCGGCCACTCGAAGGGGACCTCCCCGGGGACGGCCGCCGTGCGCCCGTTCTGGCCGAAGTTGAAGACCGTCGCGCGGACGCGGTTGCCGTCGATGTCGGTCTGGCGGCGCTCGAAGAGGTTGACGCGCTCGTCGGAGGGGACGTGGTCGCGGTCGATGGTCCCCTGGGCGGCGGCCAGCGGCGCGGCGAGCCCGGCGAGAACCCCGAAGGGCAGCGCGAAGCGAAGGCAGGCGAGGAAGGGACGGGGCATCGGGGTGAGGCGGGCGCGCATGGCCGGAAGCGGACCGGTCAGAAGCTGACCTGGAGGCCGAGCTGGACGCGGCGCGGCTCGGCGTAGAAGTCGGGGCGGAAGTAGTACCCGGCGTCGATGGTCTCACGGGCCGGGATGTCGAGCGTCACGTCGGGCTGGCCGGTGTCGCCGAACACGTTGACGGCGTTGCGGGTGTCGAGGAGGTTGTAGACCTGGAGGTACACGCGGGGCGTGAATCGGCCGACGGGGAAGTCGCGGTAGGCGTAGAGGTCGGCCTGGAACGTGGACGGCCGGCGGTCCGAGTTGGTGGGGACGGCCGGGGGGATCCCGATGACCTCGCCGCGCCCGCGGACGGGGGTGTAGGGGTACCCGGCGCCGAGGCGGACGAGCGTGGAGGCGCCCCACGTGCGCCCGCCCACGAACACGCTCGCGTTGAAGGTGTGGCGCTGGTCCCAGTTGAGCGGGATCACCCGGAGCCGCGGGGCGTCGCCGCCGGTCTGCGCGGCGATGGCCTCCTCGGGCGAGGAGTTCGAGCCCTCGGCGATCTGGAACGTGTAGTCGGCGTCGAACGAGAACCGCCCGTTGAACCGCTTCTCGAAGGCGACCGTGATGCCGCGGACGTTCGAGAAGTCGAGGTTGGTGTAGACGAGGTAGGCCACGCCGGGGAGCGTCGCCTCGATGGGCGGGCTCACCGAGACCCAGTCGCGGACGTCGCGGTAGAACCCCGTCACGTCGAGGAGGAAGTCGCGCCCGAACCCCTGCTGGAGCCCGATCTCGTACATCACCGTCCGCTGCGGCTCGATGTCGGCGAACCCGTAGGGGCCGTAGGTGCCCGACGAGGTGCCGATGCGGTAGCCGGGGTTGTTGAAGAGGTACTCGAAGGTGGGGATCTGGAGGAAGTGCCCGTACGAGAAGTGGATGACGCCGCTGCTCGTGATGGGGTAGGCCACCCCGAGGCGGGGCGAGATCTGCACCTTCGGCTCGGCGTCGGTGTACCAGTAGGCGAGCCGCTCCTCCAGCGTAGTCCGGTTGTCGTCGCGCTCCTCGTCGGCGTCGATCTGGCCGTTCCCGTTGAGGTCGTGGTACCGGTTGATGAGCCGCTGCGGGTTGAAGACGTTCGGGTCAGAGGGGTCGGCGGGGATCTGCCCGCTCGAGTCGAAGTAGTCGACGCGGAGGCCCGCGTTGACGATGAACGCCTCGTACTCCATCTTGTCCTGGACGTAGGCGCTGAGCGTAAAGGGGCGGACGTCGTCGAGGCGCTGGAACTCGTTGGTGTTCTGGCCGGGGACCATCAGCCCGTCCGGGCTCGTGCGCGAGCTGTCCTGGATGAGGGAGTAGCTCTCGAGGAAGAGCTCGTCCACGCGGGCCTCGACGCCCGTCTTGAGGAGGTGCTCTTCGAGGACCTGCCAGGTGAAGTCGGTCTTGAAGGTGTAGGCCGTGGTGGTGCGGTGGAACCGCCCGAGGTCGACGCCGCCGCGGAGGAACCGCCCGGTTCCGGTGGGGATGCGCTCGATGACGCCCGGCGCCACCTCCAGCGAGTCGGGCGTGTTGATGAGGAAGTCGTTGTAGCGGGGGTCGAGGGGGTCCTCGAAGGCGTACGACCGGAAGTCCTTGTAGAACGTGGTGAGGTTCGCCGTGTAGAAGGCCGTCGAGGAGAGGTTGTGCTGGAACTGGAGGTTCACGTTGACCCCCCGGTCGTAGTAGGTCGGGAGCCCCTCGGGGTTCTGGCGGAAGCCGAGGTAGTTGGTGAGGTTCGTCCCGGTGGCGTAGGAGCCGAGCCCGGTGAGCGAGAGCCGCATCGCGCGGTTGAGCTGGAACTTCAGCGTGGCCTGCCCGCTGAACTTCTCGTAGTCGTTCATCGGAACGAGCGCGGAGTCGCCCCGCGTGCCGTCGGGGTTGAACACGCGGGCGCCGTAGAGCCACCCGTCGTTGCGGAAGTAGCGGCCGAGCGCGAAGAAGCCGAGGCGGCTGCCGAGGATGGGCCCCGAGAGCGAGCCCTGGAGGTTGGAGTACTGCGCGGGGTCGAGATCGAGGTAGGAGTAGGGGTCCACCCCGTAGTAGGTGAACTCGTTGCGGACGGGGTAGTCGTCCGGGTTGGCCGAGCGGAGCGCGTCGGCGCCGCCGTCGCCGGTGACGACGTAGGTGCCGGAGAACGCCTCGAACGAGCCCTCGAAGGTGTCGCCGGGGTCCTTCGTGACGACGTTGATGATCCCGCTCATGGCCTGGCCGTACTCCGCGTTGTAGGTGCCGGCGATGACCTGGAGCTCCTCGATCCCATCGTTCTCGATCACGACGGCCTGGCTCCCGTCGTAGGAGTCGGTCACGCGGACGCCGTCGATGAAGTAGGCGACTTCCTTCGAGCGCCCCCCGCGGATGTGGATGCCGCCCCCGGAGGTGGTCACGCCGGCCTGCGCCGTGAGCACGTCGCCGAGCTCCTGCACGGGGAGGCTCTCGATCTGCTCGCTCGTCACGCGGAACTCGGCGCTCGTGAGGTCCGGCCGGACGAGCTCCGCGTCGGCCTGCACGATGACCTCCTCGCCCTGGATGTCCTCCTCGCCGAGGCGGAAGTCCACCTCCGTCGTGAGGTCCACGCTCACGCGGACGTTCTCAGTGCGCTGGGTGGCATAGCCGACGTAGGAGGCCACCACCGTGTACGTCCCCGGTCGGATGCCGATGATCGTGTACTCCCCGTCGATGTCCGTCGCTGCGCCGACCGTGGTCCCTTCGACGACGATGTTCACGCCGGGGAGGGTCTCCCCCGTCGCCGCGTCGGTGACGCGGCCGGTGATCTTCCCGGTCGTCTGCGCGAGCGCGGCGGGGGCGAGCACGAGCGCTCCGACGAAAACCCCGAGGGGCAACGCGAAGCGAAGGCGAAGGGCGCGGAGCGAAGCGGAGGGGCGCATGGACGCGGCGGTAGCGAGAGCGGGAGTCAGGAGATCAGGCGGACCCGGCGGACGGCCTCGGGCCGGACCTCCACGCGGTAGCGGCTGCGCAGCCGGCCGACGTGCTCGGCCAGGCGCGCCTGGGCGTAGGTGAGGTCGAGGTCCTCGGCCACCTGGTCGCGGGCCTCGGCGAACGTCATGGGGCGGGGGTCCTGGGTGTTGCCCCGGAGCAGAACGACGTAGCGGCCGGCCACCTCCAGGGGCCCGACCACCGCGCCGGGGCGCGCGGCGAAGACCGGCTCGGCGAGCATCCCGAGCGCAGCGCGGTCCACGTAGCCGAGGTCGCCGCCGGCGGCGGCGCTGCCGGGCCGGAGCGAGCGGGCGCGGGCAAGGGCGGCGAAAGCGGAGCTTCTCGAAGAGAAGTCGGCCCCGGCCTCGACCTGCGCCTTGAGCGCCGCCGCCTCGGCGCGCGTGGCGACGAGGATCTCGTGGACGCGCACGCGCTCGGGCGTGAGGTAGTTGTCGCGGTGGGCCGCGAAGTGGGCGCGGAGGGTGTCCTCGCTCGGCGCGAACCGCTCGCGGAGGAGGCGCTGGGCCTGGTCGAACACCCACTCGGCGAGAGCCTCGGCGAGGGTCTGTTCGTAGCGCGGGGCGCGCTCGTAGCCGCGCGCCTTCGCGCGGGCTACCAGCTCCTCGCGCACGACGAGCCCCTCGATGAACTCGCGGAGCGAGGCTTCGTCCTGCACGGCGGCCCGCGCCTCGTCGCCGGCGAGCTGCGCCTGCGCTTCCACATCGGCGACGGTCCACGTCCGGCGTCCGCCCTGCTGGGAGGTGAACGTGACGAGCGGCGTGCGGTACCACGTCTCCGCCGCGTCGGCGGCGAGGGTGCCGCCGGCAGCGAGCGCGGCGAGGCGGTCGAGCGCGGCCTCGTGGAAACGCGGCGCCACCTCGTCGCGGACGCGGCGGCTGAACTGGAAGCGGGCCTCGGTGCGCTGTCGGCGCCGCTCGTAGCGGAGGAGCGGGTCGCGGCGCGTCTGGAATTCGGTCTCGGTCAGGAGCGGGCGCGTCGCGCGGCTTTCCACGCGGAGGACGCTCCACCCCTGCGCCGTACGGACGGGCTCGGAGATTTGGCCGACGGGCGTGGTGAAGGCCGCCATCTCGAAAGCCGGGTCCATCTCGTCGTGGCCGAACTCCCCGAGGAAGCCGCCATTGCGGGCGAGCGTCGGGTCGGCGAACACCTCGCGGGCGAGGGCCTCGAACGTCTCGCCGGCGAGGAGGCGGCGGCGGAGCGCCTGCGCCTCTGCCAGGGAGCCCGCACGGAGGTGCCGCGCTTCGTAGACGGTGTTCGCGCGCAAGAAGAGGTCGCGTAGCTCCTCGTCCGTCACGCGGAG
Organism: Rubricoccaceae bacterium; assembly: GCA_035628035.1. Lineage (GTDB taxonomy): Bacteria > Bacteroidota > Rhodothermia > Rhodothermales > Rubricoccaceae > DASPKS01. Next base: position 5,914 of record DASPKS010000010.1, read on the forward strand.
CGTGTCGAACACCACGCGCTCGACGTAGTAATCGATGAGGAGCTTGCGGCGGACGCGCGCCTCCTCCTCGCGGTACTCGGGGGTCTCGCGGATGCCGCCGTCCCACGCTTCCTGGATGACGAGCTGGCGGTGGATGAGGCTCTCCAGCACGCGGTCCCGCACCGCCGCGTCACCGCCGGGGAGGCCGGCGCGGAGGACGAGGCGGGCGTAGGCGTCGGAGAGGGCGGCCGTCGTGATCGGCGTGTCGGCGACGACGGCGGCGACGGTAGGATCGCTGTCACGGCAGCCGGCCACCGCAACCATCGCGGTTCCAACAAGGATCGCGTGCCGGAGGGTCGCTATGGGGTCGAACCGCCGCATCAGAAGCGAACGTCCATGCCGTCGGTGCTGAGGAGCTCGACGGGCGCCCCCGACGAATCGCGTACCACGAGACGGGGGGCAAAGATGGTGTGCGACGGCGGCATGTCGGGGTCGGCCAGCCGCCGGAGCAGCTTCTCGATGGCCAGCTTGCCCATCTCGTACATCGGCTGGCGCAGCGTGGTCAGCCCCACGTAGGCGCTCGTGGCGATGTCGTCGAACCCGACGAGGGCGACGTCTTCGGGCACGCGGAGCCCGGCCTCGCGGACGGCGCGCAGGGCGCCGAGGGCGAGCACGTCGGCGGCGGCGAAGACGGCGCGCGGGCGGTCGGGGCAGGCGAGGAGCCGCTGCATGGCCTGGTAGCCGGCCCACCGGGCGTACCCGTGCTGCACCCGGTCGTCGCTCGCGTGGACGAGGTGCTCGTCCAGCGGGATACCCGCCTCGCGGAGGGCGTCCTGGTAGCCTGCGTAGCGCTCGGCGGCGGGGACTGATTCTAGGTTCGGCAGGAGCAGCCCGATCCGCTCGTGGCCGAGCTGGATGAGGTGGCGCGTGGCCTCGCACCCGCCCTTCCGGTTGTCCACGCTCACCGAGTCGAAGTCCGGGTGGAACGAGTCGACGAGGACGACGGGGCGGCGGGCGGCCTGGAGCCGGGCGGCGCGCTCGTCATCGAGGGGGGTCGAGACGAGGAGGAGGCCGTCGGCGCGGCCGCGCTGGATGGCCCGGGCCAGCGGGCCGTCCACCTTGTCGAGCGTACGGCTGGCGTAGACGAGGAGGTCGTAAGCGCTCTCGTCGAGGCGGTCCTGCAGCCCCCGGAGGACCTCCATGAAGAAGTAGGAGGTCATCATCGGCACGACGGCCGAGATGAGCTGGGTGTTCTGGCGAGCCAGGCTCCGCGCGCTCGCGTGGGGCTCGTAGCCGAGCTGCTCGGCCACGTCGAACACCCGCCGCCGGGTGTCCTCTGACACCCGGGGGTGGTCGTTGAACACGCGCGAGACGGTGGCGATCGAGACGCGGGCGCGCTCGGCGATATCGTAGATGGTGACGGCCAGCGGGGCGGTGTGAAAGCGCGGATGGAAGCGCTTTCAGCCGATAATAGGGTAACACCCCGATATCCGTCAAGGGCTGGCGTGGCTCCGGATCGGCGAAACCGCGCTGCCTGCGCTTCTTGTCCCTTCCTCGCCGAGGGACTGCTCCCTGTAAGCGGCTGTAATCGCTTACACCTTTTCCCGGTCAGCCGCGGCCGAGGGGTACCCCGGAATGCCCTCTCAGGCCGGAGGGGGGCCCTCCCCTCCCGCCGCGCCGTCGCCCGTAGGAGGCTCCTCCCACTGCTCGATGAGCGCGATCACGGCGTCGGCGATCTCGTCCTGGTCGACGGTCCCGACGATCTCGCCGCGCTTGAAGAGGTGGGCGCGCCCGCGCCCGAGGCTCACGCCGAGGTCGGCCCCGGCCGCCTCGCCCGGCCCGTTCACGGCGCACCCCATCAGGGCCACGCTGAGGTCCTTTGCGAACTTCCGCTGGTCGATGGCCGCCTCCACTTCCTCCACCACCGAGAAGAGATCGGCCGCGAGGCGCCCGCACGTCGGGCACGCGATCACGTTGACGCCGGGGCGGCCGAGCCGGAGGCTCTTGAGGATCTGGTGGCCCACCTCCACCTCGTGCACGGAGTCGGCGGCGAGGCTCACGCGGATGGTGTCGCCGATCCCGTCGGCGAGCAGCGTCCCGATCCCGATGCTGCTCTTGATCGTCCCGTTGCGGACGGAGCCGGACTCGGTCACCCCGAGGTGGAGGGGAAAGTCGGTCCGCTCGGCGAGGAGCCGGTACGCCTGGATCATGTAGTAGACGTCCGAGTGCTTCACCGAGATCACGACGTCCTCGAACCCCTCGCGCGCGCACACCTCCACGTGGCGCATGGCGCTCTCGTAGAGGGCCTCCGGCTGGGGGAAGCCGTACTTGTCGAGGATGTCTTTTTCGAGCGAGCCGGAGTTGACGCCGATCCGGATGGGGATCCCCTTCGCCTTCGCGGCGAGGAGCACCTCCCGCTCCCACTCCTCCTTCCCGATGTTGCCGGGGTTGATCCGCACCTTCGCCACGCCCGCCTCGACGGCCTTCAGGGCGTACTGGTAATTGAAGTGGATGTCGGCGACGATGGGGACGGGGCTCCCGCCGACGATCTCGGGGAGGGCGTCGGCGTCCTCGGGGCGCGGCACAGCCACGCGAACGATGTCGGCGCCGGCCTCGGCGAGCCGGCGGATCTCCGCCAGGCAGTTCTCGACGTCGTGTGTCTTCCCCGTCGTCATGGACTGGACAGAGATCGGCGCGCCGCCGCCGATCTGGACAGGGCCGACGTGGACGGCGCGCGAGAGGCGGCGGGGGCGCTGCGGGGCCTGGGGCTGCATCAAAACGGGGGCTGGGCGACCGGGCGTGCTACGAGGCCGCGCGGCGCCGGTTCAGGGCCGCTTCCCCAAGAGCACGAGAAGATGCCTCAGCGGCCGCGCTGGGCGCGCTGCTGGCGCTGCCGGTCGAAGAACCGCTGCTGCTCCGTCCCCGGCGGCACGCTGTACGGATCGTCGGGGAGCTCGACGATGCGGAGCGCCGGCCCGGCGCCGGTGTGTACGAACCGGCGCGGCGGGCCCGCCGGCTCCTCCCCTTCGCCGAGGACGAGGACCGTCGTGCCCTGCCGGAGGATCCGCCCGCCCATCTGGCCGCGCCCGGCCGTCGTCACCCAGGGGTCGACCCAGTTGTAGATCCACTGCGCGTCGGCCATGATGAGGCGGACGCAGCCGTGGCTGGCCGGCGCCCCGATGGGCATGGAGTACTGGTGGAGGTGGATGCCTTCGGCGTGGTCGATGTTCGAGACCCATCGCATCTCCCACCGCTCGCCGGGCGGGCTGAGCGACGACACGCGGAAGGGCGTCTGCCAGTTCACGTTGTACCGCCCCCCTGGCGTCGGCGAGCCCGACGCGCCGGTGTTGATGAGGCCCCAGCGGACGAGCCGCCCGTTCGCGTACGCCGCCCACGACTGCACCCCCTTGTGGAGGATGAGGAGTTTGTCGAAGCCCTCGGCCCCCGGGTAGGAGCGCGGGAACGGAGCGTAGGCGCGGAAGTCGAGGTCGTAGTGGCTCGGGAGGATGATCGTGTCGCCGATGGCGAGGTCGCCGATGCGGAACCCGTTGAAGAACTCGACGGCGCCGGTGAGCATCCGCCGGCCTTCGTTGACGTCGCCGCGACCCACCTCGCGGTAGAGCTCCATCCGGCCCAGCACCGAGTTGTTCATCGGGTGGCGGACGACGTGGTAGCGGAACGTCACCTGGGGGATGAAGTCGAGGCTGTCGCGGTGCTGGTAGAGCAGCGCGCCGATCTCGTCCTGGTCGTAGAACTGGGCGCGGGCGGGGCCGGCGGCGAGGGCGGCCAGCACGAAGGCGAAAGCGAACAAACGGGCGTACATCGGGAGCGAGGATCGTTCGGGGGGCCGGCGCGGGCCGGAAGATAGGAACGTGCGGAGGGGGGCCCGGCGTGTGCGTTTATTCCTCCCGCCAGCGCAGGCGGACGACGACGGGTCGGTGGTCGGAAAGCCGCACGTCGGGGACGCGGGCGGCCACGATCTCCCAGGCCGGGTCGGCCATCACGTAGTCGATGCGGACGAACGGCTTCCGCGAGTGGTAGGTGCGGCCGAGCCCGTCGCCGGCCACGCGGAAGGCGTCGCGGAGGCCGCGCGAGAGCCGGCGGTACGTCCACGTATCGGGGGTGTCGTTGAAGTCGCCGACGAGGAGGACCGGGAGCCGCTCGCGCGCGAGGGCGTCGGCGATCCGGTCCACGTCGCGCGCACGGAAGCGGTACGCGCTCCGGTACTGCCGGACATACGGGAGCCACGTCGTCGGATCGAGGAGGCGGAGGTCGTCCCTCCAGGGCTTCCGCTCGCCGAACGAGCGGAGGTGCACGTTGTAGAGGACGCCCTCGCGGCCCTGCCACCGGAAGCGCGTGCGGAGGCCGACGGACGTGTCGTCGTCCCCGCTGAGCCGGAGCGCGCGCTGCTCGATCACCTCGAAGCTGCCGACCCCCTCCCGCACGAGCAGCGGCACCTCGTTGGCGTTCCGCCGCCACCCCAGGTTGAACCCGAACTGCGCCGGGATCTCGACGCGGTACGGGAGGCGCTCGGCGACGGCCCGCACCTGCACGTCGAGGTGGGCGGGGCGGCCCGGCTCGGTAGCGGTCACCCACGCGTCCTGCATGGCGAGCACCGTGGGCCCCTCCGCGCGCACGACGGCCACCATCGCTTCGCCGAGGGCCCGCTCGCTCGGCCCGACCGTCGGTACGTTGAACGTCATCACGACGAGGTCGCCGGCGGCGGGCACGGGGCGCGCGCGGAGCCGCTCGGGCGGCGAGAGCCGCCACAGAATGAGAACGAGGGCGACGAGGTGGGCGAGCAGCCACCCCTTCCGCCGCCCGGCCAGCGGGACGGCGGCGGCGAGGGCGACAGGGACGGCGAGGTAGGGCAGCGCGATGGCCACGAGCTGGGCCCACCAGAAGGGGCCTGGGTGGAGCCACCGCGCGGCCAGGCCCACCCCCGCCGCGAGGAGCAGCGGCACGTCCACGAGGAGGAAGAGCGCCCAGAGCACCCGCCCGGCGCGGCTACGGCGCGTCGGGTGGGGCGGGGCCGACAGCGCCCGCGCAGGCTCCGCCGGCGGCGCACTCGGGGCCGGGCTAGGAGCGACTGGCGTCATCGAGGATCCGCCGCTCTTCGTCGGTCAGCGACTCGTAGCCCTGCTCGAGGATCTTATCGAGGATGCGGTCGACCTCGGAGGGACCGCCTCGCGCCGGCTTGGGCCTCGGCGCGGCGCGGCGGCGCCGAGGGGGCGCCTCCTCCGGGGGCTCGGAGCGGCGCCGCGCGGGTGCCGCGCGCGTCGGCGCCGGGCGTGCACGGCGCGGGCGGAACAGCGGGCGGGCCCACGAGGCGAGGTCAAGGTCGCGCCGCTGGGCGAGCCCGAAAACGGCCCCCAGCCCCGCCGCGCCGAGGTGCGTGGCGTTCGGCGAGAGCAGCGCGTCGAGCACGACGAACCCGATGGCGACCCACTTCAGCGGCACCACGCCGATGAGGAACAGCCCGATCTCCTGCCGCGGGTTCACGGCGGCGACGGCGCACAGGAGCCCGAGCGCGGGGCCGAACGCGCCGGCGTAGGCGCCCGGCCGCCCGGCCAGCGCCAGCAGCACCGCTGCCAGCGCGCCGACGAGCGCCGCCAGCACGTACAGCCCGAACAGCCGGTGCGACCCGTATACCTCCTCGTACTCCCGCCCCAGCCAGTAGAGCCACAGCATCGCGAAGGCGAACGAGACCAGCCCCCAGAAGTCGCCGACGGGATTGAAGAACGCGTACGTGAGGAGCGTCCACGGGCGGAAGGCCGCCGACGCATCTGTCTGGAGCGCCAGGGCCTCCGCGAGCGGCGCGGCGACCGCTGGCACGAACCGGAGCACGAGCCACGCCGCCGTCAGCACCACGTTCACCGTGAGCAGCAGGCGGAGCGCCCGGGGGAGCGCCCCGTACCACACGCGGAAGCGGAGCATCGGCGAGGCGGCGTCCGGCATCAGAGGAAAGGCGGAGCGGTCAGGCGCGGCGGCGCGGGCTCCACGGGAGCCGCCCGCGCCAGTGCTGGATCAGGAGGAAGCCCGTGAGCATCCCGCCGAGGTGGGCGAAGTTCGCCACGCCCGCCTGCGTGCCGGTCACGCCCGCGTAGAGGTCGAGCGCGGCGAGCCCGAGCACGACCCAGCGGGCCTGGACGGGCACGAAAAAATAGAGGTAGATCGGCTCCCGCGGGTAGAGCAGCCCGAACGCCGCCAGGATGCCGAGCACCCCGCCCGACGCG
>DASPKS010000011.1:0-25570 GCA_035628035.1 Rubricoccaceae bacterium
CGTCGGCGAGGGCGACGAGGCCGTCGAGGTGCTGAACTACGAGCAGGTCCGGATCTGCCGGCCGGCCGTCGCGCGGGGGCGCCGCGAGGGGCTCGCGCTGGCCGACTTCCTCCGCGACCCGCTCACGCGGAAGTACGGCCCCGCGTGGTACGCCGCGTTCCGCGCCGCGGTGGCCGAACGGACCGCCATAAAGGAAGCCGCCGAACCGACCTCTTGATTGCGGCGTTTGCCGCGCCGATACTCCGCCTGCCGCGCCGCCTCCCGGCCATGCTCAACCTCTCCCAGAAACAGTCCCTCCAGCAGAAGCTCTCGCCGCAGCAGATCCAGTACATCAAGCTGCTGCAGCTGCCGACGCTCGCGCTGGAGCAGCGGATCAAGGCGGAGCTGGAGGCGAACCCCCTCCTCGAAGAGGGGGAGGAGGACGCCGACGAGATCGTCGCCCCGGACGAGGCGCAGACCGACAACACCGACGCCCCCGTCGCCGAGACCGAGGACGCCGCCACGCCCGACCGCCCCGACGCAGACCACCGCGAGCCGGAAGGGAAGAGCGAGGATGAGTTCGACTGGGACGAGTTCCTCAACAGCGCCGACGACCTCTACGGCTACAAGGCACAGGTAGACCGCTCCGCCGAGGAGGACGAGCCGCGCGAGCTCCCCATGCCGCAGGCGGTCTCCCTCGCCGAGAGCCTCCGCGACCAGATCGGCCTCCTCGACCTCGACGAGCACGAGGAGCTCGTCGCCGAGCAGATCGTCGGCTCCATCGACGAGGACGGGTACCTCCGCCGCCCCCTCGCCTCCATCGTCGACGACGTCATCTTCAACTATGGGCTGATGCTGACGGAGGCCGACGTCGAGCGGATCCTGAAACGGATCCAGCGGCTCGACCCCGTCGGCATCGGGTGCCGCGACCTCCAGGAGTGCCTCCTCGTCCAGCTCGAGGCACTCCCCGAGGGCACGCCCGGCCGCGACAACGCGCTGCGGATGCTTCGGGAGGCCTACAAGGCCTTCACCATGAAGCACTTCGACCAGATCATGCGGAAGCTCGACCTCTCGGAGGCCCAGCTCAAGGAGGCCTACGACCTCATCCGCACGCTGAACCCGAAGCCGGGCGAGGGCGAGTTCACCGCCCAGACGAACTACGTCGTGCCCGACTTCACCGTCGAGTTCGAGAACGACGAGTTCCGCATCGCGCTCAACGGGCGGAACGCGCCGGAGCTCCGCATCAACCGGCACTACCGGAACATGTGGAACCAGCTCTCGGCCGACCAGCGGAAGAAGCGCTCCGCGAACGGGCAGGCGGAGGAGACCAAGCAGTTCCTGAAGAGCCGGATGGAGAGCGCGCGGTGGTTCATCAACTCGATCAACCAGCGCCGGCAGACCATGCTCAAGGTGATGTCGGCCATCGTCGAGCTCCAGGAGGAGTTCTTCAAGCACGGCGAGGGCCACCTCCGCCCGATGATCCTCAAGGACGTGGCGGAGAAGATCGGGATGGACATCTCGACGATCTCCCGCGTCGTCAACGGGAAGTACGTCCAGACCGAGTTCGGCGTCTACGAGCTGAAGTACTTCTTCTCGGAGGGGCTCGCCACCGAGAGCGGTGAGGAGGTCTCGAACAAGGAGGTGAAGGCCCTCATCGAGCGGATGATCGCGGCCGAGGACAAGGCGCACCCCCTCTCCGACCAGAAGATCGCCGACATGCTCGCCGAGAAGGGGTTCAACATCGCCCGGCGGACGGTCACGAAGTACCGCGAGCAGTCGAACATCCCCGTGGCGCGCCTGCGCAAGCAGATCGTGCTCGCCTGAGCACGCCGGGGCCGGTTTCGTAAATGGGGCGGGACTGTTTCGCCCGCCGATGGGGTCTAAGGGGCCTCGCGTGGAGGCCCGGTGAAGGTGGCACGGTGGTTGTGAGAGGGCTCGGCGTACCCCCCACCCCCTCTCGCACGCCGATGACCCCCGCCCTCGCTACGCGCACCCCCGCCCTCGCCGTCCTCTTCGCCCGCTACCTCGCCGGCCAGGTCGCCGAGACCCAGCTCAACGCCGTCGCCGACCTCCTCGAAGAAGCCGACGCCGACGCGGAGGAGCGCGCCGCCTTCACCCGGTTCTACCTCGACGCCCTCGCCGCCGGCGAAGGGGACCAGGCTCTCCCGAAGGCCGACGAGCTGGCCGACCTCCTCGCCATCGCGCGCGCCTAGTCTTTTGTTAAGGGGGGCGCACCGCGCAGGTCCTGCGCGTCCGGTGCGCATCGGTACCAGGACTCCTCCGAGGGGCGCCCCGTAAGGCGCCCTTTCGCTTTTGGGCCCTGCCCGGCTAGGGCGTGCACACGAAGAGCTGCGCCGGCGGCACGTTGCGCGGCTCGAACCCCCGCCCCACCGACGCGAACGCGGCCCGCAGCGACGAGAGTACTTGCGGCGAGAACTGGTAGACGACGAACCGCCCGTCGGGGCGGAGCACGCGGCGCGTGGCCTCCACGATGGCCGTGCGCACGTCGGCCGGGAGCGTGCTGAAGGGGATGCCCGAGATCACGGCGTCGGCTTGCTCCAGCCCGCGCTCGCCGAGGACGCGCTCCACGTCGGCCGCCGACCCGTGGACGACGTGGAGCCGGGCATCCTTGAACGTCGTCCGCAGGTAGTCCACGAACTCGGGGTTCGTCTCGAGCACGACGAGCCGGGCGTCGGGGTGCATCCGCGCGAGGAGGGCCTGCGTGATGGTGCCCACGCCCGGCCCGTACTCCACGACCACCCGCGCCTTCGCCCAGTCCACCTCGCGCACGATCCGCCGGATGAGGAACCGCGAGCTCGGGATGATCGAGCCGAGCATCTTGGGGTGCTGGAAGAAGTTCTTGGCGAAGAGGGCCAGCTGCTCGCGGGTGGTAGGGGCCGTGGAGGTGGCGGCGGGCATGGCAGACGCGGGGTGAGGGCACGGACCTGAGCCCCTCTCAACTCCCCGGCTTCGTTTCGGTTGCCAGGGGCCATTCCTGAGTATGCTCCCGCCGTCGCCTGCCCCTGCCCGCGATGGCTGCCTCCCCCCTCCGCGCCCACCTCGACGCCCTCTTCGCCTACGACGCGTGGGCCAACGCCCGCGTCGCCGACGCCCTCCGCGCCGGGCCGCCGCTCCCCCGCGCCCTCCGCCTCTTCGCGCACATCACGAAAGGATCGGAGGCGTGGCTCGGCCGCGTCCGCGAACAAGACACCGTGAAGGACGTCTGGCCCGATACACCCGAGGCGATCGACGTCGAGGTGAGCGCGGCCCGCGCCGAGGCCAACGCCCGCGCCTGGCGCGCCCTCCTCCGCGACGCCGACGACCTCGACCGCCTCATCCCCCACCACAACTTCGCGGGGCAGTACTTCGAGGTGCCCCTCGCGCGGATCGCCACGCACGTCGCCAACCACGGCACGTACCACCGCGGCCAGATCGCCCTCCTCCTCCGCGACGCTGGGGCCGAGCCACCCGTCACCGACTTCAGCGCCTACGCCCGCGCGCACCCCTGAGGCCCGATGCCGACGCTCCGCCTCGCCACCCCCGCCGACGCTGCCGGCTGCCTCGCCCTCTACGCGCCCGTCGTCCGCGACACCGCGATCTCGTTCGAAGGAGAGCCACCGACGGAAAGCGAGTTCGCCAACCGCATCGCCGCCACGCTGGAGAAGCGGCCGTGGCTCGTGTGCACCCATGGGGAGGAGGTGCTCGGGTACGCCTACGCTGCCGGCCACCGCGAGCGTGCGGCCTACGGGTGGTGCGTCGAGGTGTCGGTCTACGTGGCCCCGGAGGCGCAGCGGCGCGGCGTGGCCCGCGCGCTCTACACCGCCCTCTTCGCCGTGCTCCGCGCGCAGGGCTACGCCAACGCCTACGCCGGCATCGCGCTGCCCAATGAGGCGAGCCTCACGCTCCACCGCGCGCTGGGGTTCGAGGAGGTAGGCGTGTACCGCCGCGCGGGGTACAAGCTCGGCCGCTGGCACGACGTCTGGTGGGGCGCGCTCGACCTGCTGCCCGACCGCACGGGCGAGCCCGCGCCGCCGCGCCTCCTGCCGGCGCTCGTCGGCGACGGCACGCTCGACGCCGCCCTGGCGGCCGGAGCCGCGCTGCTCCGCTAACAGCACGGCAGTTACAATCCCGGAAGCACCGGTGTCTGTAGGGCTCCGCTGCCCTTCGCTGCTCCCTCGACCGCTACGCCGATGCCCGTCCTCGAATCCGGCTCCGTCCGGCAAGCCTGGGTGAAGGCCCAGGGCGGCCCCGTCACGCTCCGCCTGACGGCCACGAACCTCCTCGCCGTTGGCGCGCGGGGGCGGCTCTACACCCCAAAGGCACAGGGCCAGACGCCCATCGGCCCCTCCATCACCCTGGGGTCCGATGGTGCCCCGGTGACCCTCGAACCCGCCGCCGCCGAGCTCGACACGCTGGAGCTCCACATCCGCTTCCGCGCCTGCGCGATGCACGAGCACCTCGACGAGGGGGAGGTCGAGCTCCACGTGATGCAGGACAACCAGTACTGCCCGCTCTCCCGGCCGACGCGCTGGGAGCGAAAGGTGCCGTTCTGCCAATCCAACAAGGCCTATACCTGGCCGCTCATCCTCGCCTTCCACGCCGTCGCCCCGTGAGCTCCATGCCCCTTCGCCTGCTGCGGCGCCTCCTCCTCGCACTCTCCCTCGGGCTGCTCCCCGTCGCCCACGCGCAGGACGAACCCCTCAACGCGTACGACTTCATCCTCGACTACGCCGTCCCGGAGTCACCCGCGTTCGCCGCGCTCGGCGTCACGCCTTCCGGGGTGCTCTCGGGCAGCGCCGCCAAGCCGCTCGCCGTCCACTTCCTCGACCAGTTCCTGACCCGCGGCGCACTCAGGCCCGACCTCGCCCTCGACGTCGTGCCGTACGTGCTCGCGGGCGGCGGCTTCCAGTCGCTCGACGCCTACACGGGCAACCGCTTCCGGCAGCTTGCGGCCAACACGCAGTTCTCACTCGGGACCGCCTCGGTGGAGGGCGACACGGCGTCGGTCCGGCTGGGCTGGGGTATCCGCGTCTCCCTGCTCGACGCGCGCGACCCCCTCCGCAGCCGGCGGTGGGGCCCGGAGCTGCAGCGCCGGCTCATCGCCGCCCTCACCCCACCGGACGACGGACCCATCGGCGAGGACGAGGGAGAAGGCGTCGTGGAGGTGCCGGGGCTTTCGGCGATCTACGACGAGGTCATCGAGGAGATGCGGCAGGAGGCCGGTGCGGCCCTCGCCGCTGGGTTCGGGCAGGCCGTCCTCGTGCGCGGGTCCGTGGCCTCGCTCGACAGCATGGAGGTCCTCAGCAACACCGCGTGGGTGGCCGGGCAGTGGTACACGGGGCTCGGCTTCGACTTCCTCGGGATGCTCCAGGGGCGCACCGGCCCGGCGTTCGACGACGAGATCCGGATCGGCGTGGGGGTCGAGGGCGGGACGGCAACGACGGAGGTGGCCGGGGAGGTCGTCTACACCACCGCCGCTGCCCGCTTCGACTACGGGCTCCACGCGACACTCGGGCTCCTCCGCAACGTGAAGCTCGTCACCGCCATCGGGACCATGAGCGAGCACCTTGTGAGCGATGGGCCTCCGCGGCTCCACGTCTCCGCGAAGGTGCTCTACAACCTCTCCGAGTACTGAGCCGCCCTGCCCGTTGACATAGAGCGGGGGAAAAGCAGAGGGGGAGTTACAACGAGGGGCCGTGGGGTGTCTGTAGGGCTCCGCCGCCTCATCGAGGCGCGGTGTCCTGCTCCCCAACGTTCGGAGGTGCGCCATGCCGCAGACCCGTCTTTCCCTCCTCTTTTCCCCTGCCGTGCTCGCCCTTGCGGCGCTCCTCATCGGGGGCTGCGGACACGCCGTCTACGGCACCGGCACCCTCGCCGGCCGCGATGGCCTCGGTAACCCGGCCGAGCCCGCCTTCCTGCGGATCGACCGGACCGAGCAGACGCGCAATCCGAAGGTGGTCACCTCCGGCGGCCCCCTTCAGGACCTTACGGGGGTCGGCCTCCGCATGCGCCGCCTGAACACCCCTCCGTTCCAGGAGACCTTCCACCTCGTCGCCCTCTCGCGCGCCGCCTCCCGCCCGGGCAGCGACGACCCCCAGCCCACCGTGGCCAGCGACGACCCCTCGTTCGTCCCGAACAACACCGGCGACCTCGTCTACCTCCGCGTGAACGCCGCCGCCCCGCGGGACACCTTCAGCACGTTCGGGCCCGCCTCCATCCGCCCCGCCGGGAGCGCCTGGATGGTGCGCGAGGACAGCGAGGACCGCTCGATCCCGTGGGCCATCGCGGCCGGCGGGGCCGCCCCCTGTTTTCCCATGGGCGGCGGCGACTGCTTCGACATGCAGACGCTCGCGCGGCTGTTCCTCACCAGCGCCGCCACCGCGACCGAGACCGCCGTCGCCGGGATCAATCCCCAGACCCCCATCGGCACCCTCCCGGTGATCAGTGTCACGGGGCACCGGCTCGCCTTCGTCCCCAACGTTGCCTTCACCGGGGTACCCCCACGCACGCAGGGGTTCATGTTCATCTACTCGGCCGATCTCAGCGTGCCCTTCGGGAACGCCACCGTCTTCGTCCCGCTCTCGCTGTTCTTCCTGCCCGACACCGACCCCTCCACCTACACCACCGCCATCGACCCCCTCTCGACGCCGTTCCTCGCGGCGCCGTGGCAGAACCCCGCCCGCATCCGCGTGGAGGCCGAGGGGGTGCTCGGCCCCTTCGCCGGGATCATCCGCGACGCCGTCCGCAGCGGGATCACGTCGGCCACGCTGCCCGCGCCGGCCGGCATCCCCATCGAGACGCTCCTCGCCACCGCCGTGGCGGGCGTGATCGGCGCCGGCGGCGCCCCGCCTGACTTCGACGTCGCCCTCCTCCCCGAGACGCCCACCGACGAGGCCACCGTCCGCACCGACATCCTCACCACGCCCACCGCCGCCGCCGTGCCGACCGACGTGCTTCCCGTCCGCCTCGTCTTCCTGGAGAACTAGCCCGGGCCTTAAGCCTCAAGTGGGCAGGTGGCACAGGACTCACTGGCAGAAACGGCTATCTTGGGGCTATCCCCGTCCCGCCACCCACAGAGGCCCCCTTTGGCTAAGCCGAACTACTCCTTCCAGAAGCGCCAGCGCGACATCGCCAAGAAGAAGAAGCAGGAGGAGAAGCGCCAGCGCAAGCTCAACCGGTCCCAGGGCCTCCCCGACGAGGGCCCCGAAGGCGACGTCGAACGGGGCACCGCCGCGTCGGGCATCCCCGACACCGGCGACGCCGCCGACCTCGGCCCGTCCCCTGACGAGAAGCTGCCGACCGACTAGCGAGCGGCGCTAGCCCCTAGCTCGCGTAGGCTTCGAGCGGCGGGCAGGCGCAGACGAGGTTGCGGTCGCCGAAGGCGTTGTCGACGCGGCCCACGGCCGGCCAGAACTTCCCCTCGCGCACCCACGACGCCGGGTAGGCCGCCGCCTCGCGGGAGTACGGGTGCACCCAGTCGTCGGCCATCACGTGCGCGGCCGTGTGGGGGGCGTTCTTGAGCGGGTTGTCCTTCGCGTCGATCAGCCCCAGCTCCACCTGCTGGATCTCGGCGCGGATCGCGATCATCGCGTCGCAGAACCGGTCGAGCTCGGCCTTGCTCTCGCTCTCGGTCGGCTCGATCATCAGCGTGCCCGCCACGGGGAACGACATCGTCGGCGCGTGGAAGCCGTAGTCGATGAGGCGCTTGGCGATGTCCTCGGCCGAGATACCCGCGCGCTGGAACGGCCGCACGTCGAGGATGAACTCGTGCGCCACCATCCCGTTGGGCCCGCGGTAGAGCACGTCGTAGTGTTCTTCGAGCCGCTTCGCCATGTAGTTCGCGTTGAGGATGGCCGTCTGGCTGGCGCGCTTCAGCCCGTCCGGCCCCATCATGGCGATGTAGGCCCACGAGATGAGGAGGATGCTCGCGCTTCCCCACGGCGCCGCCGCCACCGCCCCGATTTTTTGCTCACCTCCCGTCTCGATCACTGGGTGCCCCGGTAGATAGGGCGCCAGCTGCGCGGTCACGCCGATGGGGCCCATACCGGGGCCGCCGCCGCCGTGCGGGATGGCGAACGTCTTGTGGAGGTTGAGGTGGCACACGTCCATCCCGAAGTCGCCCGGCCGCGTGAGCCCCACTTGCGCGTTCATGTTCGCCCCGTCCATGTAGACGAGCCCGCCGTGCTCGTGCACGAGGTCGGCGATCTCGCGGATCGTCGGCTCGAACACGCCGTGCGTGCTCGGGTACGTGATCATGAGCGCGGCGAGGCGGTCGGCGTGCTGCGCGGCCTTCGCGCGGAGGTCGTCGAGGTCCACCTCGCCCCTGTCGGTCACCTTCGTCACGACCACCTCCATCCCGGCCATCACGGCGGAGGCGGGGTTGGTGCCGTGCGCGCTCGCGGGGATCAGGCACACGTTCCGGTGCGCCCCCCCGTTGGCCTGGTGGTACGCGCGGATCACGAGGAGCCCCGCGTACTCGCCCATCGCGCCGGAGTTGGGCTGGAGTGAGACGGCCGCGAACCCGGTGATCTCGGTCAGCCACGCTTCAAGCTGCCGGATGATCTCGGCGTACCCCTGCGCCTGCTCCTTCGGCGCGTACGGGTGCAGGTGCGCGAAGCCGGAGAGCGAGACGGGCATCATCTCAGCCGTCGCGTTCAGCTTCATCGTGCAGCTCCCCAGCGGGATCATCGCGTGGGCGAGCGAGAGGTCGCGGTTCTCCAGCCGCTTGAGGTAGCGGAGCATCTCGTGCTCGGCGTGGTAGCGGTGGAAGACGGGGTGCGTGAGGTAGTCCGTCGTCCGCGCCATCGCGCCGCGGTAGGCCGGCGCGGCGTCCCCCTCCTCGGCGGAGAAGCCCGGCGCGGCCATCCCCGCGAGGAGGCGGAAGAGGTCGTCCACGTCGGCCGTCGTCACCGTCTCGTCGAGGGCGATCCCGACGTCGCCGTTGTCGAAGAGGCGGAGGTTGATCTGAAACTCAGAGGCGGCGCGGGCCACGAGGTCCTCTCCCGAGAACCCCGCCCCGGGCCGGAGGCGGACGGTGTCGAAGAAGTCGGGGTGGACGACGGTGTGGCCGAGCCGCTCGGCCCCCGCGGCGAGCCGCTTCGCGAGGCCGTGCACGTAGAGCGCGATGTCTTCGAGCTGCTCGGGCCCGTGGTACACCGCGTACATCGCGGCCATCACGGCGAGGAGCACCTGTGCCGTGCAGATGTTGGAGGTCGCCTTCTCGCGGCGGATGTGCTGCTCGCGCGTCTGGAGCGCCATCCGGAGCGCGGCGTTGCCGTGGGCGTCCTTCGAGACGCCGATGATCCGCCCGGGGATGAGCCGCTTGAACTCGTCCTTCACGGCGAAGAAGGCGGCGTGCGGGCCGCCGTACCCCATCGGCACGCCGAACCGCTGGCTGCTCCCCAATGCCACGTCGGCGCCCCACTCGCCCGGCGCCTCGATGAGGAGCAGGGCGAGGAGGTCGGTGGCGACGGCGAGGTAGGCGCCCTCGGCGTGGAGCTTCTCGGCGAAGGCGCGGTAGTCGCACACCTCGCCGTCGGTCGTCGGGTACTGCACGAGCGCGCCGAAGACGCCCGCGAACGGCTCGAATTCTTGCCAGTCGCCGACGACGACGCGGAGCCCCTGCGGCTCGGCGCGCTGCCGCACGACGGCGATCGTCTGGGGGTGGCACCGCGCGTCCACGAAGAACGCGTCGCCGCCCTTCGCGGCGTTGTGGAACAGCGTCATCGCCTCGGCCGCGGCCGTGGCCTCGTCGAGCAGGGAGGCGTTGGCGACGGGGAGCCCCGTGAGGTCGGAGACGACGGTCTGGAAGGTGAGCAGCGCCTCCAGCCGCCCCTGCGCGATCTCGGCCTGGTACGGGGTGTACTGCGTGTACCAGCCCGGATTCTCGAACACGTTCCGGAGGATCACCGGCGGCGTGCGCGTCCCGTAGTAGCCCATCCCGAGGTACGACCGGTAGCGGCGGTTCTCGCTCGACAGGCGGCGCGCCTCGTGGAGCAGCTCGGCCTCGGTGAGCGCCGGCGGCAGGTCGAGCGCCCCCCCGAACCGGATGGAGGACGGCACGGCCGCGGCGGCGAGGCCCTCGAGGGAGTCGAAGCCGAGCGCCTCGAGCATCGCGCGCTCCTCGGGGGCGTCGGGGCCGATGTGGCGGTTGGCGAAGCAGTCGGGGTGGGTCATCGGACGGGGCGGGGGCGGGGCGGTCAGCAACGACCGAGAAGGGGCGGCGTTTCCGGCCACCACGGACTCCTCCTAACCTCCTTCCGAGAGGAGGCGGGGCGGCGAAATGAACGATCAGGAAGCAGGCGCGGTGGGGCGGGCCGCGCGGGCGGCCTCGGCGCGGTCCATAGCGCGGAGGGCGTCGAGCGCCTCGCGGGCGGCGTGCTGCTCGGCCTGCTTCTTCGAGCGGGCCTGCCCGCGCCCGCGCGGGACGCCGTCCACGAGCACCTCGACGGTGAACACGCGGCTGTGGCTCGGGCCCTCCTCGGCGACGGTGGCGTAGGCCGGCTGCGGCCACCCCCGCGCCTGGACGAACTCCAGCAGGAGGCTCTTGTAGTTGCTCCGCTGCTCGGCCACCGCGTCGAGGTCCACCGACCGGTCGAGCACCGAGAACACGAACCGCCGCGCCGCGAGGAACCCCTGGTCGAGGTAGAGCGCCCCGACGATGGCCTCGAAGGCGTCGGCCAGGATGGTCTGGTTCTCGCGGCCGTCGGCGCCGGCCATGTTGTCGCTCATGAGGATGAGCGGGCCGAGCCCGATGCGCCGCGCGTACCCGGCCAGCGCCTGCCCGTTGACGAGGTTGGCCCGCGTCTTCGTGAGGAACCCCTCGTCCTGGTCGGGGAAGGCGCGGTAGAGCCGCTCGGCCACGGCGGCGCCGAGCACGGCGTCGCCGAGGAACTCCAGGCGCTCGTTCGACTCCGTCCCCGTCGTGATGAGGCCGCGGAAGACCGACCGGTGGCGGAGCGCGTGCTCGAACAGCGACAGGTCGTGGACGGGCATCCCCACGAGGCGCTCGACGTCGGACCGGCGGACGCCGGCGGCCGTGACCTCGTCGCGCGCGAACCGCCGGCGCCAGCGGGCGAGCCACCCACCGGATCGAGAAGGGGAACCGTTCACGTCGTAGCCGTCCTTAAATCATAGGCAGGGCGCCCGTGCGGGCCGCCCGCCGGCCCACCGTCGCGACGGCAAGTTGGCGTAGCCGCCCGCGCCCGCGCAAGCGCCGCCGGGGATTCCTCCCCCATTTCACCCGCCCCGCATGGCCGCCACCTACACCACCGTCGATCCCACTACGGGCGCGCCGCTGGCCACCCACGCCCTCCTCGACGGCGCCGCCTTGGAGGCCGCCCTCGCCCGCGCCGCCGACGCCTTCGCCCGCCACCGCCAGACCCCTTTCGCCGAGCGGGCCGAGAAGCTGAACCGGCTGGCCGACCTCCTCGAACGGGAAAAGCGGCAGCACGCCGAGCGAATGGTCCGCGAGATGGGGAAGCCCATCACGCAGGCCGTTGCCGAGGCGGAGAAGTGCGTGCTCGGGTGCCGCTACTACGCCGAGCACGCCGCGCGCTTCCTCGCCGACGAGCCGCGCGCCACCGAGGCGGACCGGAGCGTCGTCGCCTACGAGCCGCTCGGGCCGGTCCTCGCCGTGATGCCGTGGAACTTCCCCTACTGGCAGGTCTTCCGCTTCGCGGCCCCCGCCGTGATGGCAGGCAACGTGGGCCTCCTCAAGCACGCCAAGAACGTCCTCGCCTGCGGCGACGCCATCGCCGATCTCTTCCGCGAAGCGGGCTTCGCGGAGGGCGTCTTCCAGCACCTCCCCGTCGAAACCGATCAGGTCGAACGCATCGTGCGCGACCCGCGTGTGGCCGCCGCCACGCTCACCGGGAGTGAGGGGGCCGGCCGCGCCGTCGCCACGGCGGCAGCGGATTCGCTCAAGAAGACGGTGCTGGAGCTGGGCGGCTCCGACGCCTTCGTTGTCCTCGCCGACGCCGACCTCGACCACGCCGTCGAGATCGGGGTGACGGCGCGCGTACAGAACAACGGCGAGAGCTGCATCGCCGCCAAGCGGTTCATCCTCGAAAAGCCCATCGCCGAGGCGTTCGCGCGGCGGTTCACCGACGCGATGGCGGCGCTCCAGGTGGGCGACCCGATGGACGAGGCGACCCAGGTGGGCCCCCTCGCGCGGAAGGACCTCCGCGACGAGGTCCACGGCCAGGTCGAGCGCGCCGTCGCCGAGGGCGCCGAGGTGCTCACCGGCGGGCGTATCCCCGACGGCCCTGGCTTCTTCTATCCGCCGACGGTGCTGGCGAACGTCCGCGAGGGGACTGTTGCCTTCGATGAGGAGATCTTCGGCCCTGTCGCCTCCCTCGTCGCGGCTGAGGATGCCGACGACGCGGTGCGGCTGGCGAACGCCTCGCGGTTCGGCCTCGGCGGGGCCGTCTTCACGCGCGACGTGGCGAAGGGCGAGCGCGTGGCGCGGGCGCTCGCGTGCGGGTCCGCGTTCGTCAACGCGATGGTGCGGAGCCACCCCAACGTGCCCTTCGGCGGGGTGAAGGCGAGCGGGTACGGCCGCGAGCTGGGGCCCGAGGGGATCCGCGAGTTCGTCAACGTCAAGACGCTGTGGGTGGAGCACGGCCGGGGCAGCGGGAAGCCGATGGCCGCCGAGTGAGTCGGACAGCGATCGCCCTATTTTGCCGTTCATCCGCTAGCTCGGTACCGCCATGCCCTGGGTGCTCATCCCCCTCGTCGCCATCATCGCGTGGGCCATCGTCGAACGGAGCAAGAACCTGTCGGCCGGGGGCGGCGACGTCCAGCGCGTGCTCGATGACCTGCTGCGCCGGCTGGAGGAAGCGGAGGCCGAGCGGCGGCGGCTCGCGCAGCGCGTCGAGCACCTGGAGGCTATCGTGACCGACGAGGGGTGGGAGCTCGACCGCGAGGCGAGGGCAGCCCTCGGCGGCACCCGCCCTGCGGTGTCATTGCCCGACGATGAGGACACCCCCGAGGCGGAGGCGGCACGCATGGCCCGGCGGCAGCGCGAGTAGCGCAGGGTAAAGCCGCGGTTACGCGGCGCGGATTCACAGGGAACGGGCAGCGGCGGGGCTCCCCTGCGCCCTATCATCGGGCGCCCCACCACGGTAGCCCGCATGCCCGTCCGGTTCGTGGCCGTCCTCGGCGGCCTCCTCGCGCTCGCTGCGTCCGCCCACGCCCAGACGAGCCCGCCCCAAACGCTCTTCCCGGGCCTCCACGGGGCCGCCCTCCGCCAGGCCGTCGCGGCGGCGTACCGCCCCACCGTCCTCCTCTCGCTGGAGCAGTCGAAGGACACGATGTACGCCGTGATCGACCGCGCGCACCGGGGCGGCCAGGACGGCGCGTCCTGCCTCTACACCGACTACTTCGTCGCGTTCGACTGCAACCCCAACTGCGACATCAGCCAGGACGTCTACAACAACGGGTCCGGGCTTTCGCAGGAGCACGTGTGGCCGCGCTCGAAGGGCGCCACGGGGACGGCCGAGCGCGACCTCCACCACCTCTTCCCCTCCCGCAACGCCGTCAACAACGCGCGGAGCGACCTCCCCTTCGGCGAGAGCCCCGACGCGTCGACGAGCGCGTGGTACTACCTCGACGGGCAGCAGGCGGGGATGCCGCCGGAAGCCACGCGCGACCTCTGGAGCGAGCGTCTGGGCGGGGCGCTCTTCGAGCCGCGCGAGGTGTACAAGGGCGACGTGGCGCGGGCCGTGTTCTACTTCTTCGCGATGTACGGCCCGAGCGGGACGAACCAGGCCGACACCGCGTTCTTCAACGCGCAGAAGGACGTCCTCCTCGCGTGGCACCGCCAGGACCCCGCCGAGGAGGCCGACCGCGCGCGGAGCGACCGCGTGGCGCGCTACCAGCGCACCGCCGCCAGCCAGCCCGGCATCAACCCGTTCGTGGTGGACTCCTCGCTCGCCTTCCGCGCGTTCTTCCAGGAAGGCACGCCGACGGGGATGGAGCCCGTCGCGTCGAGTGAGGCGATCCGGCTCGACCTCGCGGGGCCGAACCCCTTCCGGGGACAGACGACGCTCGCCCTCACGCTGTCGCGTCCGGCCGTCGTCCGGGTGGAGGTGTTCGACGCGCTGGGGCGGCGGGTGCAGGTGCCCCTCGCAGGGCCGCTCCCGGCCGGGCGGCACCCGGTGGCGCTGCGCGGGCTCGCGCGGGGGCCGTTCCTCGTCCGCGCCTGGGCCGACGGGGCGGCCGTCACGCGCACGGTGACGGCGCAGTAGGCGGGGGACCTAGCTGGCTTGACGTTCGGCGGGGGTGTTTACGCCCGCGCCACGCAAGCGCGATGGTTGTGGGGGTGATTCGCCACAGTTCCGCCACACCCTCCGGGGAGGCGGGGCGATTACTTGTCCGGCGAACGGGGCGACCCGCCCATCGCCCTTCTCTGCTACCTCCTCCACAGCCCCGCACAGCCATGAACCTCCTCCACCTCCGGCTTCCCCTGGTGGCCCTCGCCCTGGCCATCACGTTCGCCGGCTGCGACAACGCCGGCTCCGACACGGACAACGCCAGCGACGCCGAAGAGACCGAGGCCGCGGCCGTCGTCGTGGCCAACGCCATCGCCGTCGACGGCGGCGGCGCCCTCAACGACGCGGCCGGCATCGCCTCCTTCGGCGACGGCGACGCCCTCGGCGGCGGCGAGCCCGGCTGCACCGTCGAGCGCTCCTTCGACCCCGCCACGATGACGTGGACGCGCACCATCGACTGCGAGCGCGGCGACCCCGACGGCGCGTTCTACGCCGCCTTCAGCCGCACGCACGAGCTCCAGTTCTTCAACGACGGCGTGCCGCAGCAGCCCGCCGAGGGCGCCGACTCCCTCCACCTCGTGATCGTCGACGGCACCGGCGTCCGCTGGAACCCCGTGCTCTACCACGAGCTCCAGGACATCGGCGGCGACTTCGCCATCGGCGACCTCGACGAGGAGCTCGTCACCGTCAACGGGACGTATAACCGCTCCGCGCTCGACTCCGTCCGCACGCGCCGCGCCATCCGCACGGTCGACTACGACCTCGCGCTCACCTTCGACGACGTGCGCGGCCCGCGCCGCGTGCGCCACAACTGGCACCGCGCCGTGAGCGGCACCCTCTCGGGCACCTACGACGCGACCGTCACGATCCAGCGGGCCGGCAGCACACAGACCCGCGAGGTCCACCGCACGTTCACCATCGTGTTCGGCGGGGAGTCCGATCCGGGCGTGGCCACCCTCCGCATGGGCGGCCAGACCTACCGCGTCGACCTCGAAACGGGGATGGTCGCGGGCGTGAACTAGCGCATCGCACGCTCGCCCTTCTCATGGCCCCGCTGGACCTCCCGGCGGGGCCACTTCTTTTTCGGCCATGTCATTCCGGGCGAGCGGAGCGAGCCGAGAAAGCGAAGCTTCCCAAAGGGAAATCTGCGTGGACGGAGGAAAACGCTTCGGAGGGTTTCCCCCCGCGAAGCCAGATCCCTCGCTGCGCTCGGAATGACACGTCAGGAAAAGCGGAACGCGGGCGCGGCGGTATGTTGGGCGCCCCTCTCCCTCCTGCCCGTCTGCATGAAGCTCACGTTCTGGGGCGCCGCCCGCACCGTCACCGGCTCGCTCCACGTCCTCGACCTGGAGAACGGCACGCGCCTCTTCCTCGAATGCGGGCTGTTCCAGGGGCCGCGCGAGGAGGCCAAGCGCCGCAACGCCGAGTTCCCCGCCGACCCCGCGACGGTCGACGCCGTGGTCCTCTCGCACGCGCACATGGACCACTCCGGGCTCCTCCCGCGCCTCTACCGGCAGGGCTTCCGCGGGAGGGTCTACTGCACCCCCGCCACGCGCGACCTCTGCGAGCTCATGCTCCGCGACAGCGCGCGCATCCAGGCCAGCGACGCCGACTTCTTCAACCGGAAGATCCGGAAGAAGGGGCAGCCGCCCGTCGAGCCGCTCTACGACGAGGAGGACGCCGAGGGCATCCTGCGGCGGTTCGTCTCCTTCCCGTACCACCACCCCTTCCAGGTGGCCGACGGCGCCACGGTGGAGTTCCGCGACGCCGGGCACATCCTCGGCTCGGCCACCGTCACCCTCACCGTCACGGAAGGCGGCAAAGAGAAGCGCCTCGGCTTCACGGGCGACCTCGGCAACCCCGACCGCCCCATCCTCCGCGACCCGGAGAAGATGGACGACTGCGACTGGCTCATCACGGAGTCCACCTACGGCGGGGAGACGCACGAGCCGACGGAGCAGGCGAAGGGTCGCCTCGCCGAGGTGATCCGCAGGGCCGCCGCGCGCGGGGGGAAGGTGATCGTGCCCGCCTTCGCCGTCGGCCGCACGCAGGAGCTGGTGTACGCGCTCGACCAGCTCGCCCACGAGGGCGCCCTCCCCGACATCCCCATCTTCGTGGACAGCCCGCTGGCGGTGGACGTGACGGGCGTCTTCCGCGCGCACCCCGAGTGCTACGACCGCGAGCTGCTCGACTACCTCATGAAGGACCCCAACCCGTTCGGATTCGAGCGGCTGGAGTACGTCCGCGAGGCGGCGCGCTCGAAGGCGCTCAACGGGATGCGCGTGCCAATGGTGATCATCTCGGCGAGCGGGATGGCCGAGGCCGGGCGCGTGCTCCACCACCTCCGCAACAACGTCGAGGACCCGAAGAACGTGGTGCTCGTGGTGGGGTACATGGCCGAGGGCACGCTGGGGCGAAAGCTGGTGGAGCGCCAGTCCGAGGTGCGGATCTTCGGGGAGCCGCACCCGCTCCGCGCCGAGGTGGTGGTGCTGAACTACTTCTCCGCGCACGCCGACGAGCCGGGGCTGCTCGCCTTCCTCGGGCAGCTCGACCGCGAGCGGCTCCGGCAGGTGTTCCTCGTCCACGGCGAGGTGGACCGGCAGGAGGCGCTCAAGGCCGCGCTCGACCGCGAGGGCTACCGCGACGTCCGCATCCCCGCCCAGCGCGAGGCGTTCGACCTCTGAGCGGCGGGCACCCCCGCCGGTTCGCGCCGTATCAGCCGCGATGGAACCGACGATCCCGCTCCCCGCTGACCAGCGATCCGCGCTCGCAGCCTTCTGCCGACGGTGGCGCGTGGCCGAGCTGGCCGTGTTCGGCTCCGCCCTCCGCGCCGACTTCGGGCCCGGCAGCGACCTCGACCTGCTCGTGACGTTCGCGCCGGACGCGCAGTGGGGGCTGTGGGACCACGCGCGGATGCAGGAGGAACTGGAAGCGGTGCTCGGGCGCCCGGTGGACCTCCTCACGCGGCGGGCGGTGGAGCGGAGCGCGAACCCGATCCGGCGGCGGGCCATCCTCTCCACGGCCCGGCCGCTCATCCCGGCTGAGGCCGCATGAACCGGGACGACGCTACGCTCCTCGACCTCGCACGGGCGGCCCGGCTCGTCCGCCAGTTCGCCGCACAGACCGACGGGGCGCGGTTCGAAGAAGACCTGCTCGTGCAGTCGGCCATCCTGCACCAGCTCCTCGTGCTGGGCGAGGCGGCGAAGCGGCTCTCGGAGCCGTTTCGGGCGGCGCACCCCGACGTGCCGTGGACGCTCATCGCGCGGATGCGCGACCGGCTCATCCACGGGTACGACACGGTGGACCTCCAGCTCGTCTGGCAGACCGTGGAGCGCGACGTGCCGGCGCTCCTCGCCCACCTGGAACCGTTGCTTCCAAGCGACCCGGCGTAAGCAAAGGCCGCGCTCTACGGGGAGGGCTACCGCGACGTGCGCATCCCCGCGCAACGCGAGGCGGTCGACCTCTGAGCTGGGGCTATTCCGCGCTCTTACGCTCGGCTGCTGAACGCATACGGAGTTTGTCGTCGCGGATGTATGCGTTGTATGCGTCCGCTGTTACCCAGCCGTACTTCGAGTGGTAGCCATCGGGATGCTCGATCATCTTTTCCCAAGTGAAGAGGCACAAATCGTCATCGTCGTCGCCGGTGAACTGAGCGCGCTCCCAGCCAGCCTCAGGATCGAGCAACGCCTCCATCGCGTGAGATAGCCACCATGGCCGGAATTCGAACTCCTCGCCTGGCTCAGGCAATGTCCCAGAGGTGTCGTAAGTCTCAAACGTCAGTCGCTCGCCATCACGACGAATCAGCTTGTGTAGCTGGAACACCTCAGCGGTCGAGTTCTCCCTCTCGTACAACGCTCCGGGTGCAAGTGGGTCTGGCGGTGGGCGCTTCTGTTCGATTACGGTGACGACGACATCCCCATCCCGTTCGATCCTGATGACCTTTGCGAGGGGCGGCTCGTAGCGCATCGAGTTCTGCAATGGTTAGCACTGACTGATCAGTTGCTAATAAACGGACGGCGCCGGCATGATACGAGCCTTCCCGTAGCACGCCGGCGCCGTCCCATTTACTCAGGCACGCCTACACGTACACAGCGGCTTCGTTGGAGGGCTCGCCCGCGCGCTCGCCGCGCCGCGCGACCACGCGGTAGTACCGCGCCACACCCGCCCCGGCCTCCTGGTGCAGGAAGTCCGTCGAGGTGGACGAGCCGACGAGCGTCCACTCGCCGCCGGCGGCGAGGCGGGTGAACACCTCGTAGCGGAGGCCGCCGCCGGTGGGGCCGCTCCAGTCGAGGAAGTTGGAGCCGCTCGGGCGGCCCACCGCCGTGAGGTCGTCCACGGCCGGGAGCGCGCCGGGCGAGGGGGTGTCGTCGCGGATGGGGAGCCCGGCCAGCGCGCGGAGCTCGTCGGTCATGGCGGTGTGGCCGTTGGCCTGCCGGCGGAGGTCGCGGTAGAGCGCCTCGGCCGTCTCCTGCTGCCCCTCCACCTTCTCGACGGCGGCGCGGTAGGTGGCCGCCGCCGTCTCACGCTCGCCGACGAAGGTGCGCAGGTCAGTCATCGCGGTGGAAAGGGCGGTGAACTGGGCGGCGGTAAGGCCGCTGGCCGCCTGCCCGGCGGGCGTGTTGAGGGCGGCCACGAAGCCGTCGGCGTGGTCGGCGAGGGCGGCGGGGTTGCGGGGGAGTCCGGAAGAAGCCATGGTTGAAGCGGTATGTAGGGGGGAAAAGGGCTCGACCATGGTGGGGCTCCAGGTAGAGGAATGTAGGTGGCTCTCCCATACGACGCAACGGACGCCACTCCTGCAGGCATTCCCCCCCTTTCAGCCAAAAAAACCCCTTCCGTGCCCCCTGGGTGGCCCTCCGCTCCCGACGGGCAGTACTCCGCGAGGGGGTACGCGCACTCCGCTCCCGCTGGAGACCTCTCCGCTGCCAGCGGAGCACGCTCCGGAGGCGCGGAGGGCCCTCCGGGACCGGCGGAGGCTTCTCCGCTCGCAGCGGAGTACCGCCCGCGCCGCGCGGAGTACCCTCCGGCGCGAGCGGAGAACCCGACGGGAAGGGGCCAGGCCAAGGGGGGTGGCCCCTCGCTCAAGGACGCTCCGCCCGGCGGTGGAGGAGGTAGCCCATCAGGGCGAAGAAGAGGCCGAACGCCAGTGCGCCGACCGGGCCTCCCTGCACCCACCGGTAGAGGCCCAGGGCGGCGAGCGGGACACCCACCACGAGGCTCGCACGGGCGATGGAGCGGTACGGATGGGGGTCGTGGAAGCGGGGGTGTCGCCCATCTTCGTAGAACCCGCTCTCGCTGAACAGCATGCGCGGGTGGACCCCGCTCGCGTGGAGCACCTCCCGCGCGCGAGGCGCGTCCTCCTCGGGCACCGTCACCTCGCACCCCCCCCGCCACTCGGCGTAGCTCCCGACGGCGCACGGGATGCCCGCCGCCTCCAGCGCCTGCCGGGCGAGGTCTGCCATGGGCGGGGTGTCGGTGAAGACGGTTACGTAGCGCATCGCGTGAGGCCGGGGCCCGGTGTCAGGCACGGGGCGAACGGACAGCGGCATACTACGCGGCGACCTCTTCGGGCAGCGTCGCCGCGGGCAGGCGGACGGTGAACGTGGACCCCGCGCCGACCACGCTCGCCACCGTGAGGTCGCCCCCCATCGCGCGGGCGAGCTCGCGGCTGATGGCGAGGCCGAGGCCGACCCCCTCGCGGAGGGCGGCGCCGCCCGACTGCTCCAGCTGCACGAAGGGGTCGAAGATGCGCTCGGCTGCCTCCGGTGGGATCCCCGGCCCCGTGTCGCAGACGTGGAGGAGGACGGCGCCGCCGGCGCGCTCGGCGGCGAGCGTCACCCGCCCGCCGGCCGGGGTGAACTTGAGGGCGTTCGTGAGCAGGTTGAGGAGGACCTGCTGGAGGCGCTCGGGATCGGCCAGCACGGCCGCGCCCGCGTCGTCCCCCTCGCGCGCCAGCGTGAGCCGGGCCTCGACGGCGAGGTGCTCCACCACGTCCACGGCGCGGTCCAGCACCGCCTGCACCGCGACGGGCCGCACGCGCACGTCGGCGCGGTTCGCCTCCACGCGGGCGAAGTTGAGGAGGTCGGCGACGAGGCCGAGCACGTACGCGCTCGCCTCGCGGATGCGCTCGAGGTCGTGGCGCTGCGCGTCGTTGACGGGCCCGACCGCCCCGCTCGCCAGGAGGTCGGAGGCGAGGTTGATGGCGCCGAGGGGGGCGCGGAGGTCGTGCGAGACCATCGAGAGGAACCGGGCGCGGGCGCGGTTCGCCTCCTCGGCGGCCTGCCGCGCCTGCAGCAGCTCGGACTCGAACTGGTTCCGCCGCCGCATCGGGACGACGACGGCGTCGCTCACGGGGCGGCCGCCGCGCGCCCGGCGGACGGCGTTGAGGAGGACCGGCACGTCGCCGCCCTGCCGGTCGCGGAGCGAGAGGTAGATCTCGTCCGCCCTCCCCTCCACCCGGAGGAGGGGGAAGACGTGGGTCTGGTAGAAGATGCGGGCGCCCGGGCTCAGGAACGCGTCGAGGTGGCGCCCCACGAGGTCGTCGGCCCCGACGAGCGCGCGCAGCGTGGCGTTGGCGTGCAGGACGGTGCCGTCGTCGGCGACCGAGAAGAACCCGCACGGGGCGGTGTCGAGCAGGTCGTCCATCGCGGCCGGGGGAGCGCGCGGGCTACGCGGAGACGTCCGCCTCCGCGAGGTAGGCCTTCATGACCTCGACGGTCTCCTCGGGGTGGCTCATGTGCGGGCAGTGGCCCGTCGCGGCCAGCTTCCGGAACGCGCTGCCGGGGATGTGCTCGTGGACGTACTGGCCCACCGTGTCCGGGGCGATGGCGTCGTCCGAGCACTGGAGCACGAGGGTCGGCACGGTCACGCCGGGGAGGTCGGCACGGTTGTCGGCGAAGAACGTGGCCTCGGCGAACCGCCGCGCGATGATGGGGTCGGTGGAGCAGAAGCTCGCTTCGAGCTCGCCCGTCAGCTCCGGCCGCTCCTCGTTCTTCATGATCACCGGCGCGAGGACGTTGGCCCACCCGATGTAGTTCTTGTCCATGAGGTCGAGGAGCCCCTCGAGGTCCGTCCGGTTGAAGCCGCCCGTGTAGCCGGACGGGTCGTTGAGGTAGTGGGGCGAGGGGCCGATGAGGATGAGGTGGGCGAACCGCTCCGGCGCCTCGCGCGCGGCGAGGATACCGACCATGCTGCTCACGGAGTGCCCCACGAAGACGACGTCGCGGAGGTCGAGGGCCTCGCAGATGTCGAGGACGTCGCGGGCGTAGCCTTCGAGGTGGCCGTACCGCTCGGGGTCATACGCGCGGAGGTCGGACCGCCCGGAGCCGACGTAGTCGAAGAGGATGACGCGGTAGTCGTCCTCGAAGGCAGGCGCGACGAACCGCCACATCGTCTGGTCGCACCCGAACCCGTGCGCGAACAGCATCGGCTGCGTGCCCCGCCCGGAGAGGGTCACATGGTTCCGCGTGAGGATGTCGTCGGTCATGGGGTCAGGAGGGGGTGAGGACGGCGTGGATGGCGTTGAGGAGCGAGGCGGCGTTGCCCTTCTCCACGTACCCCGCCGCGCCGGCGGCGCGGGCGGCGGCCTCGTACTCGAGCGCGGGCTGGCCTGAGAGCACGATGCAGGGGAGGTCCGGCCAGCGCCGCCGGATCGTCGCGAGGAGGTCGAGGCCCGACCGCTTGCCCAGCGAGAGGTCGAGCAGGACGAGGTCGGCCCCGGCGGGGAGCGCAGCGAGCGCTTCGTCGACGGTCGCGGCCGTCCCACACACGGCCAGGTCCGGCTGGAGGTCGATCAGCCGGGCCTGGATGTCCCGCATGAACGGGTGGTCTTCGACGATGAAGACGTGGTGGGGCATGGGTCCGGGCCCGATGCTCCGGGGCGCGGCCGGAGCGGAGGGACGCGCAGTATACCGCAACGCCGATCCTGAGGGGGCGCGTGGGGCATCGCCTGCCCGGCCCATCCACCTCGCCCGGCGCCTTCCAGCCCACGCGCTACGCCGGAGGCCCGTCGCTGGTCAGCACCGCGAGGAGCACCGCGAGGAGGTCGCGCACGCGAACGAGCCGTGCGTTCCGTTCGAGGTCACCGTGCAGCTCCCACACCGTTGCCTCCTCGCCGCCGCAACGCAGGGTGAGCGTGACGATGGCCTCATCGGGGATCGCGTGGCGCGACGTCGGGTGGTGTAGCCACGCCTCGATTTCTACCAGCAAGGCGGCCATCTCCCGCACCCGCTCGGAGGATACGCGGCCGCGCGTCGTCTCCGTCGTGCGCCCGCCGGGGCCGTGCGTCGTGCGCGCGAAGCGCCCCTCGGCATCGAGCGTGAGCGTGACACCGCCCCACAGCGGCTGCACGTCGCTATAGGTCACGTCGAAGTCGGCGGGGGCGTCGCCGTCGGCGACGGCCTGTAGCTGTGCGCGCATCCTATGACTCGGCGGGCGGGTCGTCCGGCAGTATACGCGGGAGGCGCTACCTTCCCCGGCCCCTCTCCCAGCCGCGCCCGCGCCATGCCCGACGCCTCGCGCCCGACCCCCCCCTCCGGCGAGCCCGAAGATGTCGGCTCGCTTCTCCCCGCTGGCGACGTGGCCGGCCCCACCGAGCCGACCGGGCCCGTGCCCTACGTCTCGCCGTCGGCCTCCCCCGCCGAGACCACGCTGAAGGCCGTCGCGGCGGGGATCGTCTTCGGCATCCTCTTCGGCGCGGCCAACGCGTACCTCGGCCTCCGCGCCGGGCTCACCATCTCCACCTCCATCCCGGTGGCGGTGATGACGGTGGCGCTGTTCCGCGCGCTCCGCGCGGGCGGCGTGCAGGGGACGATCCTGGAGGCGAACATGTCGCAGACCATCGGGTCGGCGTCGTCGTCCGTCGCCAGCGGGGTCATCTTCACGCTGCCGGCGCTGTTCCTCTGGGGGTTCAGCACGGACCTCGTGCAGATCACGCTGCTCGCCGTGTGCGGCGGCATCCTCGGGACGCTGTTCATGATCCCGCTGCGCTCGTACCTCATCGTGCGGGAGCACGCGAACCTCCCCTACCCCGAGGGGACGGCCTGCGCCGAGGTGCTGAAGGCGAGCGAGGCGGGCGGGAGCCGCGCGAAGAACGTCTTCCTCGGGCTCGGCATCGGCGCGCTGTTCAAGGCGCTCACCGGCTGGGCGCGCGTGGTGCCCGACGAGCTGGCGGTGCGCATCCCCCTCCTCCGCAAGGGCGAGCTCGGCGCCGACGTGAGCGCGGCGCTCTTCGGCGTCGGCTACATCCTCGGCCCGCGCATCGCCGCCATCATGGTGGGCGGCGGGCTCCTCTCGTGGCTGGTCCTCATCCCCGCCCTCGCGTACTGGGGCGCGGGCCGCACGACGCCCCTCTACCCCGAGACGGCGCTGACCCTCGACGCGATGGAGCCGGCCCAGATCTGGAGCCGCTACGTCCGCTACATCGGCGCGGGCGCCGTCGCGATGGCCGGCCTCATCACGCTGGCAAAGAGCATCCCGACGATGATCGAGAGCTTCCGCATCGGGGCACAGCAGCTCCGAGCGCGGATCGCGGGCGAGGGGGACACGATCCTCCGCACGGAGCAGGACCTCTCGCTTCGGACGGTCGGCATCGGGGCGGTGGTGGTGTTCGCCGTGCTCGCCCTGACGCCGCAGGCGTTCAGCACCATCGACCTCGCGCTCGGGCGGGCGCTCGCGGCGCTGCTCGTCGTCGTGTTCGCGTTCTTCTTCGTGACGGTATCCTCGCGGATCGTCGGCCTCGTCGGCGTCACGTCGAACCCCACCAGCGGGATGACCATCGCGACCCTGCTCGGAACGGCCTCGGTGTTCCTCCTCCTCGGGTGGACCGACGACGCGG
Organism: Rubricoccaceae bacterium; assembly: GCA_035628035.1. Lineage (GTDB taxonomy): Bacteria > Bacteroidota > Rhodothermia > Rhodothermales > Rubricoccaceae > DASPKS01. The sequence goes on from DASPKS010000011.1 coordinate 24,085, forward strand.
GGAAGGTGGCCGCGCTCACCGTCGGCGCCGTCGTCGCCATCGCGGCCTCGACGGCGGGCGACATGTCGCAGGACCTCAAGACAGGCTTCCTCCTCGGCGCGACCCCGCGCCGCCAGCAGATCGGCGAGATGCTCGGCGTGCTCACGTCGGCCGCGTTCGTCGCGGGGACGGTGCTGCTGCTGGCGCGGGCGTACGGGTTCGGCGGCGAGGAGCTGCCCGCCCCGCAGGCCACCCTGATGAAGCTCGTCATCGACGGCGTGCTCGCGCAGTCGCTCCCGTGGGGGCTCGTCGGGATCGGCGCGGCCATCGCCATCGTGGCGACGCTGCTGCGCCTCCCGCCGCTCCCGTTCGCCGTCGGCGTCTACCTCCCCATCGCGACGATGCTGCCGGTGTTCTTCGGCGGGCTGCTCCGGCTGTTCGTCGAGCGCCGCGCGCCGACGGGAGAAGAGCGGGAGGCGCGGCGGGACCGCGGCATCCTCTTCGGCTCGGGGCTCGTCGGCGGCGAGGGGCTGATCGGCGTCGGGATCGCGGCGGCAGCCGGCTACGCCGTCTCGCGCGGCGCCGAGCCGTGGAGCGTCGGGTTCGAGTGGGCCGGCGCCGCGGCCGAGTGGCTCGCGCTCGCGCTGTTCGCCGCGCTCGCGGTCTACTTCTGGCGGCTCGTCACGAAGCGGTCGGCGGACGCCTAGCGATCCTCGGGGTCATCCAGCCTGCGGACGCCTACGGCCTCCCCGCGCCCCTGCGCGTCCACCCGGACGCGGATCGCGTGCGTCGGCGGGAGGCGCGGGTCGGTCTCGCCCGTCGGTTCGAGGTCGGGCTCGTCCACGTCCCACACCCGCTCGTCGCGGTAGACGAACACGCCGTAGCCCGGCGGGAACGCCGGGTCGCCGCGCCCAACGATCACGCCGCGCTCGCCGTTGACCTCGGCCAGCGTCGGGTCGTCGCTGACGATGCGGACGACCTCGTCGAAGGCGAAGCGGAAGGTGTAGGGCGGGCGCCAGTCCTCGCGCGCGAGGCGGTAGAAGTGCGTGTCAAGGCTCCCCACCGTCGCCCGGCGCTCGGTCTGCATCCCCAGGCGCTCCATGAGGTGGATCGACGCCTTGTTTGCCGCGTCGGTGCTCGCGCGCACCTCGTCGAAGCCGAGCCCCTCGAAGGCGTGGCGGATCAGCGCGCGGCCCGCCTCCGTCGCCAGCCCGAGGTTCCAGTGCGTGGGCGCGAGCCCGAGGATCAGTTCGCACTCCGGCGGCTCGCGAAAATACCAGTACCCGCCGAACCCCACGAGCGCCGTGCCCTCCCTCTCGCGGAGCGCCCAGAGCCCGAACCCTTCTCGGGTGAAGAACATCGTGTTATCGCGGAGGATGGTTTCCGTTTGCTCCCGCGACAGCGCCTGATCGTCCCAGAGGTAGCGGCGGACCTCGGGCTGGGTCCAGAGCGCGTGCAGCGCCGCCGCGTCGGCCACGGTGAGAGGCGTCAGCCGCAGACGGTCGGT
>DASPKS010000012.1:0-19009 GCA_035628035.1 Rubricoccaceae bacterium
GGGTGTGGAAGAACACCCGCCGCGCGTAGTGCTCCAGCGCGTACGAGGCGATCATCCCGGTGGCGTTGGCCGAGAGCACAAAGAAGGCCGTGTTGAGGAGGGCCGGCCCCGGCGTGCCGAGCCACGCCGACACGCCGAGGAACACGGCGATGAGCATGTTGCCGACGGCGCTGGCGAGGACGAACCGCAGCCGGAGCAGCACGTGCACGTAGATGAGCACGAGGATGAGCCCGGCGTAGTAGTCGTAGTACTCGCTCGCCTGCTGCCCGGCGACAGCCATCGCCGTTACGGCGAACCCGACGATGAGCGGCGGGACCACGAGGAACCCCTGCATCCGCCGCAGGAACGACGGCGCGAACGTGTATGCGATGCACCCGACCAAGAGCACGCACGCGACGAGCCGGATGAGCTGGATCTCCCGAAACGCCGACGGGACCATCAGCTTGTCGAGCAGCCCGAAGAGGGCGAACTGCCCGAGTCCCATCACGAGCGAGGCCCGGACGAGCTTGACCGAGCGCCGGGCGTGGTCCGCCCGGAACGCCGCCTCGACGTAGGGTGAGGCGAACTGGAGGGTGACGGGATGGAGACGGCCGGCGTCCATAACGGGAGAGAGGCGCGAGCGGTACGCGCCCATAGACCCGAGGTTACGGCGAGCCGTAACACCCTCCGAGGCTCTTCACGCCTTCTCCGTCACGCGAGGCCGAGCCGCCGGAGGGCGCGGGCGAGCACGTCGGCGAGGAAGTCGGGATAGGACCGCCCGGCCAGCTCGGCGAGGATCGCGAAGGTGCCGTCGGGCGCGAACGTCGGGAGGGGGTTGGTCTCCAGAAACCAGATGCGGCCGTTCGTCTCCACGCGGAAGTCGCTCCGGGAGTAGTCGAGGCAGCCGAGGGCGTCGTGGGCCGCGAGGGCGGCGCGCTGGAGGGCGGCCTCGAGCGGGGCGTCCAGCCGGCCCGAGAGGTCGTAGGCGAACGGCGCGGCCGGGTCTTCGTGCCGTTCGAGCGCGTGGAGCCCGACGCCCGTTGCTCTTTCCGTCGCCCGCTGGAGGACGGGCAGCGCCTCCGGCGGGTCGTGCCCGACGACGCCGACGGTGAACTCCGCCCCGGCGACGAACGCCTCGACGAGCAGGTCCTGCCCGTAGAGCGCCGCCTGCCGCGCCACCTCCGCGCGAAGCTGCGCGGATGTGTCGCACCGGCTCGTCGGCGCGATCCCCTTCGACGTCCCCTCGTAGCGCGGCTTGACGAACGCGGGCAACGGCGGCAGCGCAGCGTCGGCTAGCCCCTCTACCGCATGGACCAGGGTCCACGCAGGCGTGTCGAGCCCGGCCCGCGCAGCGATGAGCTTGGTGAGGTGCTTGTCGAGGCTGACGGAGAGCGTGAGCGCGTCGGAGCCGACGGCGGGGACGCCGGCCAGCTCCAGCAGCACCGGCGCGTGGGCCTCGCGGTTGCGCGTCCCGTACCCCTCGGCGATGCTCCACCCCACGTCGAACGAGGGCGGGCCTTTGGCGAGGAGGTCAAGCAGCGCCCGCGCGCTCCCCACGCGAACGGGCACGTGGCCGAGGTGGAAGACGGCCGCTTCGAGCGCGGCGACGGTTTCCTCCGGCTCGTACTCCGCATCCCAGTCGGGCGGGGCGCCGGGCGGCGGGGGCGTGTCGCCGAAGCGGTCGTAGACGAGCCCGATGCGCACGGCGGTCAGCGCGGGAGGTCACGCTCGGCGAGGAGCCCGGTCCCGAACGAGCGGAGGGTATAGTCGCCCCGCGCGAGGGCCTCGTAGAGCGGCGCGTGGTAGTACATCGTGTGCGTGAGGTACTTCAGGCGGGTGTCGGCGTGGAGGCGCTCGACGGCGTTGCGGTGGGGATCGCGGAAGGCCTCGACGTGCGCCTCCGGCGGCGGCGGCGCGGCCTCCCGCGCCCGGCGTTCGGCGTAGTAGCGCGCGCGCGTCTCCGGCGGCAGCCCCTCGCGGTGCGCGACGAGGTACGCGAGTCCGTACGCGGCGAAGAGGAGCGTAGCGAGCGCGAGCCCGGTCAGCAGCCGGCGCGGGAGGGGCACGACGGCCAGCAGCCCGAGCAGCCCCATCGCCACGACGCGCTCGCCGGGGTTGACGATGCTGAAGGCGAACGCCGGCAACAGCAGCCCTCCAAAGAAGACGGCCGTCGCAGCGAGTGCCCACCCTCGGCGCGCATCTCGCGTGCGTGCCAGCCGCACGACGCCCAGCGCGAGCCCCGTCAGCAGCGCGGCCATGAACGCCATGGAGAGCGCGAGGAGCGTCCAGTAGAGCGCGGGCACGCCCTCGAGGAAACCCCGCCCGTCGAACTCGGCGAAGTGCTGGAAGGGGCCGAGCTTGAGCACGGTGTACCCCCGGTAGAGGAGCGCCTGCCCCCACCCCGCCGGCGCATACACCGGCTCCGGTACCCCCTCGCTCACCGGCCCCGCCATGCGCCCGAGCACGTACCATCCCGTCAGCGCGGCCGACGGCGCGAGCGCCCCCAGCGTGCGCCCGTCGCGGCGGCGGAGCGCGTCGAGCCCGGCGGCGCCGGCGAACACGGCGAACGGGATGAAGTGGGTGAAGAAGAGGGCGACGCTCGCGGCGGCCGTGCCGAGCGGAGCGAGCGGTCCGTGTCGGCGCCACCGGGCGGCGAGCGCGGCCGCCCCGAGGAGGCCCATCTGGAAGTTGAGGTACCCGCTCCAGAACGACCACGAGAGGAACAGCACGGAGACCACGACGGCCGCCCGCGCAACGGGTTGCGCCGGCTCGACGGTGCGCGCGAGCGCGTAGGCCACGGCGAACGCGGCGGCGAGGTGGCCGACGACCCAGAGCTTCGCCGCGCCGTGCGGGCCCAGCGCGGGTACTGCCGCCGCGAAGAGGACCGTGGCCGCGGCGTTGGGGACGGGGTAGGGCTTGAGCGCGTAGTGCGGGATGTCCTCTCCCGCCACCTTCCGGACGAACACGGCGCCCTGGTAGAGCCACGCCGGGAGGTCAAGGAGGTACACCTCCCGCATCGCGAGGAAGGCGCCCGCGAGCAGCACCGCGGCGGCCACGTAGAGCGCCACCGCCGGGCGGCGGAGCGCGCGCAGCGAGACCCGTCGCCCGCGCATCGGCTAGGCGGGCTTGCGCCGGACGTACAGCGCGAGCGGCCAGCGGATCGCGCGCCGCTCACCCGGATCGCCCCACACCTCGGCGAGCGCCTCGGCCACCCCGGGGAGTGGGTCGGACCCCGTCTGCGCGCGGCACGTCTTCAGCGCGGACCACGTCGAGAGGTAGCCGACGAGGTCGTCGAGCGTCCAGCGCGCTTCCATCTCGAAGGCCGGCGGCTCGACAGGCTCCATCGGGAAGGTCATCGAGGCGTAGCCCTCTTCGACGTGCTTCCGCTCGAAGGCCCAGTACGGCCCGAGCACGTCGCGGTAGAAGTGCTCGACAACGCGGTCCACACCGGCCGCGACGACGAGGAAGTTGTACATCCACACGGCGAGGAGGCCGCCCGGCTTCAGCACGCGCTCCACCTCGGCATAGAACGCCGGGCGGTCGAACCAGTGGAGCGCCTGCGCAACCGTCACGAGGTCGAAGGCGCCGCGCTCCAGCCCGCTCGCCTCGGCGGGGGCGACGGCGTAGCGGACGCGCGGGTGGGGGCGGGCGTGGGCGATCTGGTCGGCGCTCGCGTCGGTAGCGACGACCTCCGCGAAGTGGTCCGCGAGGGCGACGGCCGCCTGCCCGCTGCCCGTCGCGCAGTCCCACGCGCGCTCCCGGGCGGGCGCCTGCGCGGCGAGCCACACGAAGAGCGCGCCGGGGTAGGTCGGGCGGTGGGCGGCATAGCCGGCCGCGAGCGTCCCGAAGTGATCGGTGAATCGTACCGTAGTCACGAGCGCATGCGGCTGCGGCCCGGTGCCACCGGCTCGGCTTCGGGCGCCTCGCCGAGCGCGTCCAGGTCGAGCGCGGGGACTTCCGGGGAGGGCAGCGCGGCGGCGGGCGCTTCGATGGACGCCCGCTCCGCTGTGGGGGGCATGACGAGGCGCGCGCCGAGGTCGTCGGCCATGGCCTCCAGCTCGCGGTGCTTCTTGTCCCGCCACCGGCGGTCGCCCACGTAGATCAGCCCGGAGAGAAGGATGAAGGCGGCCAAGGCGATGGCTACGGCGAGGGCGGCGCTCCCTGCCGCCGCCGTGGCGAATGGAAGCACGAGGACGAACGTGGCGAGGGCACCGTAGAGCGGTCCCTCCACCGCCGAGCGGAAGTGGCCGAGCTTCTGCGAGAGGCGGAGCCGCACGCGGTCCCCGCGCTCGCTCACGATCACGCGCGTCTCGAAGCCGAAGGCGTCCGCGTGGCTCCACTCGTGCGAGCGGCCTACCTGCTGGACGCCGCTGCCCCCGCCGCCCCCAAAGCGCTCCTGGAGCGTCGCGACGGCGTCCTCCCACGCCTCGGGGTTCAGCGTTCCCGGGAGCCACCGTTCGACGTAGACGTGGGTCGCACTCCGCCCGGACTGCCGGCCGGCCGCCCCCCCTGCGTCGAGCTCTAGCGCCGCCGCCCGCAGGTGCTCGGGGGCGATGCCGACCTCCTCCCCCAGCCGCTCCAGCTCCGCCAGCGTCAGGCCGGCCTCGGGCTCCAGGCGCCGCCGGGCCTCCTCCTGCCGCTCGACGGCGCGCTCCAGGAGGGCAGCGATCTCACGCTCGGAGTAAACCCGGTCCGACATCGGCGCGATAGGGGACGGCCTGCGCCAAGGTACGCCGCCTGCGCACGGCCACGGCTCAGGTGCGCTCGCGCCGGCGGGCTTGCTTGGGCGCCTCCGCCCCCGGGGCCTCGTCGAGCGCATCGAGGTCGAGGCGGGCAGCAGTACCGGCCGGCACCGCCCCGGCCGGCACGGGCGCGGCGCGGTTCTGGTCTTCGCGGGCGAGCAGCTCCATCCGGTCCAGCAGCGCCTCGAACTTCCCCTCCTGCCGCCTCGCCCACTGGCGCAGCCCGATCTGCGTGCCTCCTCCGAACGCCAGCGTCATGGCCAGCAGGATGAACACGGACGGCCACATCTCGGCAGGGTCGACGCCCAGCAGGGCCATCGCGGCGAAGAGCGCCGCCATCGCCGCCGTGAAGACGCTGACGAGCGTGAAGACGCGGGCGATCTCGCGCGTGGACTGGCGAATGACAAGCTGTACGCCGGTGCCCGATGGGTCGGGCTCGACGGCGAAGCGCGTGGACAGGTCCCGCCGGAGCCCGCGCCCGACCGCCGTCCACTCCCGTACGGAACCGATCTGGCCTGCGGCCCCGTCATCGCCGAAGGTCCGCCGCAGCTCGCCTACCATCCGCCGCCACGCCTCATCGGAGACGGGACCCGGGAGGTGGCGGGTGCGGGTGACTTCCGTGGGGCTCCCGAGGAACGTCGGTCGCTCTCCGGGCTCGACAGCCAGCTCCGCCGCCGCCGCCGCGATGGCGTCGGGGCTGATCCCCGACTCGGCGCCGATCTCCTGGAGCTCGGCGAGCGTGAGCCCCGCGGAGTCGGTGGGGTCGGAGCGCCGCCGGGCCGCGCGCGCGAAGATGGCGCGCATCTCCTCCTCGGTGTAGCGGCGCTCGGGGCTCATGCGGCGATCGATAAAGACCGCCCGAAGCTACGACGCCGGCCGCGGCGGCCCGGCCGGGCGCGCGGGGGCAGCCTTGCCGGCGGCTTCCTTCGGGCGACGCCAGAGCGGGACGGACGAACACGCCTCGCCGAACATCAGCTTGCCCGCCACCGCCTGCAGCTTCCGCGTGGCGACGACGTACGCATCGAGCGGGACGAGCTTGCTCCCGCACCCCTTCACGACGACGGGCTTGCCGGCGTACCGCGCCCAGTCGTGCGCCTCCAGCGCGCGGACGAAGTGGTCGCGCACGAGGTCGGCCGCGCGGCCGTGCGCGACGGAGGCCGCCACGCCGTCGAGCTTCGCCGCCACGAGGAGCCACGCCCACACCGGCACGAGGGCATCGGTGGAGCAGAACAGCGCGACGTGGCGCCCCGCGTGCTGCGCCCAGTCGTAGGCCGCGACGGCCTCGCGGAACGGCTTCTCGCGCAGCACCAGGCCCTCGACGAGGAACGGCGCGAGGTCGAACTCGTCCACCGTGCGCCCGTCCCAGAGCGCTTCGAGGTTGAAGGTGACGAGGTCGCTCTCGGCGACGCGGTTGACGATCTCCACGGTGCCCTCGTTTAGAGAAATCAGGCCGCGCGGTTGGCGCGGCGGACGGCGGCCACGGCCTCGGCGACCTCCTCGACGGCCTGGTCGATCTCGGCCTCCGTCGTCGGGCGGCCGAGCGAGAAGCGGACGGTCCCGAACGACTGCTCGCGCGAGAGCCCCATCGCCGTGAGGACGTGGCTCGGCTGGGCGGTTTTGGTCTGGCACGCCGAGCCCGTTGCAGCGGCCACCATGCGGAGGGCCGGGAGAAGGCGGGCCGTGGTGAGGCGGCTAAACCGGATGCTGCTCGTGTTGGGGAGGCGGGGTGCCTCGGCCCCGTTGACACGGGCGCCGCTGACGCGGTCGAGGATGGCCGCCTCGAAGCGGTCGCGGAGGCGGCGCTGACGGCGCGCGTCGGCGGCGAGCCGCTCGGCCGCGACCTCGGCGGCCACGCCGAGCCCGACGATGCCAGGCACGTTGAGGGTGCCGCCCCGGAGGCCGTCTTCCTGCCCGCCGCCCGTGAGCTGCGGCGCGAGGCGGACGCGCGGCCCCCGCGCGCGGACGTAGAGCGCGCCGACGCCCTTCGGCGCATAGAGCTTGTGGCCCGAGAGGGCGAGGAGGTCGACGCCCGCCGCCTCCACGTCCACCGGCACCTTGCCGACGGCCTGCGTGGCGTCGGTCATGAGGAGGGCGCCGTGGGCGTGCGCGATTCCGGCGATCTCGGGGATGGGCTGGAGCACGCCCGTCTCGTTGTTGGCCCACATCACCGCCACGAGCATCGTCTTGTCGGTGACGGCGGCGGCGAGGCGGTCGAGGTCGAGGAGGCCGTCGCGGCGGATGGGGAGCACGGTCACCTCGTACCCGTCGCGCTCCAGGGCGGCGCACGTCTCCAGCACCGCCTTGTGCTCGGTGGCGACGGTCACGAGGTGGTGCCGGCGCCCGCCATAAACGGCCGCCGCCCCGCGCAAAGCGAGGTTCACGCCCTCCGTGGCCCCGCTCGTGAACGTGACGGACCGCGGCTCGGCGCCGAGGAGGGCGGCCACGCGCTCGCGCGCCTGCGCCACCGCCTCGTCGGCCGTCCACCCGTAGGCGTGGCTGCTCGACGGGTTGCCGAAGTGGTCGGTGAGGTAGGGCAGCATGGCCGCCACGGCCTCCGGAGCGGCCGGCGTCGTGGCGTTGTAGTCGAGGTAGATCGGGCGGGACATCGGGGGCGGTCGGCGCAATTGGGGCCCTATACGCCGCATCCCGCGCGAGGTTGTGCCAAAATCCCGCCGAGAGCGGGCCTTTTCGGAGCCCCAAACCGCCCTTACAGCGCGATCTCCTCCCCCTGCCGGGGGATCAGCACGCGAACATCGGGGAACTGGTCCTCCACGTTGTCCTTCACCCACTCCTTCGCCGCCGTCTCGCCGTGAACGAGCACGAGCGTCTTGGGCCGCATCATCTCGACGAGGCGGAGGAGGTCGCGGCGGTGGGCGTGGCCGGAGAACCGGAACCGCCGCACCTCGGCGTGGACCGCCTGCGGCCCGGCCAGTGGGTCGAGCTGGACCTCCGTTCCGGGCCCGGCGGCGGCGGCCTCCAGCAGCCGCCCCCCCGGGGTGTCCTCCTTCGCGAAGCCGACGAAGAAGACGGCGTTCCGCTCGCTCCCGACGAGCCGCTGCGCGAGCTGGTTCGAGGCCGTCCGCTCGAAGAGCATCCCGCTGGGGAGGACGTAGATCGCTGGCTCGGAGAGCGCCTCGGATAGGCGCGCCTGCGTCGTCGGCAGCCGCTCCTGCTCGACGTTGACGACCTCGAAGCCGGGGTCGAGGCGGGGCGAGTGGAAGCGGGTCTGGTCGTAGACGGCCGCGAGGGCGCGGGCCGAGCCCGCGGTATAGACGGGCGTCTCGTCGGGGAGGAGCCCGCGCCGCTTGTAGCGGTCGATCAAGGCGAGGACCTCCTGCGCGCGGCCGAGCGCGAACACGGGCACGAGCACGCTGCCGCCGCGCGCGAGGACGGCCGCGATCCCTTCGCCGAACGCCTGCTCCTCCGCGCGCCGCGTGGTCCGCTCCGCCTCAGGGTCGGCGCCGAGGGTCGTCTCGAGGAGGAGCACGTCGAGGGGCCCCTCGGGGTAGTCGCCGCCGGGCTGGAGCGTCTGCGCGCTCACGCTCGTGTCGCTCGTATAAAAGACGCGGCGGAGGCGGGGCACGCCCTCGGCGTCCTTCTCGCGCGCTTCGAGGTACACCCCCACGGCGCCGAGGACGTGGCCGGCGTGGTAGAACCGCATCGTGAGGGGGCTCGTCGCGTGGAGCCCGCTGAGGTCGAGGTCGGTGTCGAGGTTGTGGGCCTCGTAGAGGTACGAGAGGGCCTCGACGGTCTCCACGTCGAAGATGGGCTCGGCGGCGGTGGAGCCCTCGCGGAGACGACGCTTCTGGAGCTTGGCCGAGTGTGGGAGGAGCACGTCGGCCAGCAGGAGCGTCGGCTTCGAGAGGTGGACGCGCGCGTGGGGGATCCGGCGGAGGAGGACGGGCAGCGACCCGAGGTGGTCGTGGTGCGCGTGGGAGATGATGACGTGGTCGACGGGGTACCGGTCGAGCAGCTCGAACGGCGGCACGGCGGCCGGGCCGTCGGCGTCGGGGTCCATCCCGGCGTCGAGGACGAGGCCGGTGCCGGCGAGTTCGAGGTAGTGGCACGAGGCCGCGATCTCGTCGGTGTCGCCGAGCGAGAGGTACCGCATGGAGAAAGGCCGGGTCGAAACCGTGAGGTTCCGCAGGAAGGGGGTGTCTGCGGCCTTCGACCCGGCCTTTCCGGCGGGGTTTCCGCCGGGCGGCGCCGGTCAGCGAGCGAGCGTGACCCGCCGCGTAGCCCGGAACGTCTCGCCCTCCACGCGGACGACATACGCCCCGCTCGGGAGGTCCGCCGCGTCGAACGTGAGCCGCTGCGGGGTGCCGGACGCCACGGGCCCGTCGAACAGCACGGCCACGCGGCGGCCGAGCACGTCGAACGCCTCCGCCAGCACCCGCTGCGCCTCGGCCACTTCCAGGGTGAGCGTCGTCGTGGGGTTGAACGGGTTGGGGTACGCCGCACCCAGCCGGTACCCCTCCGGGAGCGCTTCTGTATCTGTGGGGACCGTTCCGACGAGGTCGAGGTGGGTTCGCGCTACCGCGACGTCGGTCGTGCCGTTATCGGTGGTGAAGGCGAACACGTTGTCCGTCGGCGAGATCACGAACTCCTGGAAGCCCCGGTTGCCATACTGCCCCGCCATCTCGTACTCGGCGGCGAGCACGCCCGTCTCTACTTCCCAGAACCGCACGACGAGGTCCATCCGGCCCGAGAACGGCTCGTAGGCGGTAGCCCCGGCGAGGTAGCGCCCGTTGGGCGAGAACGCCACGTGCGTGCCCAGGCCACCATAACCGTCTACGAGCACGGTGCGCGCGTCGAAGCTGTAGACGAGGGCCCCGTCGGAGGCCCGCCACACCTTCACCGTCGGGAGGTAGCTCCGCCAGCCCCCCGTCGCGATGTACTGCCCGTCCGGGCTGTACGCGACGGACTCGGGGAACTCCAGCCGGTGTGTGGAGAGGCCGTTGTGCGGGAGCTCCAGGACGACCGTGTTCGTCGCCAAGTCCCATACCTCTGCGTCGCCGTCGTAGCTGAGGTCCTCGAACCCGCCCGTGACGAGGCGGCTGCCATCGGGGCTGAAGGCCACGTCGGCGGCGGTGACGGCCGGGACGGAGTCCACCGAGTCGAGCGTGACCGGGTCGTGGAACTGCGCCGCGACGGCGTCGGGGTGGTAGTCATTGCCCCCGACGAGGGCCTGTCCATCCGGCGCGATCACGAGGGAGAGGTAGACCTGGGGGTAGGGGCGCCGCGTGAGCAGCCCCCCGGCCGGGACGGCCCACCGGGTGAGCTCGTGGCCGAAGCCGCCGCACCCGCCCTTCGGCTGGCAGCTGCCGCCGGCGTGGGCAGCGACGAACGCCGTCCCGTCCGGCGTGAACGTGACGGCGTTGACGTCGGCGCCGAGCCGCGCGTCGAGGGTGTTCGTTCCGTTGGCGGCCTCCCAGATGAGGAGGCGCCCGTCGAGACCGTGGACGCCCCCGGCCCCGAGGTACTGCCCGTCGGGCGAGAACGCGACGTCGAAGAGGGTGCCCGGCAGCGTCTGCTGCCAGACGATGTCGAAGGGCGGGCGCTGAGCGGCGGCGGGGTACGCCAGGAAGAGGAGCGCGAGCACGCTCCACCGGGTAGCGAAGGGGGGCATGGCAGGAGGGGCTAGGAGGAGGAGCTAGAACGGAGCGGGATACCCGGCGGCTACTTGAGGAGCGTCACGCGGCGCGTAGCGCGGAACGTCTCCCCGGTCACGCGGAGGAGGTACGGACCACTGGGGAGCCCGCCCGCCTCGAACGACAGCGAGCGCGGCGCCCCGGGCGTGACCGGGCCATCGAACAGCGTGGCGACGCGGCGGCCGACGGCGTCGAACGCCTCCACGCGGACGCGCTGCGCGGCGGCCACCTCCAGCGTGAGGGTGGTCGAGGGGTTGAACGGGTTCGGGTACGCCCCGCTCAGCCGGTACCCCTCCGGGAGCGGGTCGGCCTCGGAGGGGGTCGGCGTCCCGCCGGCGAGGCTGATGGGGGTGCGGACCACCTTCACGCGGCCGGCCACGGTGTAGGCGAAGAGGCTGTCCTGCCCCGGCGAGAACGCGAGGCTCGTCACGCCGCCGAAGTAGGGCGGCGGCCCGGACTCCGCGTACTCCAGCACGATGTCGCCCGTCGCGACGCTCCAGAACCGGACGCCGCCGCGCCAGTTGTCGCCGGGCACGTACTGCTGGAACCCGCCCACGAGGTAGTTCCCGTTCGGCGTGAACGCGACGACGGCCGACCCGTAGGAGGTGGGCGTGATCCCGGCGTCGAGGTCGTGGACGAGCGCGCCGCCGGCCACGCGCCAGACCCGCGCGCGGAGGTTGTACCCGTCGCCCGACGTGGCGACGTACTGCCCATCGGGCGAGAAGGCCACGCTGATGGGGTCGCCCCCCTCGAGGTATGACCCGTGCTCGAGCACGCGGACGGGCGCGCCGGTGGCGGCGTCCCAGAGCCGGAGCTGTCCGTCGTCGCCGACGGAGGCGAGGAGCGTCCCGTCAGGCGCGTAGGCCACATCGGCGGCGGTGTACTGGTGGCCGGGAAGCTGGCGCACCGTCGCCAGCGTGGTGGGATCGTGGGTGCGGACCACGCCGTCGTTGTCGTAGAAGTAGGCGACAGCGAGCGCCGCGCCGTCGGGCGCGAAGGCGACGGCGGCCGCCGGGCTGAGGTCGTCGCGCCCGGCGAGGGGGTCGAGCGCGGGGACGGTCCACGTGAAGAGGCCGGGGCGGTCGGGGGAGCACCCGCCGTTCGGCGCGCAGTACACGGTCCCGTTGGCGGAAGCGAGCGTGGCGCCGTCGGGCGAGAACATCACCTCGTTCGTCGCGCCGATCAAGAAGGTGTGCGTCTCGCGGTGGGCGAGCTGGGTACCGTCGTCGGCGTCCCACAGGTCCACGCGCCCGAAGGCGAAGGGGTTGACGGAGGCGATCCCGCCCGAGGCAACGACCTCCCCGTCGGGGGAGAAGGCGACGGTGCCCGCGCGGGCCGGCTGCTCCCACACCACCGTCGGCGGCTGGGGCTGCGCGGCGGCGGGTAGGGCGACGAAGAGGCCGAGTGCGGCGGCGCTCCGTAGCGTAGCGAAGGACTTCACAACCGGAGAAGGGCGTGGAGGAGAAGGGCCGTGCGCCGCCGTCCCTCGGGCGGTTCACCTGTCGCTAACCCGTGCGTCCCCGGAAAGTTGTCCCGAAACGGTAACGTCTTCGATGCGCCCTCAGCGGAGGAGCGTCACGCGGCGCGCGGCCGTGAACGTCTCGCCGACGACCCGGACGACGTACGCCCCGCTCGGCAGGCCCGACCCGTCGAGCGTGAAGCGGTGGGTGGCCCTCGCCGCCAGCGGCCCATCGTGGAGCACGGCCACCTCACGGCCGAGCGCGTCGTAGAGCGCGACGCGGGCCGCCTGCGCCCGTGCCACGTCGAGGGTGAACGACGCCTGGGGGTTGAACGGGTTCGGGTACACCGCCGAGAGCACGAACCCTTCGGGCAGCGGCCCGTCGCCGCTCGTCGTGGGGGTGCCTCCGGAGAGGTCAAGGGTGGTCTCGGCCAGCTTGACCGTGCCGCCGACGACGTACGCGAAGCGGTGGTTCTGCGCGGGCGAGAACGCGAGCGCCGTGATCCGTTCGCCGGCGTCTTCCTCCTCGTACTCGGCCGCGACGGCCCCCGTGGCGACGTCCCAGAACCGGAGCACCGTGCGCTGGAACGGCGGCAGCTCCATGTTCTCGTGGATGCCCGCGAGGAGGTACGCCCCGTTCGGCGTGAAGGCGACGACGACCTCCCCGTTCGAGGAAACCGTGTCCACGTTCGCGTCGAGGTCGAGCACGAGCGCGCCCGTGCTGGCGTCCCACACCTTCGCGCGGAGGTCCACGCCGGTGCCGGCCGAGGCCACGAGCGCGCCGTTGGGCGAGAAGGTGAGCGAGCGGGGGTCTCCACCCTCGATGTAGTCCCCGTGCACGCTCGCCCACAGGCTATCGCCCGTCTGCGTGTCCCACATCCGGACGCGGCTGACGAAGTCCTCTTCCCCGCCAACGCTGACGATACGCTGCCCGTCCGAGGCGTAGGCGAGCGCGGCCGTGCCGGAGTAGTGCCCGAAGAGCGAGTCGACGGGGGCGAGCGTGACCGGATCGTAGCGTGGGAGCGTCGGTGGGGCCGGCCCGTTGATGGGGCCGAGGCCGACGGCCATCGGGCCCCCGAGCGGGTGGTAGGCCACCGCCGTCGCGCGGCGGATGGTGTCCACGGCGGCGACGGGGGTGAGCGTGGGCACCGTCCACGTGAACAGGCCCGGGTAGTCCTCGAACCACCCCTGCTGCTCGACGTACCCCGCCGTCCCGTGCGCGGAGGCGAGTCGTGCCCCGTCGGGCGAGAAGGCGACGGCGTTGACGAACCCGATGGGAACGCCGCCCGCATGCGCCACGGCGTGGGCCAGCAACGCGCCGTCGGCGGCGGCAAAGACGTCTACCCGCCCGATGACGTGCGAAGAATCCGGGTTCAGCCCCTGAGCGCCGCCCGAAACGACGTACTGCCCGTTGGGCGAGAAGGCGAGGGTGAGGGCGCCGGCCGGCTGCTCCCACACGATGACGGGCGGGGCGGGCTGCGCGATGGCGGGCAGGGCGGCGAAGAGGCCGAGCGCGGCGGCGCTCCGTAGCGTAGCGAAGGGCTTCATTACCGGAGAGGGGCTGAAAGAGGGGAGCACCCCTTCCAACGTTCCCCTAGCCCCTTGTTTCCCCTCTGTAAACCGAATAGGGCCAGGGTCCTAGTCCGCATCCCTGCCCCGCGCTAGGCCGGCTGCTCGAAGAGCGGCAGGCACGCCGACGCGATCTGCTCGACGTGCCGGTGGTCCGTCCCGCAGCACCCACCCATGACGTTGAGGTGCGGCAGCGGGCCGCGCACGAGGCGCGCGTAGTCCCGCCCCAGCTCGACGGGGTTGCCGTCGTCGAGGTCAGGCGCCTCGTTCAGCTCGGCGTGGCTCCTGCGCGAGGCGTTCGCGCGGAGCCCGCGGACGCGCGCGACCCACGGCTCTTCTCCGCTGAGCACCTGCTCGAAGTGGCTCGGGTGGGCGCAGTTGATCATGAAGTAGGCCGGGTATCCCGCCGTCGCCTCGTCCACCTGCGCGATGGCGTCGCCCAGCGTCTGCCCCGTCGGCAGCCGCCCGTCGGTCTCGACGGTGAACGAGAGCACGACGGGCATCCCCGCGCGCTGCGCCGCGCGCGTGATCCCTATAGCCTCCTCGACGTAGTTCATCGTCATGGCGCTCACGAGGTCCGCCGCGGTACCCGCGAACGTCTCGACCTGCGCGCGGTGGTAGGCCTCCGCTTCGTCGGCCGACATCGCGCGGTCCGGGACGTACCCATCCCCGCGCGGCCCGATGCACCCGCTGAGGACGATGGGCGTGCGGGGCGTTTCGTATGCGTCGCGGACCGCTTCGAGCAGGCGGACCGCCCGCCGGTTCGCTTCGGCGAGCGCGTCGTCGTCGTAGCCGAGCTGCGCGCCCCAGTCGCGGTTGGCCCGCCACGTCGGCGTATCCAGCACGAGGCCGACGCCGAAGCGCGCGGCGAGCGCGGCGTACGTGCGGAAGTACTTGCGGAGGGCCTCCTTCCCTTCCGCCGTCTGGAGCAGGTGGAAGGCGGCGAAGTGCGGGAGGTCCTGTCCCTCCAGGAAGATCAGCGTCGTCTCGAGGCCCCCGTCCGTCAGGAAGAACGGGCCGCCTTGCCGGGGCAGGGGATCACGGTGCTTCGCCATGGGCGATCCCTCCGCTTGCATGATCCGGCACCGGCGCTCAGCGGCTCCCGTTCGCGCCGGCGGGCTGCGCCTCTTCGGCGGCGATGGCTTCCTGATAGGCCGCCCAGTCTTTCGAGAACTTGTCGAGCCCCACATCGGTGAGGGGGTGCTGGATCAGCTTCTGGATCACCTCGAACGGCATCGTCGCCACGTCGGCGCCGGCCTCGGCGGCCTCGACGATGTGGATGGGGTGGCGGATGCTCGCGGCCAGCACCTCCGTGGTGTACCCGTAGTTCTGGTAGATGCGGACGATGCTCCGGATGAGGTCCATCCCGTTCGTCGCGACGTCGTCGAGGCGGCCGATGAAGGGGGAGATGTACGAGGCGCCGGCCTTCGCGGCGACGAGCGCCTGCGTGGGCGAGAAGCACAGCGTGCAGTTCGTCCGGACCCCCTCACCGGTGAGCGTCTTGATGGCCTTGATCCCCTCACCGATCAGCGGCACCTTCACGACGACGTGCTCGTGGATCGGCGCGAGGGTGTGGGCCTCGCGGAGGATGCCCTCGTAGTCCGTCGAGACGACCTCGGCTGAGACCGGGCCCTGCACGATCTCGCAGATCTCGTAGACGTGCTGGTGGAAGTCCTTCGCGCCGGCCTTCCGCACGAGCGAGGGGTTCGTCGTCACGCCGTCGAGCACGCCCATGGCGGCGGCTTCGCGGATCTCGTCGAGGCTGGCGGTGTCGAGGAAGAACTTCATGGCGGCGGGCGGGCGGGTATGCGGCTCCTACGACGGGGCGGCGGACCGGTTCGGTGGGCGGCTCCGCCCCGCCCTATCTTCGTCGCCCCGAATTCGGCCCCTGTTTCCCCGCCCGCATGCTCCGCCCCCCGCTCCCCCGCCGCGCTGCCGTCCTCGGCCTCGCGCTCCTAGTCCTCCCCTTCGCCGCCGGGTGCGATACCGGCTCCAGCGACGAGATCGTCGAGGGCGTCAACTTCACGCGGCTCTTCGCCCCGCCGACGGCCGCCGAGAGGGCCGCCGTCGAGGCCGACTGGGCGGCGCGCACGTACGAAGCCCGCAACGCCCAGGTCGTCGCTGAGCAGACCGTCGGCGGCGCCCGCGTCGTCATCGTCTCGCACACGATGACCGACGCCGGCGGGGATGACTTCACCCACTACGGCGTGATCCGCATCCCCGAGGGGGCGGCCGACTTCCCCGTCCTCGTGTACCACCACGGCGGCGACGACGGGTTCAGCCTCGCCGGCGAGCAGGCCACCCTGGGCCTCTTCCCCACCCTCGCCGCCCAGACCGTCCAGGTGCTCCCCGTCTACCGGTCGGAGGCCATCACGGACGCCTTCGGCCCGGGCACGACGTACCAGGCCGGCGGCAGCCCGAGCCCGTGGGACCGCGACGTCGACGACGCCATCGCCCTCCTCAACGTGGCGCTCCAGCTCTTCCCCGCCGAGACCGACGGGGGCCGCATCGGCGCGATGGGCGTGAGCCGCGGCGGCAACGTCGCCCTCCTCATGGCGCTCCGCGACGCGCGCGTCCGCGTGGTCACCGACTACTTCGGCCCGGCCGACTTCTTCGACGCGTCGATCGAGCAGCTCGCCGCTGCCGCGCTGCTGGGCGTCCCCAGCGTGCTCGACCTCCCCGGCGCGCGCTACCTCCTTGAAAACGTGCTCGAGCCCCTCCAGAAACCGGGCGCCGACTACGACGCCGCCCGCCTCGAGATCCTCCGCCGCTCCGCGGCCTACTTCACCGCTGACCTCCCGAACCTCCAGGTCCACCACCACCGCGACGACCCGACGGTCCCCTTCGCGCAGTCCGCATCGCTCGACGCGCACCGGCAGGCTGCCCCGAACCAGGGCGCCTACGACTTCAACGCGTACGACAACGCGCTCCCCGGGGGGGTCTCCAGCGCCCACGACATCCGCGCGATGCCGCCGAGCACGGCCGACACCGAGGAGTTCATGAGCGAGCACCTCCTCGCGCCGTCGCTCGCGCCCGCGTTCGTGGGGTTCGAGGACTGAACCGGGCGCCGCGCATCTCGTTACAAGGCGGGGCCGCCCTCTTCCGGGGCGGCCCCGCCTTTCTGTTTGCTGCCCCTCCCCTCCATGCGTCGGCTGCTCTTCTTCGCGCTCCCGCTCGCCCTCGCCGCCTGCGACTCCCCTTCCACCTGTGACGGCCCCGGCTGCGGGGGCGGCCCGCCCCAGGACGACATCGTGGCGGGGGTGAACCTCACGCGCCTCTTCGCCACGCCGACGCCGGCCGAGCTGGCGGCCGTGCGCGCCGAGTGGTCCTCGCGCGACGCCACCCGTGCCGGCCGCTACACCGTCGCCCTCGTCGACACGCTTACGGGTGAGGACGGCGCGCCCCTCCACGTCTACGAAGGGCGCGACGCCGCCTCGGGGGCGGTGCTCTTCCACGGCGTCGTCCGCCTCCCGATCCGCGCGCCCGGCGACGTGCGGCGGCGCCCGCTCGTGCTCGTCCTCCCCGACGGGGACGAGGGCACCGGGCTGGACCTCCTCGAAGCGCTCCCCATCCTGCCGACGGAGCGGGAGGAGTACGCCTACGCCGTGCTCGCCTATCGGGGCGAGCCCCTCCGCGCCGGCGGCCAGACGTTCGGCTCGTCGGCGCCGCCGCGCCCGTACGACCTCGACACCGACGACGCCCTCGCCTTCGCCGACGCCGTCCGCGTGCGGGAGCCGGAGGTCTTCCCTGACCGCGTGGCCGTGATCGGGTTCGGCCGCGGCGGAACGGTAGCGCTGCTGGCCGTCGAGCGGGCGCACCCCTTCGACCTCGCGGTGTCGCTCGGCGCGCCGACGAGCTTTTTCCTTTCGTCGGTGCGGTTCCCGAGCCGGCAGTGGCTCCTCGGCCAGGGCCCGATCCGCCTCCCCGCCTTCCCGACGGTGGCGGCGCAGGTCCTCGGCCCCCTCCGCGACAGCGCGATCACCTACGACCAGGCGCGGCTCGACCTCCTCCGCCGCTCGCCCGCCCCGTTCGTGACGCCGCCGCCGTTCCTCATCCTCGCCCACGGCGTGCTCGACAACGTGGTGCCCGTCGAGCACGGGCGCGCGGTGCGCGGGATTCTCGGCACGGGCGAGGGGGTGTACCTCGAGCGGGAGGAGGACGACCACACCTCGATCTCGTTCTCCTCCGAGGTGGTGCTGCTCGTTTCCACGGAGCTGCGCGAGCGGCTGGGCGGGTGAGCACCCCGCTCACGATCAAGCCCGTTCGCACGGAGGCCGACTGGGCGGCGGCGCGGGCCATCCGCCAGCGCGTGTTCGTGGAGGAGCAGGCGTGCCCGCCAGAGGAAGAGTGGGACGCCCACGACGCCCCGGAGGCGCGGGGACGGACGTGCCACCACCTCCTCGGCCTGGTGGACGGCGAGCCCGTCGCCGTGGCGCGGTGGCGCGCGGTGGTAGACGAGGGGAAGCCGGCCGCGAAGCTGGAGCGGTTCGCCGTGCGGCCGGAGCACCGGGGCAGCGGCCTCGGCCGCGCGATGGTCGCGCACGCGCTGGCCGACGCCCGCGCGGCGGGGTTCAGCCGGTTCGTGCTCCACGCGCAGGCCCACCTCGAAGGGCTCTATGCGGCGTTCGGCTTCCGGCGCGTGGGCGAGGGGTTTGAGGAGGCGGGCATCCCGCACGTGAAAATGGTCTTAACGGACCTCTTGGGCTGACCCGGGCCGTATCTTGGCGGCCCGCGCGGCGGTAGGCGCCGCGCCCCTTGCCCGGTTCGTCTAGCGGTCTAGGACGCCGCCCTCTCACGGCGGTAACACGGGTTCGAGTCCCGTACCGGGTACGAAGAAGCCCCGGCGTCGAAGAGGCGCCGGGGCTTCTCTGTTCGTAAGGGTGCGCTAGCGCCCGACAGTGAGCCGCCGCGTGAGCGCCGCGCCGCCGGCCTCGACCCGGACGAGGTACACCCCTGGAGGGAAAGGCGAGGCGTCGAGCGCGAGCGCGAGCGCGCCCGCCGCGAGGGGGCCATCGTGGATCAGAGCGGCCTCGCGCCCGAGCACATCGTAGAGCGCCACGCGGGCGTGTCCCGCTTCGGGGAGCATGAGCCCGATCGTAGCGGCGGCGCGCGCAGGGTTCGGCCACACGGAGAGGACGAGGGTGGGCGCGGGGGGCGGCGACTCGGCTGCGCTCGGGGCGGCGCCGAACTCGAAGGCGCCGACGTCGCACGGGGCCGCGCGAACGTACCGCCGCTGGTCGAGCGTGACGGGCTGCCCGGCGGTGTCCGAGCACGTCGCCGCGTCTATGGCCGGGCTCCCCGCAAGGAGCGCATACGTTTGCGTGGGGCCCCCGTTGTCCGCCAGCGGCCCGAGCACCTCCGCGAACACGGCCGCCGAGTCCACGAGGACGTCCGCGGACGATGCCACGCAGTCGCCCTCGCGGGTGAGAACGTTGTGCCCGAGCGAGAGGATGGCGCCGTGGCAGTCGGCACCCGGAGCCGTGGCGAGCCCGGGGAAGTTCCGCGCCACGACCGAGTTGAGGACGACCACCGACCCCGCCGGGTCCTCCACGTGCAGTCCCCCTCCGAGGCCCGAAAGCGCCGGGTCAGGCGGCTGTACTCGGGGGTCC
>DASPKS010000013.1:0-15379 GCA_035628035.1 Rubricoccaceae bacterium
CGACGGAGATAGGGATCGGCGAGGCGTTGGGCGCCACGCGCGGGACGAACTCGCCCGCGATGACCTCCTCGGTCGGGATGGGGTGGTCGCGAAACGTCGAGCGGTACTCGCGCTCCAGCGCCCAGCGCGGGCGGCGGTCGGTGGAATCGGCCACGAGCTCGGTGACCGAGCGACCGTTGATGGCGTCGAGCTGCATCGGCACGATGGGCACCTCGTCCACGACGGGGAGCCCCTGCGCCTCGACGAGCGCGCGGACGGAGTCGCGCTGGTCGGGCTGGATGTCGAACAGCACCACGTCGGCTTGCGTCGTCGCCTCCGACTGCGCGATGGGCGCCAGCAGCGCCTGCTCGATGAGCGTGAGCGTGAGGAGGAGGAACGTCCCGAGCCCGAGCGTGAGGAGCAGCACGAGCGTCTGGTTGCCAGGGCGGTGGAGGTTCGCCAGCCCCTGCCGCCAGGTGTAGGGCCACGCGCGCGGCACGGCCCGCCGCACGAGCGCCTGCAGCAGCCGCGCCGTGAGCGCGAGCACAGCGAGCGCGACGAGCACGGCGAGCGGGAAGCCGACGCCCGCTTCCCACTCACCCGTCTGCGCCCACGCGAACACGCCCACGCCCGCCGCGAGCGCAAGCGCGAGGAGCCCCCGCAGCGGATCGCGGCCCTCCGCTTCGGCGTCGGCGCGGAGCGCGCGAAGGGGCGGGATGCGCCGCACACTGAGGAGGGGGAAGAGCGCGAACGCGAGCGCCACGGCCAGCCCCACGCCCACGCCCACGAGGACAGGCTCCCACACGAACGTCACGGCGACCTCGACGGGGAGGAACGGCCCGAGCACGCGCGGGAGGAGCGCCTGTATCCCCACGCCGAGCACGGCCCCGAGCAATGCCGCGAGCAGCCCGAGCGCGGCCGCCTGGAGCGTGAACACCCTGAGCGTCTGCCCCGCCGTCGCGCCGAGGCAGCGCAGCGTGGCGACGGCCTCCGCCTTCTGGCGGACGTACACGTGGATCGCGCTCGCCACGCCGAGCCCGCCGAGCAGGAGCGCGATGAAGCCGACGAGCTCGAGGAAGCGCGTGAGCCCGGAGAGCCCCTCGGCCCAGTCGCCCTGCGCGCCGCTGACGGTCTCGCCGCGCAGGCCGAGCCGGTCGAGCTCCGGGCGGAGGCGGTTCAGCAGCGTATCAGGGTTGACGTCTTCCAGCCGGAAGGCCTCGGTGAACGAAGACCGGCTGCCGAAGCCGAGTAGCCCGGGGTCGAGGTCGTCGAGCGGGATGTAGACACGCGGGCCGACGAGCGCGCCCACGTCGGTCTGCCCCGTGATCCCCTCGATCTGCCCGGCGACGGGGTACGCCCGCGCGCCTATGCGGACGGTGTCGCCGACTTCGGCGCCGTACTGCAGGAGGAGTGCGGCATCCACGAGCGCGGCGCCCTTGCGCTGCCACATCTCGGTGGCTTCGGCGGGAAGCGTCTCCAACCCGCCGTAGAAGGGGTAGTCGCCGCGGAGGGCGCGGACCTGCGCGAGCCGCGTGCCGCCGCTCTCGGGGAAGAGCGCCATCGAGGCGAGGGTGACCTCGCGCGCCCGCTCGGCGCCGGTCGCTTCCGTGAGCGAGTCGAGGAACGCCTCGGTGTCTTCCGAGAACTCGCCGTCGGTGTAGAGGCGGAGGTCGGCGCCGAACACCTCGCGCGCCTGCTCCCCCAGCGCCCGCTGGAGGTTGACGCCGAACGAGCGGATGGCGACGAGGGCCGCCACGCCGAGCGCCATCGCGGAGACGTAGAGGAGGAGCCGGCGGCGCATCCGCCGGCTGTCGCGCCAGGCCAGGGTAAACGTGAACGGCATGGTCAGGAGAGCACCGGCGTGCCGGCGCCCACCGGGGCGTCCTCGACCATGCGCCCGCCGCGAAGACGGATGATCCGCTCACACCGGAGTGCCAATTCGGCGTTGTGCGTGACGACGACGAGGGCCGTCCCGGCCTCGCGGTTCAGCTCGAAGAGGAGGTCGGCAACGCGGGCGCTCGTCTCGTCGTCGAGGTTGCCCGTGGGCTCGTCGGCGAAGAGGAGGCGGGGGCGCCCGATGAACGCGCGAGCAATCGCCACGCGCTGCTGCTCGCCGCCGGAGAGCTGCGTCGGGTAGTGCCCGAGTCGGTCGCCGAGTCCCACGCGGTCGAGCAGCGCGCGCGCGGCGTCGGCGGCTTTGCGCCCGCCCTCGCCGCGCAGCTCCAGCGGCACCGTCACGTTCTCCAGCGCCGTCAGCGTGGGGAGGAGGCGGAAGCTCTGGAAGACGAACCCGATGGCGCGGGCGCGGAGCGCCGCCCGCCCGTCCTCGTCGAGCGTGTCGAGGTCGACACCGTCGAGGACAACCGAACCCGAGGTGGGGCGGTCGAGCCCGGCGCAGAGCCCGAGGAGCGTCGTCTTCCCGCTCCCCGAGGGACCCACGATGGCGCACGTCGCGCCGGCCTCCACGTCGAAGGAGACGTCGTCGAGGACGGTGAGCGGTCGGCCCGCGCTCGGGAACGACTTCGTGAGGCGGCGCGCGGAGAGAACGGGCATAGGGGAAGGAGGGCGTAGCGGGGTCCCCCTACGCGTACCCCCGTGCGGGGATTCGTGGAACAGAGGCGAAGGCGTTCGGGTGCGAGGCCGCCCGCTCTCCTGCCATGCGCTTCGCCGTTCTTCTGACCCTCATCGCGTGCGCCGCCTGCGCGTCCCCGGACACGTCGGCGCCCGCCGAGCCTGCTCCCGATACTGCCGCCGTGGCCTCGCCCGCGCCTCCTGCTGCTCCTGACCTCTCCAGCGAGAACGTCCTCGTCGTCGTGTTCTTCGGGAACAGCCTCACGGCGGGGTACGGGCTGGCGGACCCGGACGTGGAGGCGTTCCCCGCGCGCATCGAGGAGAAGGCGGAGGCGGCCGGGCTACCCGTCCGCGTCGTCAACGCGGGCGTGAGCGGGGAGACGAGTGCGGGCGGCCTCCGCCGCGTCGACTGGGTCCTCGACGGCGATGAGCCCGACGTGTTCGTGCTGGAGCTGGGTGCCAACGACGGCCTCCGCGGGCTCGACCCCGCCGCGATGCAGGCGAACCTCGAAGGCATCCTCGAAAAAGTCCGCGCTAAGCACCCGGAGGCGCGCCTCGTCGTGGCCGGGATGGAGGCGCCGCCGAACTACGGGCTCGACTACACGGCGCGCTTCCGCGCCGTCTTCCCCGCCGTCGCACGGCGGTTCGATGCGGCGCTCATCCCGTTCCTTCTCGAAGGCGTCGGCGGCGTGCGGTCGCTCAACCAAGGCGACCGCGTGCACCCCACGGCCGAGGGGCACCGCCGCATGGCCGAGACGGCCTGGCGCACGCTTGCGCCGATCCTCCGCGAGACCGCTGCCGAGCGCGCGAGCTAGCGGCTCCTCGCCGCCCGCTTCCCGATCCTCGACTCGGTCCCGGCGCGGAGGCGGCGGATGTTCTCGCGGTGGGTGTAGGCGATGAACGGCGGCAGGAGCACGGCCAACCCCAGCACCGGCCACGGCACGGCGACGCCGAGCGCGCGCTGCACGAGGAGCGTGATCGGGATCGAGGTCGTCGCGAGGATCGAGCCGAGCGAGACGTAGCGCGTCGCGAAGGCGACCCCCGCGAAGACGACCACCGCCACGAGCAATGCGACGGGTGCGACGCCGAGCAGCGCCCCCGCGCCCGTCGCCACGCCCTTACCCCCGCGCCACTTCCCGTAGAAGATCCGGCCGACGAAGGTGTAGACGTGCCCGACCATCACCGACGCCATCGCCAGGAGCTGCGCCCACGTCGCGGCCTCAGCGCCAAGGACCGCGGGGAGCGGCGTCAGGCTGAGCTTGGCGATGAGGGCCGTTGCCAGGAGCCCCTTCAGTACGTCGAGCGCGAAGACGGTGGCGCCAGGCCCCGGCCCCAGCACGCGGAAGGCGTTCGTCGCCCCGGCGCTCCCGCTCCCTTGCGCGTGGAGGTCCACCCCCATGAGCCGGCCCGCGATGAGGCTGAACGAGACCGAGCCTAGGAGGTAGCTGGCGACGGCGATGAGGAGCAGCGAGAGCATCGCACAAGGGGAGGGGCGGGGAAGTATACCGGTCCTCTCTGATGAAGGGAGCGTGAAGGCTCCGTGAGGAAGCGAGCCGGATGTCGCCAAGAAACGACAGGTTCGCGCCTCCGCCGTCGAGCGAGCCCCCACGATGGGGTGAGCCTTCTATCTTTGCCGCGTCTCACCGGCCATGCGCCCTATGCCGACGAAGACGCTACTCCTCACCGTCGCGCTCCTGCTCGGCCTTGCTGCCCACGCCCAGCCCACGTCGGGCGAGCGCATCGCGCCGGGCGGCCGCCGCGCCGCCGCGCGGGTCGAGCACGGGGTGGCCAGCCGCTACGCGCGCTCCCTTGAAGGGCGCCGCACCGCCAGCGGCGAGCGGTACGACCATGATGCCCTCACGGCGGCCCACCGCACGCTCCGCTTCGGCACGCTCCTCCGCGTCGTCAACGAGCGAAACGGACGGGCCGTGCTCGTCCGCGTCAACGACCGCGGCCCGTTCGTGCGCGGCCGATCGCTCGACCTCTCCGGCGCCGCCGCGCGCCGCCTTGGCTTCAGCGGGGTGGTGCGGATCCGCTACGAGGTCGTCGACCCCGCGACGCTCCCGAGCCGCTGGCCTGCGCCGCCGCCGAAGCCTCGGCACATCTAGCGGGGGCCCCTAGCGCACGACGGTCAGCGCCTGGGTAGCTACGCGGCCACCCGCTTCGAGGCGGGCGAAGTAAACGCCCGGCGGGAGGGCCGTTGCGTCGAACGTCGCGGCGTGCGTACCGGCCCCGAGCACACCGTCGTGGAGGGGGGCGACCTGGCGCCCGAGCCCGTCGTAGACCGCGAGGCGGACCGAGCTGGCTTCGCCAAGCGTGAAGCGGAGGCCCGCGCTTCCGCGGACAGGGTTTGGATGAACAGACGCTAGCGCGGGACCGTTCGGCGTTTCCGGGCCGCCCTCGTTGGCGACGATGGGGTCGAGCATGAGCACGATGAGCCCGTTCTCGATGTCGGACGCGAGGAGCTTCCCCGACGGGAGGTGGGGGAAGAACGACCACACCCCCCACGAACTCACGCCCGTCTCATAGTACCCGACCTGCTCCGGGTTAACGGGGTCGGAGATGTCGTATACCCACGCCCCCCGGTCGTAGTGCGCGAGGAAGAGGAAGTTGCCCCTCACGTGGCAGTTGTGTACGGTGGAGCTCGCGTCGATGATGATCTCGCCGACCTGCTCCACGTCCATCGGGTCGGCGACGTCGAAGATCCGCGTCCACCGGCCCGACCCGATCTCGTCCCCTACGTAGAGGTACCGCCCGCTCGCGTCCGCGCAGATGTTGTGCGCCCCGCTCCCCGGGTAGTTGAACCGGCTGATGCGGGTGGGCGCGGCGCGGTTCGCGATGTTCACGATGTCGATCCCATCCCCATAGATCCCCGCCGTGTACATGACGTCCCCGAGGACGAGGACGTCGTGGATGTAGAACCCCGGGTTGTACTGCCCCACCAGCGCGGGGCTGGCGGGGTTCGCGAGGCTGTAGATGTAGACACCGCCCTCGCCGTTCGTGTAGAGGTAATTCCCCGCGATGCTGAGGGTGTGGCGGCCGGGCCCGAACGTCCCGAGGGGCGCGGGGTTCGTAGGGTCCGCGAGGTTGATGACCTGGGTGGGGTCGTCGTTCGACGTGACGTAGGCGTAGTGGCTGTACGCCTCGACGTCGCTCCCGTCCCCGTTCACCGGGACGTGCTCCTCCAGGACGGGCACGGTGTCCGTCACGTCGATGACGTTGAGGCCGCCGACGATCCACGAAGCGAGGAGGGCGTACTCCCGCCCGTCCGGGCCGACGTACCCCCACACGTCGGAATAAGAGCCGCCAGGCTGGGGATCGAGCTGGCCGACGAGGTTGAGGTTCTGCGACTGCCCCGCAGCGGAGCCCGTAGTCAGGCCGAGAAGGAGGGCGAAGAGAGCGGCGCGCATGGGAGGGGAGGGATAAAGAGGGGCCAGCGGGATACGCCCACCAGCCCCGTGTTGTTTGGCGTTCGCGGGTTGTCGTCAGCGCACGACCGTCAGGGCCTGGGTGGCGGCGCGGCCGTCGGCCTCGAGGCGGGCGAAGTACACGCCTGGGGGCACCCCCGATGCCTCGAAGCGGCGCAGGTACGCGCCGGCGCCCAGGCTGCCTTCGTGGAGTGTAGCGACCTCGCGGCCGAGCGCGTCGTACACCGCGAGCCGCACCTCGTCGGCGGCCTCGGGGAGCGTGAACCGGAGGTCTGCGTTCCCCCGAACGGGGTTGGGCGACGGCGCCGCGAGCGCGAGCGTGGCCGGCGTCTCCGGACCGCCCTCCCCGTTCACGACCGCATCCAGCCGGAGGACGTAGAGCCCGTTCGACATGTGGATGCCGAGGATCTTCCCGGAGGGGAGGAAGGGGTACACCGACCACATCAGCCCGCTGCCGGTCTCGTAGTACGCGATCTCGACGGGGGCCGTCGGGTTGCTGATGTTGTACACCCGTGCGCCGCGGCCGGAATAGTACCCGATGTACATCAGGTTCCCCTGCACGTGGCAGTTGTGGACGGTTACACCGGGGATCACGATCTGCCCCACCTGCGTGACGTTCATGGGGTCGGCGACGTCGAAGATCCGCGTCCACCGGCCCGACCCGATCTCGTCCCCTACGTAGATATAGCGGCCGGAGGGGTCCGAGCAGATGTTGTGGGCGCCGCTGCCGGAGTAATTGAACCGGTTGATGAGCTGGGGCGCCGCGCGGTTCGCGATGTTCACGATGTCGATGCCGTCGCCGAAGATGCCGGCGGTGTACATCGTGTCGCCACGGACGAGGATGTCGTGGATGTAGAACCCCGGCTGGTACTGCCCCACGAGCGCCGGCGCGGCGGGGTTCGCCAGGCTGTAGATGAAGACGCCGTTGTTCCCGTTCGTGTAGAGGTAGTCCCCGGCGATGCTGAGGGTGTGCCGGCCGCCGCCGAAGCTGCCCACGAGCTGGGGACTGGACGGCGTGCCGGGAGGGGCGAGGGTGAAGACCTTCGTGGCTTCCTGGTCGTCGGTGACGTAGACGTAGTCCCCGTACACCTCGATGTCGCTCCCGACGCCGCTGCCGCCGGGGACGTAGGCGACCTCAACGGGCGGCTCGGCCGTCACGTCGATGACCGAGAGCCCCCCGTCGTTGCGGGTGGCGGTCAGGGCGTACTCCCGCCCGTCTGACCCTACGTACCCCCACACGTCGGAGTAGCCCTGGGAGCGGGGGTCGGTCTGCCCGACGAGGGTCATGTTGGAAGACTGCGCGAGCGCGGGGGGGGCGAGGGCCGCCGCGATCAGGAGCGTGGCAAGGGCGAGGCGCATGGGTTCGGGCGTTGGAGAAGGGCGGAGGGCATACGCCCATCCGCCCATGGAGTTTGCCGTTCGGGGGTCGTCGTTCAATGCACGACCGTCAGGGCCTGGGTAGCGGCGCGGCCGTCGGCCCCGAGGCGGGCGAAGTACACCCCGGCCGGGAGCACCGACGCGTCGAAGCGCCGGGCGTGGGTGCCCGCGCCGAGCGCGCCCTCGTGCAGCGTCGCGACTGTGCGGCCGAGCGCGTCGTACACCGCGAGTTGGGCATGCCTCGTCGCCTCGGGGAGCGTGAAGCGGAGATCGGCGGCACCGCTGACCGGGTTGGGCGTCGGCGCCGCGAGCGCGAGCGCGGCGGGCGTCTCCGGACCGCCCTCCCCGTTCACGACCGTGTCGAGGGTGAACACGCGTAGCCCGCCGCCCTGGTAGAGCGAGCCGAGGACCTTCCCGGACGGGAGGTGCGGGTAGACCGACCACATCATGCCTGTGCCGGTCTCGTAGTAGGCGATCTCGACGGGCGCTGTGGGGTTGGTGATGTCGTACACCCGCGCCCCGTAGCCGTCGTAGTACCCGAGGTAGAGGAGGTTGCCCTTCACGTGGCAGTTGTGCACCGTTGTGGAGGGCGTGAGGATGATCTCGCCGACCTGCGTGACGTTCATGGGGTCGCTCACGTCGAAGATCCGCGTCCACTGCCCGGACCCGATCTCGTCCCCTACGTAGACGTAGTCGCCGCTAGCGTCCGCGCAGATGTTGTGGGCGCCGCTCCCCGGGTAGTCGAACCGGTTGATGAGCTGGGGGCTGGCCGGGTTCGAGATATCGACGATGTCGATGCCGTCGCCGTAGATCCCCGCCGTGTACATGACGTCCCCGACGACGAGGATGTCGTGGATGTAGAACCCCGGCTGGTACTGCCCCACGAGCACAGGGCTCTCGGGGTTGGCGAGGCTGTAGATCATGACCCCGCTCGGGGACGGGCCGCCCTGGGTAAAGAGGTAGCCCCCGGCGACCGAGATGGTGTGGGCGTCCGTGCCGAAGCTGCCGACGAAGACGGGGTCGGCGGGGTTGGCGAGGCTGACGATCCGCGTGGGGGCCTGGTCGTCGGAGTAGTAGACGTAGGGCCCGTACATCTCCACGTCACTCCCCTGGCCTCCGGAGCCCGGGAAGAACTCCACCTCCACCGGCGGCATGGTGGTCACGTCGATCACGGTCATGCCCCCGTCCGAGCGGGTGCTGAGGACGGCGTATTCGCGCCCGTTGGGCGCGGCGTAGCCCCAGATGTCGGCGTAGCCCTCCGGCCGGGGATCGAGCTGCCCGACGAGGGTCATGTTGGAGGACTGCGCGAGCGCGGGGGGGGCGAGGGCCGCCGCGATCACGAGCGTGGCAAGGGCGAGGCGCATGGAGGCAGGAGCAATGGGGCCGGAGGATACGAAGAACGGAAGCCCGTTCCGAGCCCCTTCACAGCACCCTCACCGCAGCGCCAGGTCCAGCGAGATATCGAGGGCGCGGACGGAGTGGGTGAGGGCGCCGCTGGAGATGAAGTCCACGCCCGTGCCGGCGATGGCGGCCGCGGTCTCCAGCGTGACGTTGCCCGACGCCTCCGTCTCCAGCCGCCCGCCGACGAGGCGCACGGCCTCGCGGAGGAGCGAGGTGTCGAGGCCACCGTCGGGGAGGCGGCGGGTCATGTTGTCGAGGAGGATGCGGTCCACGCGGGCGCCGCCGGTGAAGGCGTCGAGCACCTCACGGACCTCCTCCAGCGTGCGCGCCTCGATTTCGACGGGGAGGCGGAGCCCCCGCGCCTCGAGGTACCGTCCCGCCGCCTCGAGCGCTGCCCCGATGCCGCCCACCGCCGCGATGTGGTTGTCCTTGATGAGGACCATGTCGTAGAGGCCCACGCGGTGGTTGGCGGCCCCGCCGAGGCGGACGGCCCACTTGTCGAGGAGGCGCAGGCCCGGCGCCGTCTTCCGCGTGTCGAGGATGACGGCGGGGCGGGCCGTTTCGGCCATGCGCCGCGCCGCCGTGGCGATCCCGCTCATCCGCTGCATCAGGTTCAGCGCGAGCCGCTCGGCGCTGAGGATGGGGCCGGCGAGCCCCTCGACGAGCCCGAAGGCGGTCCCGGCGGTGACGGCTTCCCCATCGTCCGCGGTCCACGTCACCGAGAGGGCCGGATCTACGGCGGCGAAGACGCGCTCGGCCACGGCCAGCCCGGCCAGCACGCCGCTTTCCTTCGCGAGGAAGCGCGCCGACGCGCGGCGGCCCGATGGGATCGTGGCCTGCGTCGTCACGTCGCCGGTGCCCACGTCCTCCGCGAGCGCACGCGCGAGGAGGGCGTCGAGGTCGGCGGCGATTTCGGACGGGAGGGGCAGCATCGAGAGAGGAGGCGTTCCCTCCACCCGCTATCCGCGCTCGGCGTTCCCTCTCCGGCGCACGAGCTTGAGAGCGCTCCACGTCGCGTCCACCGCGCACACCTTCACGTCAACGAGGCCGAAGGGCAGGGCGGCTTGGCGGACTACGTCCTCCGTCACGTCGGTGGGCACCTTCGCCGCGCGCTTCGGCCACGACACCCACAGCGCCCCGCGAGGGGTGAGGTGTTCGAGGTGCGCGGCGAGCACCAAGGGGAGGGCGGCGGCTTCGGTCACGAACACGTGAATGAGCTCGGCCTCAGCGCAGGGATCCTCCAGAAACACGACGCCGCCCGGGAGGCCGTCGAGGAGGCCGAGGTAGTGGGGCGGCGCGTTGTCGAGGTGCGCCCGGAGGCCGGGGGCGTAGCCGAGCTTCCGCGCGAGGGGGGTGCCGGAGTAGCCCGCGCTCATGCGGCCGTCGCCGCGGCCTCGAACGCGGCGCGGACGGCGGGCGGCGCGGGGATCGGCCGGTTGCGCGCCACGTCCACGAAGCAGAGGACCACGCGGCCCGTAGCCAACGGGGTCCCTTCGCCGGCCCGGCGTACGGTGTAGGCGATGGGCACGCGGACGCGCGGCACCTCCTCGAAGGCCGTCTCGATCTCCAGGAGGTCGTCGTAGTAGGCCGAGGCGTGGTAGCGCACGGTCGCCTCCACGACGGGCATGATGACGCCGCCATCTTCCAGTTCTTTGTACGGGAGGCCCAGCGCGCGGAGGGCCTCGGTCCGCGCCTCCTCGAAGTAGTCGAGGTAGTGGGTGTGGTAGGCGACCCCCATCGGGTCGCACTCGCGGTAGCGGACGCGCCGTTCGTAGACGAAGGGGGCCATACGGGCGGTCAGCCCTCCGCCTCCACGGGTTCCTCCCGCCACGCCCCCATCGCGTCGAACTTCGCGAGGCGCTCGGTGAGGAGGGTCTCGGGGTCCTTCGCATCGAGCTCAGCGAGGTGGCGCGCGATAGCCTGCCCGGTGGCCTCGAACGTGGCGGCGGGATCGCGGTGGGCCCCGCCCGTCGGCTCGGGAACGATCTCGTCGACGATCCCCTGCTCGACGAGGTCGGGCGCCGTCAGCTTGAGCGCGCGCGCGGCGTCCTCCTTGTGCTCCCACGACCGCCAGAGGATGGACGAGCACGACTCCGGCGCGATGACCGAGTACCACGTGTTCTCGAGCATGAGGATACGGTCGCCCACCCCGATCCCGAGCGCGCCGCCCGAGGCCCCCTCGCCGACGACGACGACGACGATGGGGACGGGCAGCCGCGCCATCACGAGGAGGTTGCGCGCGATGGCCTCGGCCTGCCCCCGCTCCTCGGCCTCGATGCCGGGGTACGCACCGGGGGTGTCGAGGAGGGCGACGATGGGCTTGCCGAACTTCGCGGCCAACTCCATGAGCCGCTTCGCCTTCCGGTAGCCCTCGGGGTTGGGCATCCCGAACCGCCGCTCGCGGCGCTGGTTGGTGTCGCGGCCCTTCTGGTGGCCGAGGATCATTACCGTGCGGTCGCGGTCGCCGAAGCGGGCGCCCTCGAACGTGGCGAACCCGCCGACGAGCGCGCGGTCGTCTCCGAAGAGGCGGTCGCCGTGGAGCTCGCGGAAGCCCTGCGTGAGGGCGGCGACGTAGTCGAGGGTGTAGGGGCGGTCAGGGTGGCGGGCGAGCTGGACGCGCTGCCACCGCGTGAGGCTCCGGTAGA
Source organism: Rubricoccaceae bacterium (assembly GCA_035628035.1). Lineage (GTDB taxonomy): Bacteria > Bacteroidota > Rhodothermia > Rhodothermales > Rubricoccaceae > DASPKS01. The sequence goes on from DASPKS010000013.1 coordinate 11,402, forward strand.
TCGAGGCGCGGAGGGTCTCGACGCGGCGCTCGAGGGCGTGGATCTGCTCGGAGAGGTCGACGGTCCCGTCCTCGGCCTCGAACGCCCGCAGCTCGCGGAGCTTGTTCTCGAGGTCGACCAGCGGCTTCTCGAAGTCCAGCAGATAGGCCATGGCGGGGAGGAGTGGAGGGGCCAAGGTAGGGCCGGCGCACGAGAGCGCCAACGCTACAGGGAGGTTGCAGTTCTCGGCTACCCGCCTGCGGGCGCCCTCCCGAGAAACGGCGGACCTCCTACCTCAGGAGCGCCCGGAGGAGGAGCTGCGCGTCGAGGGCAGCCGACTGGTGCCGTGCGTAAAACCAGTACGCGCGGTGGGTCTCGACGATGGTAGCAGGCCGCTCGGGGAACGTGTCGAGCACGGAGACCACGCCGGGGAGGAGGCCCCACGCGGGCGGCGGGTGCGGCCCCGCTGGGTCGTAGCCGATGAGCGCCCGGCGCCCGCCGAGCACGCTGGGCATCCGCGCCGTCGCGGCGGCCAGGCGCCGCCACGGGCCCTCGGGCCGTAGCCGGGCCAGCGCGCGGACGAGCGGGTGGGCGAGGGTGCCGAGGGCGGCCACGGGCACCTCAAACGCGCGCCGCGCCCCCGCCGAGCGGAGCGGCGCCACGAGGCGCTCGGCCTCCAGCAGCGGTACGGAGAAGTCCTCCACCGAGGCCTTCCCGATGAGGTAGTCCCGCCCGGCCGTGAGGATCTTCAGGCGGACGGGGAGGTCGCGGAGCTGCTGCATCCCCCCGAGGATCGCCGTGTTGGAGAGGCTGTCGGCGGCGAACACCACCTCGTCGGCGCCCTGAAGCCGGACGAGGTCGCGGAGGTGGCGCTGCTGCCCGAGGCAGGGCACGGCGGACGCGCCGGCGTCCTCGCCGACGTAGCCGAGCACCTGCACGGCCGGCTGGAGCCGCCCGCCGACGAGCCGGAGGAGCCGCGCCGCGTCGGCCGCCGCCCCAACGAGGAGCACGCGCCGCACGGCCGGCTCGTGCCCCCGCAGCCGCCGCCGGAGCACGAGGAGGACGCCCGCGCCGATGAACCCGAGGAGGAGGGCGACGCGCGAGAAGGCGATCCCCTTGAAGAAGAACGAGAGGGTGGAGACGGCCACGAGCGCGGCGGGGAGCCCCACCAGCACAGGCCGCAGGCGCCGCCGCCCGAGGCGGCCGTAGCCGCCGGCCACCGCCACGCCGAGCACGGCCGCGAGCGCGTACGCCGGGGCGACGACGGTGTAGAAGAGGGGGCTGAACCCGGAGCCGAGCAGGGCCGAGCGCACCCACGCCGCCAGCGCCATGGCGAGGCCGGCCAGCGCGAAGTCGGCCAGCGGGGGCCGCACGGCCGCGAAGAGCCGCCCGACGAACCCCACCCCCGCCCGCACGACGATGCCGAGCCGGATGCCGAGGGTGAGGAGGAACAGCCCGAGGCGCTGGAGCGACGACGCGCTCGGGGCGGCGCTGAGGTGCTTCTCGACGAACCGCAGCATCGCCCCGTAGAAGAGGCGGACGTACCGGAGCTCGCCCTTCCGCGTGCTCTCCCCCTTGTAATGGATGATCTGCGTCTCGGGGGTGTAGTAGATCCGCCACCCCGACTGCTGGATGCGGTAGCACCAGTCGAGGTCCTCCCCGTACATGAAGAAGTCCTCGTCGAGGAGGCCGGCGCCCCCTTCTGGGGTCGAGGCCGCTCCGTCGCCGGCGGGCACGGCCGCGCGCTGCTGGTAGAGCGCGGCGTGGCGGACCATCATGCACGAGCCGGAGAGGGCGTCCACCTCGCACACCTCGTCCTTCGGGAGGTACGTGAGGTTGTACCGCCCGAAACGGGGGCTGTGGGGGAACAGCCGGCTCAGCCCCATCATCCGGTAGAACGCCACCTCAGGCGTGGGAAACGCGCGGCGGCTCTCGAGGGCGAACGTGCCGTCGGGGTTGAGGATGCGGCAGCCCACGGCGCCCGCCTCCGGGTGCGCGTCCATGAACCGGACGAGCGCGTGGAGGGTGTCCTCCTGGAGGAGGGTGTCGGGGTTGAGGATGAGGAGGTAGCGCCCGTTCGCCTCGCGGATGGCCTGGTTGTTCGCCCGGGCGAAGCCGACGTTGGCCTCGTTCGTGATCAGGCGCACCTGCGGGAACCGCGCCCGCACCATCTGGGCCGACCCGTCGGCCGAGTCGTTGTCCACCACGAACACCTCGACGCGGAGGCCGCCGCTCGCGCGCTCGACCGACGCCAGCGCCTGCTCCAGGAACTCCCGCACGTTGTAGTTGACGATCACGACGGAGACGTCGAACGCTTCCGTCGTGACGGTCGGGGGGGCCTGGCGGGCGGTCACCGTGCGCATGGCCGGGGAAGATAAGGCGCTGCTGGTCGCCTGAGACGGCGGGCGCTTCTGGGTGTTTCTTAAAGGAGAAGGGGGGGCAGCCCGTACCTTCGGCGCCCGCTCCGCCCTCCCCTTCGTGTCTACGCCCGTCTCGGCCCGCCGCGAGGTGGTGGCTACGCTCCGGCTGGCCCTCCCCCTCGCGCTCACGCAGCTCGCGCAGATCACCATGAGCTTCGTGGACGTCATGATGATCGGGCGGCTGGGGCCGGAGGCGCTCGCCGGAGGCGTCGTCGGGGCGACGGTGTTCTTCTTCTTCCTCCTCGTGTGCATGGGCGTGGTGATGGCTGTCAGCCCGTCGGTGGCGCAGGCGCACGGGGCCGCCGACGAAGAGGAGGTAAGCCGGGCGACGCGGCAGGGCCTGTGGCTGGCGCTGCTCCTGAGTGCGCCGCTCCTCGTGCTGTTCCAGTTCGGGGAGCCGCTCCTGCGCCTGGCGCGGCAAGAGCCGCAGACGGCCGCCCTCGCGAGCGATTACCTCCAGGCGATCCGATGGGGCGCCCCGTTCAACCTCGCCTTCACGGCGCTGCGGGGGTTCTGCGAGGGGCTCGGCCGGCCGCGCCCGGTCCTCGCCATCACGCTCGGCGGGTCGGTCCTCAACGTGGCGGGCAACTACGTGCTGATGTACGGGAAGCTCGGGCTCCCCGCGCTCGGCCTCGTCGGTGCCGCGTGGAGCTCGGCGATCGCGATGACGGCGATGGCCCTCGCGCTGGGGCTGTACGGCGCCCGCGCTTCGGCGCTCCGGCGGTACCACGTCTTCGCGTGGCGGCGGCCCGAGCCGGCGGCGCTCCGGCGGCTCTTCCGGCTGGGGGCGCCCATCGGCATGGCGTTCGGCCTGGAGGCCGGGCTGTTCTCCGTGTCGACGCTCCTGGTCGGGTGGTTCGGCGCCGGCGCGCTCGCCGCGCACCAGGTCGCCCTCAACGCGGCCAGCGTCACGTTCATGGTCCCGCTCGGGATCGGGATGGCGGCGACCGTCCGCGTCGGCCACGCCGTCGGGCAGGGCGACCCCGGGGGGGCGCGCCGCGCGGGGTGGGCGGCCATCGGGCTCGGGGCCTCGTTCATGCTCGGATCGGCGCTGCTGTTCTGGCTCCGCCCCGGGTGGGTCGTGTGGGTCTACACCGGGCAGGGCGCCGTCGCCACGCCGCCGGAGGTGACGGCGCTGGCCGGCGCGCTCCTCGGCATCGCCGCCGTCTTCCAGCTCTTCGACGGGACGCAGGCGACGGCGGCCGGCGCGCTCCGCGGGCTCAAAGACACCCGCGCGCCGATGCTCATCGGGGCCGTCGCCTACTGGGGCGTGGGGATGGGCGCGGCGCTCGCGCTCGGCTTCGGCGCGGGGTGGGGCCCGACCGGCATCTGGTGGGGGCTCACGCTCGGGCTGGCCGCGGCGGCCTTCCTGCTGACGGCGCGGTTCCACCGGCGGACGCGCGGCGCGGTGCCACCGGCCGAACCGGTCGCCGACCTCCCCCGAGAAACCGCAGGAGAGGGCTTCCTTCGATAGGGCCCGGTGTCGTAGGCTTGCGCGTGCGGGAACGGCTGATGGCGTTTTCCTCCGGGAACGGCCCGGGCCGTTTCAACCGTTCTTCGCCTGCCCCTCTGAACGGGC
>DASPKS010000014.1:0-2272 GCA_035628035.1 Rubricoccaceae bacterium
GTGGAGCGCGCCGTCCCCCCGCTCATAGAGGTAGAGGTCGGAGGTCCCACCGCGGTCGATCCCGGTGAAGGCGAGGCGGCGCCCGTCGGGGCTCCATGTTGGGGAGTAGACGGCAACGAGGTCGTCGAACCGGTACAGCCCAGCACGGCGCCGCGCCCGGAGGTCGTAGACATGGACCACGTCCTGCCCACCCCGCTTCGTCACGAACGTCAGGAGCCCCTCGGTCGAGACGTCCATCCGGCTCTCGAAGAGGTGGAACGACTCGAAGTCCTCGCTGCGCTCCCCGCGCACCAGCACCTCGCGCCGGCCCGTCGGCGCCCAATCAGCGTCGACGGGCTGGGCAAAAAGGTTCACGTAGCCGCCCTCGTTGCCGACGTAGACCACCTCGCGCCGCCCGTCCGGGAACGTGTGGACGGCCGGCTTGAAGCTGAACCCGCGCGTGGCGATCGGCTCGGCCACGAGCGAGGGCACGTCGGCCTCGGCCAGCGGCGGGAGGTACTGCGCGCGGAGCCACGCGTCGAAGCGGTCGGAGATCGCGCGGAAGTCCTCGCGGAGGACGAAGGCGAGCACTTTCCGGAAGTCCACGTCGCGCCAGCTGTTCTCGATGAGGTCGAGCAGCCGCTCCTCGCCCCACTCCTCGGCGACGAACCGGCAGAACGCCTCGCCTTCCTTGTACATCGTGAACGTTCCGGCGATGCGGTCGAGGTCGTCCAGCGCCACGAGGGTGTTGCTCGCGACGGCATCGCGGAGGATCATCTCATGCTGGTAGTCCGGCTCCCCGCTCCAGTGCTCGGCCAGCCCCTCGGTGAACCACAGCGGGAGCACGCGGTCCACCGGCCGGCGGTGGTCGCGGAGGACGCGTGCCAGCTTGTTGAACGTGAACACGTGCGCGAGCTCGTGCCGGACCACCCGTCGGAAGTGGTGGAGGTTGCCGTCGGAAGGGACCACCACGCGCCCCTTCAGGAACTCGAAGAACCCCCCCACCCCATCAGGGATGAACCCCGGCGTGACGTTGGTCTGCTTGAAGTGGAGGTTCGACGAGTAGAAGATGAGCGGGACGCGCTCGGTCAGCGAGAAGGCGAAGCGGTTCTCCATCTCGGGGTAGGCCTCCTCGGCGAAGGCAGCCCCGATCTCCGCCAGCGCTTCCATCTCAGGGTAGTAGTAGACGTCGAAATGGTCGGTCCGGAGGACATGCCAGTCGAAGCGCTCGTACTGGATCTTGTTGCGGCCGAAGTGCTGTGCCTGGGCAGGGCCGACCCCTACGGCGAGCCCGGCCCCCACGAGGAGGGTCCACCATCCGAGTCGGGCGAGCGAGCGAGGGAGCAGCATAGGGGGCCGACGAGCGCGGGACGATAGGCGTTCCCCTCCTCCCCGGTCAAGGCATTTTGGAAGGGCTCTGCGGCTCCTAACCCGCCAAGGTGGCCTTGAGTTGCTGGATGGTGCCGACCGGGGTGGGGTCCACCCCCAGCCGCATCGCCAGCCAGAAGCTGACCCAGTCCCCGAGCTGGACGAGCGAGAGCTGCCGAGCGAGCCGGCTCTCCCCCTCCGTCTCCACCTCGATCCAGTCTGCCACCCGGGGGGCGATGAGGTCGCGGGTCGCCTCGATCCGGCGGAGAACCTGTGGGTGGTCCTCCCGGTCGCGCAGCACCACGACGGCCAGGCGCTCCCGGACCGCCTCGGGTGCCGCCTCGAAGCCCATGATCTCGTTGTGGTTTAGCTCCGGGAGCACGTTCCCCACGGCGAACACCTTCGCGTTCTCGTGGAGCTGGGTGCGCCAGCGCAGCCCTACCGCTTCCAGGAGCCCCGTCCCGGTGTAGACCACAGGGAGCCGGTCCACGAGCCGGTCGGCGAGGTCGAGGGCGGGGCTCGAGGCGGCCGGGGCCAGCCGGTCGGCCCGGGCGCGCAGCTCGTCCAGCGTGTCCTCGAAGTCGATCTCGGTGAGGTGGAGGAAGCCCGGGGCGCGGGCCACGCGCAGGAGGACGCCGAGGGAGTAGCCGAGGGCGGCGCGCGGCTGGAGCCCCACAGGGATAACCACGTGGCGGTACCCCTCGCGCTCGGCGCGGCGGAGGAGCGCTCCGCCGGAGGTGACGGCCACGATGGCGCTGCCGCGCCGCTCGGCCTGGTCGAGCGCGGAGAGCGTCTCCTCCGTGTCGCCGGAGTAGCTCGACGCGACGACGAGGGTGCGCGCGCATACCCAGGCGGGGAGATCGTATCCTCGCAGGACCTGGATAGGGACCGGCGCATCCGGCTCGGCCAGGGTGCGGACGAGGTC
>DASPKS010000015.1:0-6305 GCA_035628035.1 Rubricoccaceae bacterium
CCCCGGCGGGCGTCGCGCGAAAATGGGGAGGAGGGGGCGTCCTTGTGCGGCGAACCCTGGCGCCGTAACGTGCTCGCGACGGGCCCCGCCCCCAACGCCCATGCGCGCGCTCCTCTCGGCTCTCTTGCTCCTCGCTGGAGCCCCCACCGCCTACGCGCAGCTCCCCTTCGCGCTCGACGCCGAGGTCTGGGAAGCGACGGTAGGGGAGGACGGCGCGATCTACGCGACGGGCGTGTTCTACGGGGCGGTGGACTTCGACCCCGGTCCCGGGGTGGCGGCCCTCACAGCGACCAGTTTCGACGGGTTCGTGGCAGTGTACGAGGCGGACGGTACGTTCAGGCTGGCCCTGCGCATCGACGCTATCGGGAATGGCTACCTGTACATGTACGGGATCGCTCCCGGCCCGGACGGGTCCATCACCATCGCCGGGGATCTCATCGATGGCGCAGACTTCGACCCCGGTCTTGGGGAACACATTCTCACAGGCAGCTACCGGGGGTTCGTGGCGCGATATACCCCCGATGGCTCCCTCGGCTCCGCGTTCTTCATTGCGAGCCCTGTCTCTGGGAGCACAGGGGATGCCGAGGCGGGGTGGGGATGCATGATGCCGACCACGGAGGGACGTACATTCCTCTGTGGGAGGTTCAACGGGACAGTGGACTTCGACCCGGGCCCCGGTGAGGCCATTCGGACGAGCGGTCCGAACAGCGCGTTTGTTGTGATCTACGACGCGGCCGGTGCTTTCGGGGAGGTGCGTGTGGTTTCCGGCACGGCCGGAGTGAGCTTCCGCGTGATTCGCCCGGATCCAGCGGGGGGCTTCGCTACCCTCGGGCACTCGTCCGGGACGGTCGACCTGGACCCGGGCCCCGATACGTTCCCGCTCTCCCCCGGCCCGTTCATTGCACGGTACACGATGGAGATGGTACCTCGCGACGGGTTCACACTACCCGTGTGGGCCAACAGCTTCGCGGTGGACACATCGGAGGCCACCTACATCACGGGCTCCTTTGATGACCCGGCGGATTTTGACCCGGGCCCGGGTACGCATCTGCTGACCCCGCGGGGTTACGATGCTTTCGTAGCGAAGTACGACTCCTCGCACGCCCTCGTATACGCCTTCGCCATCGGGGGCGACTCCAACCTCCTCGTGCCTACAGATGGGGGGCAGGACATCGAGGCCGGCGACGCGGGGGAGGCGTACGCAACGGGGTACTTCACCGACGATGCGGACTTCGACCCCGGCCCTGGGGAGCACATCCTCCATGGCAGCTTTACGCAGTACGTCGCGCGCTACTCCGCCGAGGGCGCGATCGAGTACGTCTTTACCCTCTCCAGCTCTGGAGGCATCCAGCAGTTCGTTCCTCGCCTTGTGCCCAGAGTAGGAGACACCTTCCTCGCCTACGGGTCCTTCAGCGGCTCGCTCGACGTAGACCCCGGGCCGGGCGAGGTCGTGCTCTCCTCCCCGCGGGGCACCTACTTCGTCCCATATCACCGCGACGGCCGGATCGTTGTAGCGGGCGAGCCGGAGGCTCCTGCAGCCTCAGCCCTGCGCGTTGAGGTCGGCCCCAACCCACTGTCGAGTCACACAGTTGTGGTCGTCACCTCGCCGCACGCGGGCCCCGCCCGCGTGGCGGTGTACGACGCGCGTGGGCGGGAGATCGCGGTGCTGCTCTCGGGCGAGCGGGCCGTCGGCCGCCACGAGGTGACGTTCGACGCCTCGGCCCTCGCGCCGGGGGTGTACTTCGTCCGCGCCGAGGCGGGCGCCCGCGTTGCCACCCGCGCGCTCACCGTGCTCCGCTAGCGCGAAAACCGCTTCCGGTGCGGGGAACGTTCCATCCAGCCCCCGGAGTGTGACATCCGGCCCAGCGAGAGCGACATCCGCTCTCCGGAACGTCGCATCCGCTGTGCGGAAAGCCGCATCCGGGGCGCGGAATGCGGCATCCGGGGTGGCGGAGGCGACATCCGGTCAGGGAAATCGAAGATTCCCGAAGGCAAACCTGCCATCCCGTCAGGCGAAGGCTGCATCCGCGAGGGGGAATCCCGCACCCGGCCTCACACCCGCCGCCCCTTCCAGGTGACGGCCCCGCGCGCGTGGGCGAGGGCGGAGTCGAGCTGGAGCAGTGCCCCACCGAGGAGGACGAGCGGGGTGAGGAGCGTGATCCAGAGCGGGAGCCGGGCCACGCGGTCGGTCGCGCCTTTCAGCGCGTAGAGCGTGCCGAGCAGCGGCCACCCGAACAGCGGCGCCGCCACGAAGAGGAGCACGTAGAGGAGGTGGAACGCAAGGAAGGGAAGAAGCCGTCCCCCCTGAAGCAAAAAAGCGTTCTTGCGGAAGCCGCGCCACGCCTCGCCGAGCGTGCGGTACATCCGCACCTCCACCTCGCCGCCGAGGTCGGCCAGCATCAGGTGGAGCCCGTGCTGCTTGAGGTACCGCCCGATCATCACGTCCTCCAGCACCTCGTCGGGGTGGGCGGCGTGGGGGTCGAGGCGGCGGTAGTCGCCGGCCGCGAGGAGCCAGCACTGCCCGTTGAGGGCGCCGAGCGCCGGGCGCCGCGTCCGCGGCACGAGCGGGAGAGGGAGCGACGAGAGGAGGGCGAAGGGGATGAGGGACGTCAGGAGCAGCCCGCCGCCCTCGCCCCGGTAGCGCGGGAGCCCGGAGAGCGCAGCGCCCATGCCCCCCGCCGCCTGCCACCGCCCGGCGAGGCGGCTGAGGGCTCCCGGATCGGTAAGTGCGGCGTCGGCGTCGAGGAAAAGGAAGAGGTCGCCGCGGGCTTCGCGGGCCGCCTGCCAGCACGCGTGCACCTTGCCAATCCATCCCGGCGGAGGCCCGTCGCCCCGGATCACGCGCAGGCGCGGGTCGGCGTGGGCGGCCAGCACGGCGGCGGTGCCGTCCTCGGAGGCGTCGTCCACGACGACCACCTCGAAGGCGGGGTACGCCTGCGCGAGGAGCGAAGGAAGCAACCGCCGCAGGTTCTCTTCTTCGTTCCGCGCGGGGACGAGCACCGATACGCGCGGGGGCGGCGCGGGGAGGGGCGCCACCCGCGTCCGGCTCCGCCGCCAGTAGACGACGTTGACCGCCGTGAGTGCGAGGAGGACGGCGTGTGCGGCGAGGAGCAGCCAGAACACGCGGCGCCTTACTGGCCCGGGATGCCCGGCTCCGTCATCGAGCGCACGTCCAGCACCTCGTCGAGCCGCTCCTCGGGGATGAGCGCCGACGCGCGGAGGACGTCGCGGACGCTGCGGCCCTCGGCCGCCGCCTGCTTCGCCACCTTCGCCGCCGCGTCGTAGCCGATCTCGGCGTTGAGCGCCGTCGCGATGGCGGGGTTGCGTTCGAGCAGCTCGCGGGCGCGCTCGCGGTTGGCCTGCAGCCCGTCGACGCACTTCGCGCGGAACGCCTCGGCCGCGTTAGCGAGGATCGAGATGCTCTCCAGCATCGCGTGCGCCATCACGGGCATCATCACGTTCAGCTCGAAGTTGCCATGGCTCCCGCTGACCGTGATGGTCACGGCGTTCCCCATCACGCGGGCGCACACCATCATCAGCGCCTCGCTCATCACCGGGTTCACCTTCCCCGGCATGATCGAGGAGCCCGGCTGGAGGGACGGCAGGAGGAGCTCGCCGATCCCGCTCGTCGGCCCCGAGCCCATCCACCGGATGTCGTTGGCGATCTTCATGAGCGAGACGGCCACGGTGTTGAGCGTGCCGGCCGCGCTCACGTAGGCGTCCTTCGCCGACTGCGCCTCGAAGTGGTCGTCGGCCTCGCGGAAGGCGTGGCCCGTCATCTCGGCGATGTATGCGATGGCGCGCTTCGGGAACTCCGGGGGGCGGTTGATCCCGGTCCCGACGGCCGTCCCGCCGAGGGCGAGCTCGGCCAGCTCCTCGCTCGCCCCCCGCAGCCGCTCGGCGCCCTTGCGCACCTGCGCGGCGTACCCGCCGAACTCCTGCCCGAGCCGGACGGGCGTGGCGTCCATGAGGTGGGTGCGCCCGCTCTTGAGCACGTCGTCGAACTCGGCGGCCTTGGCTTCGAGGCTCTCGGCGAGCCGCGTGAGCGCGGGGATGAGCTCCTCCTCCAGCGCTACCCGCGCCGCCACGTGCATCGCCGTCGGGATCACGTCGTTCGACGACTGCCCCATGTTCACGTCGTCGTTGGGGTGGACGGCCTTCGTGCCGGCGCCGCCGCCGAGCGCCTCGGCGGCCACGTGGGCGAGGACCTCGTTCGCGTTCATGTTCGTCGAGGTCCCGCTCCCCGTCTGGTAGATGTCGAGGGGGAAGTGGGCGTCGAGTTCTCCGCTGCGGACGCGCTCGGCGGCGGCGGCGATGGCGTCGGCCTTTGCCGGGTCGAGGAGGCCGAGGTCGCGGTTGGCCCGCGCGCACGCCGCCTTGATGGTGCCGAGGGCCTCGATGAACCGGCGCGAGAAGGGGACGCCGGAGATGGGGAAGTTGTCCTTCGCGCGCTGCGTCTGGGCGCCGTAGAGGGCGCTCGCCGGGACGCGGACCTCGCCGAGGGAGTCCGTTTCCGTCCGGTAACCTTCGGTTTCCGTCCCGGTAGCTGCGCTTGCGATGCGGGAGTCGCTCATCGGGAAAGCAGGGGAGAGGAGGCTCCGCGAGGATACGCGCGGGCCGCGCGCAGGGTGCTGGTATCTTCGCGGCTCGCCGATTCTTCGCTGGCCCCGACGCTGCCGACCTAGGACGATGGACCTCCTCCATACCGTCGAGGCCATGCAGGCCCATGCCGATGCGGCCCGGGCGGCGGGGCGCTGCCTCGCGCTCGTCCCGACGATGGGGGCGCTGCACGACGGCCACCTCGCGCTCATCGAGGAGGCCAAACGGCGGGCCGACCACGTCACGGTCTCGATCTTCGTCAACCCCACGCAGTTCGGCCCCGCCGAGGACTTCGCGCAGTACCCCCGCACGCTGGAGGCGGACCTCGCCGCCTTGGAGGGGATCGGCGGCGTGGACGCCGTGTTCGCGCCCACCGTCGAGGCGATGTACCCGTTCGGCCTCCCCCCGTGGACGACGGTCCGCGTGCGCGACCTCGACCGCCACCTCTGCGGGGCCTTCCGGCCGGGCCACTTCGAGGGCGTCGCGACCGTCGTGGCCAAGCTGTTCCTCGCGTGCCGCCCGCACCTCGCCGTCTTCGGCGAGAAGGACGCCCAGCAGCTCGCCCTCCTCCGCCGGATGACGGCCGAGCTGGGGTTCGGGATCGAGGTCGTCGGCCACCCGACGGTGCGCGAGGCCGACGGGCTGGCCCTCTCGTCGCGGAACCGCTACCTGAGCGCGGAGGAGCGGGCCGAAGCCGTCGCCCTCAAGCGCGCGCTCGACGCCGCGCAGGCCCTCCTGACGGGGGGGGAACGGCACGCAGGCGCGCTCGTAGACGCGATGCGCCAGGAAATCGGGGGGGCGCAGCGGGCCCGGCTCCAGTACGCCGAGGTCGTGGACGCCGAGACGCTCCAGCCTGCCGAAACGCTTACGCCCGGCCGCTACCTCGCCGCCCTCGCCGTCTTCTTCGGCGACACCCGCTTGATCGATAACACGACCCTCGTCGTCGCCTAGATGACCATCACGCTCTTCAAGGGGAAGCTCCACCGCCTCACCGTCACCGAGGCCGACCTCTACTACGAGGGCTCCATCACGCTCGACGCGGAGCTGCTGGAGGCGGCGAAGATCCTGCCCTACGAGAAGGTGCAGGTCGTCAACGTCAACAACGGCGCGCGGCTGGAGACGTACACGATCCCCGGCCTCCGGGGGATGCGGACGGTTTGCCTCAATGGGCCCGCCGCGCGGCTCTGCGCCGTCGGCGACGAGATCATCGTGATCGCCTACGCCGACATGACGCCGGAAGAGGCCGCGAGCCACCGCCCCCGCGTGGTCCTCGTCAACAAGCGGAACGACCCGGTGGAGGTGATGGACCTCGATGGGACGCCGATCTCCGAGCCGAACCGCCCCGGCGTCACCGACGCGGCCCAGCACTGAGCCTTCTCAGACTCCACTGAAAGGACGCGCCCCGGGGTGCGTCCTTTTTCATTTCGCCTCAACCCTCACCCACGGCGGCCCCATCAATACCCCCAAGGATGTGGAATTCATCCTGAGCAAAACCAGCGCGGACGGCTTTGTCGGCGCCAGTTCCCTGGAGCGAATGGGTGTCGAAGACTCGCTGACGAGCCTCACTCGGGAGTTCAAGAGGGTGCCGAAAGCGTAGGCGCGGCCGCAGGGTCAGCGAGCGCAAAATACTAAGGAGGCAAACTTGAGCATTGCTTCCGCGGCGGGGATTTGTTTCATGGAATGATGGTCCGCTGTGCTCATCTCCT
>DASPKS010000016.1:0-7466 GCA_035628035.1 Rubricoccaceae bacterium
CGAGGAGGGCATCGAGGCCGAGGTAGTCGGCGTAGTGGAGGCCGAGCCGCCCGCCCTCGCCGGGTGCGTTGACGAGGGGGTGGCCGGCGTCGTCGGTGAGGCGGGTGCGCGCGGCGTCGGCGCGCTCGTCGGGGTCGAGCGAGAACGACCACCAGGGGGCGTCAGACATCGGGGCGATCAGCGGGAGGGAAGGGAGGATAGCGCTGATGCCTCCGACTCTGTCCCTATTATCACAGCGGGTGGGTTCAACTCTCCGTTCGATGGCTCCTGCTCGGTTCCTTGCGGCTGCACTCCTCCTCCCTTGGATGGTTGCCCGCGCGCAGGCCCCGCTGCTCACGCTGGTCTCCCCGGACCAAGGGGAAGGGCGCTTCGGCTCCGCCCTGACGTTTGCGGGCGACGTGAGCGGCGACGGGCGAAGCGACTTGCTCGTCGGGTCGTATGACGAAGACCCACCGGGGGGGCCGCCGTCCGCGGGGCGTGCTTACGTGTTCGACGCCGCCACGGGGGGGCTCCTGCGGTCCCTGGCGAGCCCGAACGAGCAAGAGCGCGGCTACTTCGGTGTCACTGTGGCCGGCGGGACCGATGCCGACGGCGATGGGCGGGGCGACTTCGCCGTCGCAGCTTCCGACGAGTATCCGGGTCCGGGGCAACATGGGCGGGTGTACGTCTTCTCGGGGCTCGTCGTCGCGAATGAAGAAGGGCCGCCCGTCGCAGGCCTATGGCTGGCGGCCGCACCGAGCCCGTTCCAGACCGTGACGACGCTCTCGCTCATGCTCGATCAGCCGGCGGCCGTACGGCTGGTCGTCTACGACGCGCTCGGGCGGGCGGTCGCTGTCCTGCTTACTGGCGAGCAGCCCGCAGGACGCCGCGAGGTCGTCTTCGACGCCTCCTCGCTTCCGGCAGGCGTCTACTTCGCCCGCGCCGAAGCGGGGAGTAGCCTCGTCACACGCCCGCTCGCGGTCGTCCGGTAGGGCGCGTTCTTCGCCGGCTCTCCACGCCCACCAGGGGGCGGGAAGGCCGTAGCTTCCCGGCCGTCCGTTCGGAACCCGACGCTGGGGTCCGGCCGCCGACCCTCGCGCCACGGCAACCGGCGCAGGTCGAGGGGGCACCGTCCTGAGGTCCGGCCCCCGCTCGCGGCTCCGCCCCGCGTCCTCGCGCTGCGCGCGGGTTCACACTTGGGAGCACCCGCTTCCTTTCCCTACGGCCACCCCGACATGTTTGAGAACCTCTCCGAAAAGCTCGACGCCGCCCTCAAGAACGTCAAGGGGGAGGGCCGCATCAACGAGCTCAATATCGCCGAGACGATGCGCGAGGTGCGCCGCGCGCTCCTCGACGCCGACGTCAACTACGACGTCGCCCGCGACTTCACGAACCGCGTCAAGGAGAAGGCCCTCGGCGAGGGCGTGCTCACGGCCGTCGCGCCGGGGCAGCAGTTCGTCAAGCTGATCTACGACGAGCTCGTCTACCTCCTCGGCGACGTCCACGTCGAGCTGAACAAGGGGAAGCGGCTCCCCGCGGTCATCCTCATCGCGGGCCTCCAGGGCTCCGGCAAGACCACGTTCTCGTCGAAGCTCGCACGGTTCCTCAAGAGCAAGGGGCGCACGCCCATGCTCGCCGCCGCCGACGTGTACCGGCCCGCCGCGGCCGACCAGCTCAAGACGCTCGCCGGCCAGATCGGCGTGCCCGTCTTCTCGCTCACCAACCCCGACGGGAGCCTCGTCCCCGACGCCGTCCGCGTGGCGCGCGAGGCCGTCGCCGAGGCGCGCCGCCTCGGCCGCGACACCCTCATCATCGACACCGCCGGGCGGCTCCACGTCGACGAGGCGATGATGAACGAGGTCGTCGCCATCAAGGCCGCCGTCGAGCCCGACGAGATCCTCTTCGTCGTCGACGCGATGACGGGGCAGGACGCCGTCAACACGGCCAAGGCGTTCAACGAGCGGCTCAACGTGGACGGCGTCGTCCTCACCAAGCTCGACGGCGACACCCGCGGCGGCGCCGCGTTCTCGATCCGGAGCGTCGTCCAGAAGCCGATCAAGTTCGCCTCGACGGGCGAGAAGCTCGACGCCCTCACGGAGTTCTATCCCGACCGGATGGCGCAGCGCATCCTCGGGATGGGCGACGTCGTCTCGTTCGTCGAGAAGGCGCAGGAGCAGTTCGACCAGCAGGAGGCCGAGCGCCTCCAGAAGAAGCTCCGCCAGGCCGACTTCAACCTCGACGACTTCTACGCCCAGCTCCAGAAGATCAAGAAGATGGGGTCCATCAAGGACCTCCTCGGGATGATCCCGGGCATGGGGAAGGCCATCAAGGACATGGACGTCAACGACGACGCCTTCAAGCACGTCGAGGCCCTCATCCAGAGCATGACGCCCGACGAGCGGGCCAACCCCGACAAGATCAACGGCAGCCGCCGCCAGCGGATCGCCCGCGGGGCCGGGCTCCAGGTGCACGACGTGAACCAGCTCCTGAAGCAGTTCCGCGACATGAAGAAGATGATGAAGACGATGACGCGGCTCTCCGGCAAAGGCCGCGACGCCGCGGCGGCCCAGCTCCTCGCTGGCCGCTGACCCCTTTTCGACTCACCCCCTGACCTGACCACCCCGATGTCCGTCAAACTCCGCTTCCGCCGGATGGGGCGCAAGAAGCTCCCCGTCTACGCCCTCGTCGCCGCCGACGCGCGGTCCCCGCGCGACGGCCGGTTCATCGAGGACCTCGGCCGCTACGAGCCCATCGCCGAGCCGGCCCGCGTGGCGATCAACACCGACCGCGTGCTGTACTGGCTCCGCCAGGGCGCCGAGCCCTCCGACACCGTCCGCAACCTCCTCTCCGAGGAGGGCGTGATGCTCCGCCTCCACCTCCTCCGCAAGGGGAAGACCGAGGAGGAGATCGCCGGCGAGGTCGAGCGCTTCCGCCAGGGCCGCGCCGACAAGTCCGCGAAGGCGAAGACGACGAAGGCCGACCGCCGAAAGGCGTCGCTCGAAGCGGAGCGCCAGCGCGCCGCCGAGATGGCGAAGCAACGCGCCGAGGAGGCGAAGAAGCGCGAGGCCGAGCTGGCGCGCCAGCGCCAGGAGGCCGAGGCCGCCGAGCGCGCCGCGCGCGAGGCCGCTGACGCGGAGGCCGCTGCGGCCACGGCAGCGGCGACCACCGGAGAGACCGCCGAGGCAGAAGCGCCCGTCGCCGAGGCGACGGACGCTGCCGCCGCCGCGGAGAACTTCGCCGAGAGCACCGTCAACGCCGCCGAGGCCGACACCGACTCGGAGACCGCCGCCATGGCGCCCGCCTCGTTCGAAGACGAAGCCACTGGCGTCGCCTCCGACGACGCGGGCCAGATGGCGACGGACCCGACGGGCAACCTCACCACCGCGCCTGACCGGCCCGAGGAGACCTCCGGCCCCATCACCACCGGCGCCGCCGACGGCGCGGTGTCCGACGCGCTCCAGGGCGAGACGATGGAGCAGCCTGGCGAGCCCCAACCCGACGAGGCCAACGCCGATACGGGCGGTGAGGCCGGGACCGAATCGCTCACGACGATGGCTTCCGACGAGGCACCTACCGCGACGGCCGAGGCCGCCGGCGCCACAGGCACGGCTAGCGAGGCCGGCGAGGCCGGTGAGCAAGCGGCCGAGCAGACCCCCGCCAGTGCCGAGGGGGATGACCTCACGAAGCTCCGCGGCATCGGGCCGAAGTTCGCCGAGCTCCTCACGAGCCACGGCATCTCGACCTACGCCCAGCTCGCGGCCGCCGACACCGAGATGCTACACCGCCTCGTCGCGGAGAGCGGCACGGCCGCCGCCGCCGCCAGCGCCGACACGTGGCCGGAGCAGGCCCGCCTCGCCGCCGCCGGCGACTGGGACGGCCTCAAGGCCCTCATCGCCCGCCTCAAGGAGCAGGGCTGAACCGCGCTCGGTGCATCGTCGCCCCCTCCCTGCCTGCGTGGGGAGGGGGCTTTCTACCGCCCTTCGTCATGGCCTCCGATCCGAACGCCCTCCTCCTCATGGGCCACTGCGGTAAGGCGCACGGCGTGGTGGGGGAGGTCAAGGTCTACCCCGTCACGGACGACCCCACGCGGTTCGAGGACCTCGCGCGCGTGTTCGTAGGCGAGACGGCGGGGACCGTTCGGGAGCACCGCGTGGAGCGGGTGCGACTCCAGCCCGTGAAGGGCGGCGCGCTCGTCATCCTCAAGCTCGAAGGGGTATCCGACCGCACCGCCGCCGAGGGGCTCCGCAGCCAGGGCGTCTACGCCCACCCCGACGACCTCCCGGCGCTCGAGGAAGGCGAGGTGTTCCTCCACGACCTCATCGGGCTCTCCGTCGTGGGGGTAGATGAGGCGGGCGAGCCGGCCGGCTCGGCCCTTGGCACCATCGCCGACGTGCTCACGGGCGGCGCGCAGACGCTCTTCGTCGTCCGCCGCGCGGGCCAGCCCGACGTGCTCGTCCCCGACGTGCCCGACATCGTCCTCGATGTGGACGTCCCCGCCGGCCGCATCCTCATCCGCCCGCCGGAAGGGCTCTTCGAGTGAGCTAGGGGAGCGATGCGCATCGACCTCATCACGGCGCTGCCCGACCTCGTCCGGAGCCCGCTGGAGCACTCGATCCTCCAGCGCGCGCGGGACAGGGGGCTCGCGGAAATACACGTGCACGACCTCCGGGCGTGGGGGATCGGGCGCTACCGCCAGATCGACGACGTGCCCTTCGGCGGGGGCGGGGGGATGGTGCTCAAGCCCGAGCCGCTGTTCGCGTGCATCGAGCACCTGCAGTTCGAGCGCGAAGCAGAAGGGGTGGCCTACGACGAGGTGATCTACCTCACCCCCGACGGCGAGCGGCTCGACCAGCCTCTCGCCAACGCGCTCTCCCTGAAAAAGAACCTGCTCCTCGTTGCAGGGCACTACAAGGGGGTGGACCAGCGCGTGCGAGACGCCCTCGTCACGCGCGAGGTCTCCGTCGGCGACTACGTGCTCTCCGGCGGGGAGCTCCCCGCGCTTGTCCTCATCGACGCTGTGGTGCGCCTGCTGCCGGGCGTCCTTGGCGACGCCAACTCGTCGCTTTCCGACTCCTTCCAGGATGGCCTCCTCGACGCGCCGGCCTACACCCGCCCGGCCGTGTTCCGGGGGATGGCCGTGCCGCCGGTCCTCCGCTCGGGCAACCACGCCGCCGTCGAGGCGTGGCGCGAGGGGCAGCGATTGGAGCGCACGCGGCGCCTCCGGCCCGACCTCCTGCCCCCCGAAGAACGCGAAGAATCCATCGAATAGCCCCGCCAGTGGTGCCGGGCCCGCGCCAGGCGGCGTACTTTGCAGGCTACGCGCTCGCGCCGGCCCTTCGCGGCGGCTGCCTCCCTCGAACGATCACCCAGACGACTCCTCTCATGGCTACCGACCTGATGCGCCTCGTCGAGGCGACGCAGCACCGCGACACCGACCTCCCCCGCTTCTCGCCCGGCGACACCGTGAACGTCCACGTCCGCGTGATCGAGGGCGACAAGGAGCGCATCCAGCAATACCAGGGCGTCGTGATCGCCATCAAGGGCGCCGGGACGAGCAAGACGTTCACCGTCCGGAAGGTCTCGAACGGCGTCGGCGTCGAGCGGATCTTCCCGTTCGTCTCGCCGAAGGTGGCGAAGGTGGAGGTGGTCCGCGAGGGCCGCGTCCGCCGCGCGAAGCTGTACTACCTCCGCGGGCTTCGCGGGAAGGCCGCCCGCATCAAGGAGAAGATGCGCGTGGACGTGACGGGCAGCGCCAACGTGTCGGGCAGCCGGAAGGCGGGCTCGGCCGGCCGCCCCGGCAGTGGCTCCGCCGGCGACGGCGTGGCCCCGCTCAAGGCAGGCGAGGTGACCCCCCGCGTGGCGGGCCAGGACAAGAAGGCCGAGCCGCAGCGGAAGGACGCCCCCGCGGCCGTCCCGCCCGTCGAGGGCTGAGGGGTTGATCCGGCGAGACGGGCTCGCCGCGGACCGATGCGCCTGTTCGTCTGGCCGGTCGACGCCGCACGGGCGCTGGCCCGCGCATGGGCCCCGGCCCAGGTGGAGCGCGTCGAAGGGGCGCCCCATGAAGCGCTGGCCGCGCTCCTCCGGGGCGAGGTCGACCTCGCGCTCGTCCCCACGCTCGACGCCCTCCGCGCGGCCGACGACCTCGCGCTCGTCCCCGGCGTAGGGCTTGTAGGGGGGAGCAGCCCGGCGGCCCGCCTCGTCGTGGGCGGCGCCCTCGACGCGCTACAGACGGTCGCCTTCGACCCGCGCCTCGCGCAGGAGGCCCTCCTCACGCAGGTCGTCCTCCGCGAGCACTACGACGCCCGCCCTTCTTTCCTTCCGGCCGACCCTGCGGCGTCCCTCGCTGACCTCCTTACCCGAGCCGATGCCGCACTCGTTCGTCCCGACCGTGTGGGGGAGACCGACGGTGCGCTCGTGCTCGACCTCGGGCAGGAGTGGCTCGACCTCACCGCCCGCCCGATGGTGTGGGGGCTCGTCGCCGCCCGCGCGGGCGCCCTCGGCGCGAAGGAAGCCCGGGCGCTCCGCGCCGCTGCCCGCCGCGCCGTGCCCCCCACTGAGGGCGCGTTTGTCCTCGACGGCTACGCCCTCGGCGGCCTCGACGCCTTCGCCGACTACCTCTACGCGCACGGCTCCCTCGACGACCTCCCGGAGCTCCCGTTCGTGGAGCATGGGGAGGAAGCGCCCGAGGACGATGCGCTCGATGCCTGAGGCGCCGTTTCTTCCGTCATGTCTGAGACCCCTGGCCTGCTCCTCGTCGCCACGAACCGGCGTGCGCGGCACGACTACCACCTCGAAGCGCCTGTCGAGGCGGGGCTCGTGCTGCAGGGGTCGGAGGTGAAGTCGCTCCGCGAGGGGAAGGCGCAGCTCCAGGACGCCTTCGTCGCATTTCGGGCCGACGGGGCCGACCTCGTAGGCGTCCACATCCCGCCGTACGCGCACGGTGGCTACGCCAACCACGAGCCGACGCGCCCGCGCCGGCTGCTCCTCCACGCCCGCGAGATCGAGAAGCTCAAGAAGGGCGTCGAGCAGAAGGGGTACACCATCGTCCCGCTCCGGCTTTACTTCCGGAACGGCCGCGCGAAGGTCGAGATCGCCCTCGCGAAGGGGAAGAAGCACTTCGACAAGCGCGAGACCATCGCCACCCGCGACGAGCAGCGCCGCCTCGACCGCGTGCTGAAAGGGGACCGCCGCGACCGGGACTAGGCGGGAGGGGCAATCGGCCCGATCTTCCGGCCGCTGATAACTGCTTACTGGAATGCCGTTTCCTCCCGTCGAAGAACAGCTCGCCGCGATCCGGCGCGGCGTGGCCGAGATCCTGCCCGAGGACGCCCTCGCGGCGAAGCTGAAGCAGTCGGCGGACGCGAACCGCCCGCTCACGGTCAAGCTCGGGTGCGACCCCTCGCGGCCCGACCTCCACCTCGGGCATGCCGTCGTCCTCCGGAAGCTCCGGCAGTTCCAGGACCTCGGCCACAAGGCCGTGCTCATCG
>DASPKS010000017.1:0-5745 GCA_035628035.1 Rubricoccaceae bacterium
CGAGGCCGTCTCGTCGACGACGAGCCCCTCGACCTGGTGGAACAGGCAGAAGCTCTTATAGGAAATGGCCTCGTTGCGAAAGACGCGGCCCGGCACGATGACGCGGAACGGCGGCCGGCGCCCCTCCATCACGCGGATCTGCACGGGCGAGGTGTGGGTGCGCAGGAGCACGCCGCGCCCCTCCGGCAGGGGCGGCTCGAGGAAGAACGTGTCCTGCATGTCGCGCGCGGGGTGCTCCTCGGGGAAGCCGAGCGCGGTGAAGTTGTGCCAGTCCGTCTCGATCTCGGGGCCCGTCGCCACGTCGAACCCGTAGGCGCGGAAGATGCGCTCGATGTCGCGGAGGGCCTGCGTAAGCGGGTGGAGCCCGCCGGCCTCCTCGACGGGGAGCGCGCGGCCGGGGAGCGTGAGGTCGAGGTCGGTGCGCGCCGCCGTGGAGGTTGCCACCTGGCGCGCTTCGTCGAGGCGCTCCTCGGCGCGGGCCTTGAGCGCGTTGAGCGCCTGGCCGAGCGCGCGTCGCGTCTCCGGGGGTACGCTGCCCATCCGCGCGAAGAGATCGGTGAGCGCGCCGCTCTTGCGGCCGAGGAAGCGGACGCGGAACGCCTCGGCGGCGTCGGGGCCGTCGAGCGCGGCGGCGTCGATCTCGGCGCGAGCGGCGTCGATCTCGGCGGCGAGGTCGGCGGGGAGCGTGAGGTCGGCGGGGTCGCTAGACATGGCCGGTGGGGCCGGGGTTAAAAAAGAATCCCGCCGAGCCGGGGCCGGGCGGGACGGGGTCGAGCGGGGGCGGGAGCGCGGGGCTCAGGCCGTCGCCTGCTCGACCACGCTCGTAAAGGCTGCCGCGTCGTGGACGGCGAGGTCGGCGAGCACTTTCCGGTTGAGCGGAACCCCCGCAGTGCGGAGGGCCGCGACGAGGCGCGAGTACGTGGTGCCGTTCATCCGGGCCGCGGCGTTGATGCGCGCGATCCAGAGGCGGCGGAAGTTCCGCTTCCGCGCGCGGCGGTCACGGTACTGGTACTGCAGCGCCTTGTCGACGGAGTGCAGGGCAACGGTACGCACGTTGCCGCGACGACCCCAGTAGCCCTTCGCCAGAGAGAGCATCTTCCGGCGACGGCGACGGGAAGCCACGAGGTTGGTGGCGCGTGGCATTTTATAGGACTCCGGTTAAGGCGTTTCGGTGGAGGCTCCCGGCGGACGGCCGCTCAGGAGTTGATCATGCGCTTGACGCGCGCCTCGTCCACGTCGGCGACGAGGGTGGACTGGCCGAGGCGGCGCTTCTGCGTGGGGGACTTCTTCGTCAGGATGTGCCGCGCGAAGGCGCGGTTCCGCCGGACGCGGCCGGTCCCGGTCAGCGTGAAGCGCTTCTTCGCACCGCTGTTCGACTTCATCTTAGGCATGGCGATCTCTCGCTGGCAGCGGCTCGCGCTGCGGGATCGGGCGGGGCCGGAACGGCGCAGATCGCCCGAAAAGGGCCGCCAAGATAGCCGCCGGGGCCGAGGGCACGCAAACCGCCCCCCGGCCCCGGCCGAATCTTCACGGGCGATAGTGGGCCACCCCCGCCCGCGGTCACTTCTTCTTGTCGGGGGCCAGCATGATCGTCATGCGGCGGCCCTCCATCTGGGGCGGCTGGTCCAGCTTCGCCACGTCGGAGAGGTCCTCGACGAACTTCTCCAGCACGACGGCGCCGCGGTCCTTGTACATGATGTCGCGGCCGCGGAACTGCACCCACGCTTTCACCTTGTTGCCCTGGGCGAGGAATTCCCGAGCGTGCTTCAGCTTGAAGGCGTAGTCGTGCTCGTCGGTGCCGGGGCGGAAGCGGATCTCCTTGAGGTCGCCCGTCTTGGCCTGCTTCTTTCGCTGCTCCTTCTCCTTCTTCTGCTGCTCGTAGCGGTACTTCCCGAAGTCCATGATCTTGACGACGGGGGGGTCCGCCTGGCCGGCGATCTCGACGAGGTCGAGGCCGCGTTGCTGCGCCATAGCCAGGGCCTGCTCGATGGGGTAGATGCCGTGCTGGCCGGCGTCGGGGTCTACTACGCGCACCTGCTGGGCGCGGATCTGCTCGTTGATGCGGGTGTCCGGCTCGCGGCGCGGCTCGGGCCGGAAGGGCGGTCGTCTGGCGATGGTGAACCTCTCGGGTGGGTGGTCGGAATCAAAGCCCCGCTCGGCGCGGGGGAAGGTCAAACGCGAAACCGGAAAGCCGGTTCGCGCCGGTAAAGCTACCCCGTCGGGGATGGAACCTCACGCGGCGGCGCGGGCCTCGCGGCCGAGCTGGGCGGCGACCTCCTCACGGGCCTGCCGGGCGAACTCGGTCACGGAGACGGCGCCCTGGTCGCCCGCGCCATGCCGGCGCACGGCCACCTGCCCGGCTTCGGCCTCCTTCCGGCCCACGACGAGCATGTACGGCACCTTCTCGAGCTCGGCGTCGCGGATCTTCCGGCCCACCTTTTCACTCCGGCGGTCCACCTCCACGCGGAGCCCGGCGTCGAGGAGCTGCCGGGCCACCGTCTCGGCGTAGCCGAGGAGGTCGTCGTTGAGGGGGAGCACCTTCGCCTGCACCGGGGCCAGCCACACGGGGAAGTTGCCGCCGGTGTGCTCGATGAGCACGCCGATGAACCGCTCCAGCGAGCCGAACGGCGCGCGGTGGATCATCACGGGGCGCTTCTTCTGGTCGTCGGCGTCGGTGTACCAGAGGTCGAACCGCTGGGGGAGGTTGTAGTCGATCTGGATGGTGCCGAGCTGCCACTCGCGGCCAAGCGCGTCACGCACCATGAAGTCGAGCTTGGGCCCGTAGAACGCCGCCTCGCCCTCCACCTCGACGGTGTCGAGCCCCATCTCGGCGGCGGCCTCGCGGATCGCGCGCTCGGCGGCGTCCCACTGCGCGTCCTCGCCGATGTACTTCTCGGTGTTGTTCGGGTCGCGGAGGGAGACCTGCGCCTTGAAGTCCTCGAAGCTGAGGGCGCGGAACACCATCAGCGTGAGGTCGATGACGGCCTTGAACTCGTCCTTGACCTGCTCGGGCGTGCAGAAGAGGTGGGCGTCGTCGACGGTGAACCCGCGCACGCGCGTGAGCCCGCCGAGCTCGCCCGACTGCTCGTAGCGGTACACCGTCCCGAACTCGGCCAGGCGGACCGGGAGGTCGCGGTAGGAGCGCGGCTCGTGGGCGTAGATCTGCGTGTGGTGGGGGCAGTTCATCGGCTTGAGGAGGAAGCCCTCCTCGCCGTCGCCCTCGGCGTCCACCATCGCGGGGAACTGGGAGTCCTTGTAGTACGGATAGTGCCCGCTCGTGCGGTACAGCTCCAGCCGCCCGATATGGGGCGTCACGACGGGGAGGTACCCGCGCCGGAGCTGCTCCTCCTTGAGGAACTCGACAAGGGTCTCGCGGAGGACGGCCCCCTTCGGGAGCCACATCGGGAGGCCGGGGCCCACCTTCGGGGAGAACATGAACAGCCCGAGCTCGCGGCCGAGCTTCCGGTGGTCGCGCGCCTTCGCCAGCTCCAGCTTCGCGAGGTGCTCGTCGAGCTGGGCCTGCTTGGGGAAGGTGACGCCGTAGAGCCGCGTGAGCTGGGGCCGCGACTCGTCGCCGCGCCAGTACGCCCCCGCGATGTTGAGGAGCTTGACGGCGCGGATCGGCTTCGTGCTCGGGAGGTGCGGCCCCCGGCAGAGGTCGACGAAGTTGCCCTGCTGGTAGAACGTGATGCTCCCGTCTTCGAGGTCTTCGAGGAGCTCCAGCTTGTACTCGTCGCCTTTCTCCTGGAAGTAGGCGAGCGCCTCGGCCTTGGGCACGGCGCGGCGCTCGTAGGCGGAGTCCTGCCGGGCCAGCTCCAGCATCTTTTGCTCGATGGCCGGGAGGTCCTCGGCCGTGAGCTGCCGCCCCCCGAGGTCGACGTCGTAGTAGAACCCATTCTCGATGGCCGGGCCGATCCCGAACTTGACGCCGGGGTAGAGCGCTTCGAGCGCCTCGGCCATGAGGTGGGCCGAGGAGTGCCAGAAGGTAGAGCGTCCGCCCTCGCTCTCCCACGTCAGGATCTCGACCGCGGCGTCGCCTTCGATGGGGCGCGCGAGGTCGCGCACCTCGCCGTCGACGCGCACGGCGAGGGCGGCGCGGGCGAGGGCGGGTGCGATCGCCTCGGCCACCTGGAGGCCGGTGGCGCCGTCGGGGAATGCGCGGACGGAGCCGTCGGGGAGCGTGAGGTTCATCAGCAAGGGGGAAATCCCATCGAGGATGATACGCCGGGGGCGGAGGCGCCGTGCCGTTCCGGCGCGTCAAGAAACGGGGGAGCGTGGACCCCTGCGCGCGGCCGGTGTGTAACCGGAATCCTTCCCTTGCGTGATTCCAGCATGAACCCCGAGACCATCACCCTCCGCATCGAAGGGATGACGTGCGGCCACTGCGTCCGCGCGGTCGAGAACGCCCTGTCGGCGCTGCCCGGCGTCGAGGTCGAGGCCGTCGAGATCGGCCGCGCCGAGGTGCGCTATGACCCGGCGCAGACCGACCGCGTCCAGATCGCGCGGGCCATCGAGGAAGAAGGCTACACCGCCCACCTCGCCGCCGCCTGAGCCCGCGCTGTATGGCGACGGCCGTGCCCCCTCCTCCCGCTACCCAGACCGCCACGTTGGCGGTTGAGGGCATGACGTGCGCGAGCTGCGTGGCCCGCGTCGAGCGGGCGCTCGGCCGCGTGGAGGGCGTCGTGGAGGCGAACGTGAACCTCGCCACCGAGAAGGCGACGGTCCGCTTCGATCCGGCGGCCACCAGGCCCGACGCGCTCGCCGCCGCCGTCGAACGGGCGGGCTACGCAGCGCATCCCGAAGTCACGGGAGAAAAAGAAGACGCGAGAGGGCGGGAGCTTGTCGCCCTCCGCCGCCGCGTGCTCGTGGCCGTCGCGTTCACGGTACCGATCTGGCTGCTGGAGATGGTCCCGATGGCCGTCCCCGGCGCCATGGACGCGCTCATGCGCGCCGTCCCTATGCAGACGCTCCGGCTCGTGCTGTTCGGGCTCGGCACGGCCGTCCAGTTCGGCCCCGGGTGGCGGTTCTACCAGACGGGCTGGGCCGCCCTCCGCCATGGCGGGCCCGACATGAACACGCTCGTGATGCTCGGCACGACCGCGGCCTATGGCTACTCCGTCGTCGCCACGTTCGCGCCGGGGCTCCTGCCAGAGGGGACCCTCCACGTCTACTACGAGGCGGCGGCGACGATCATCACCCTCATCGTCGCGGGGCGCTACCTGGAGGCCCGCGCGAAGGGCCGCGCGGGCGCCGCCATCCGCGCGCTGCTCGACCTCCGCGCGCGGACGGCCCGCGTCGTCCGCGACGGGCAGGAGGTAGAGGTGCCCGCCGAGGCCCTCCGCGCCGGTGACCTCGTGCGCGTCCGCCCGGGCGAGAAGCTGCCCGCTGACGGTGTCGTCGTCGAAGGCGCCTCGTTCGTGGACGAGGCGATGCTGACGGGCGAGCCGGTGCCCGTCGAAAAGAAGGCGGGCGCGGAGGTCGTGGGGGGGACGGTGAACCAGACAGGCGCGTTCACCTTCCGCGCGACCCGTGTCGGGCGCGAGACGGCGCTGGCGCAGATCGTCCGCATGGTGGAGCGGGCGCAGGGGTCGAAGCCGCCCATCCAGGCGCTGGCCGACCGCGTCGTCGGCGTGTTCGTGCCGGTCGTCCTCGGCATCGCCGCCATTACGTTCCTCGCGTGGCTGCTGGTGGGGCCGCCGCCCGCGCTCACGTACGCGCTCGTCGCGGCCGTCTCGGTGCTCATCA
>DASPKS010000018.1:0-3171 GCA_035628035.1 Rubricoccaceae bacterium
CCCCCTGAAGACGGTCGAGATCTACACCGACGGCGCGTGCAGCGGCAACCCCGGCCCCGGCGGCTGGGCCGCGCTCCTCCGCTACGGCGCGCCACCGCACCTCGTCGAGCGCGAGCTGTCGGGCCACGCGGCGCAGACGACGAACAACCGGATGGAGCTGACGGCCGTCGTGGAGGCACTCGCCGCGCTGAAGGAGCCGTGCCGCGCGCTCGTCCACTCCGACAGCGCCTACGTCGTCAACGCCTTCCGCGAGGGGTGGCTCGACGGGTGGCTCGCGCGCGGGTGGAAGACCGCCGACAAGAAGCCCGTCCTCAACCGCGACCTCTGGGAGCGGCTCCTCGCGCAGACCCGCCGCCACGACGTCACCTTCGTCAAGGTGAAGGGCCACGCCGACGACGCCCTCAACAACCGTGTGGACGCCCTCGCCGTCGCCGCGATGAACGCGGGCCGTGCCGCGACGCCGGCCTAGAACCCGACGGCGGCGGAGCCGCGAAGGTAGGCAGCGGCACCTTCCATGAACGAAGTGAACGAGCCGCCGAAGAGGGCGCCCGCCTTGACAGGCCCGGCGTTGATCTGGAAGCCCGCCCCCGCGCCGAACGTCGGGACGAGCCCGAGCACCCACCCGTGCGTGTTAAAGTTGTACACGTCGTATCCCGCCTCCATCGTGAGCCACGGCGCGACGGCGCTGCTCCCCGCGAGCGAGATCTCGAGGTAAGCCGCCGGGCTGGCCACGTCGCGGGGGCTGTCCTCGTCGTCGTCGAGCACCTGGGTGTACCCGGCCCGGATGCCGACGAAGCTGTCGTTGAAGCTCCCCGCCCCCTCGAAGCGGTCGAGGGGGATCGAGACGGTGAGGGCGCGGTGCGTGCCCGTCGTGATGTCGTCCTCGAACGTGCTGCTGGTGAGGAGGCCGCCGGCGGCGCCGATGCCGTAGTCCACGTTGACGCGGGCGCGGGTGCCCTGGGCGGAAGCGGAGACCGTGAGTGCGGAGGCGAGGAGTAGGACAGCGAGGGATCGAGGCATCGGCGCGTTGGGCTAATCGAGCGACGGCCGAATAATCCCGCACGCACACGCCCTGCCCTATCCCCGGCGGAGGGGATTTTCCTGGCGGCGTGTCGGACGACCCTAGCGCAGGCGCGTGAGCCGGCGCACGTGGACCTCCCCGCGCGGCCCTTCGAGTCGCGCGAGGTAGTGCCCGCTCGGGAAGCGGCCGGCGTCCCACGCCGCCACATGGCGACCGGCGGCGAGCGGCCCGTCGGCGAGAACGGCGACCTCCCGTCCGAGGAGATCGTACACGGCGAGGCGAACAGGGCCGGGCTCGGGCACCTCGAAGGCGAGTTCAGTCGAGGCCGCGAACGGGTTCGGCGAAGCGTTCAAGCGCAACGGCCCCAGCTCCCGTTCGAGCTGCGCGTCCGTTGAAACCGGGACGGTAACCAGGTAGGCCCGACCTGCCTCTGCGTACGCCTGTGGCCCCACCATGACATTCTCCAAGGGCGCCCCCACCAACACCTCGGACTGCCGGTCGTCGTCTAGGTCGCCGACGAGCGCGACGGACGCTCCGAACCCGGACTCCTCCTCTTCGCCGGGATACGCCACCGAATAGAGCCAGTGGCCGTCGGTCCCACTCAACACCAAAGCCCTTCGTCCCGATGGATCTCCCGCCAGGATATCCGGGACTCCGTCGCCATCGACGTCATCCCCACCAGAAACAGAGCGGTGGAAAACGCAGCACGGCCAAGCGGGAAGGGTGATCGTGTAGTGCAATTGCCCGCTGGCCCCGTTGAACACGTAGGCTGCGGTCGTGCGACCTCCGATGAGATAATCAGGAGTCCCATCCCCGCTCACATCCCCCAGCCCGGTAATGGTCTCTCCGAACCACGCTCCATCAGGGGCCACCAGTTCGTGGATAAGCCGACCGTCCGCGCCGCTGAAGGCGTATGCGCGCCCGCCGCTGCTCTCCAGCGGAGCGCCCACGAGGAGATCCGGTATGCCGTCCCCGTCCACATCCCCTACACCGGCTATGGCGCGGCCGAACATCCCGTACTCTTCGGGATGAGGGGAAACCAGCTCATAGAGCAGAACGCCGCTCGCCCCCGTGTAGACGAAAACCTGCCCGGGATTTGGATGGCCCCCATAGGCATGGAACGGGGCCCCTACCATGAAGTCATCTCGGCCATCCCTATCCAGATCACCGACGCCGGAGACGGCTGCCCCGAACCAGGAATTACGCTCGGCGTAGGGAGACGCCAACGCGTAGAGGGTGTCGCCGGTGAGCCCGCTGAAGACGAACGCAGCGCCCTGATCACCGAGCGGGAGATCCGGGAGATCCTCGTAGCGGGCACCTACAAGGAGATCCCCATAACCGTCCCCGTCCACATCCCCTGCGGGGGCCACGGCACCCCCGAAGTCGTCATACACGGAGCTCCCATTATCCGTCCACGGAGACTGGAGCGCGTGGAGGAGCCCACCATTCGCGTTATACACGTACGCCCTCCCATTGGGGCCGTCTTGCGCGATCTCATGAGGGGCTCCCACCATCAGGTCAGGCCAGCCGTCGCCGTCCACGTCCCCTGCGGGCGCAACGGTTGCCCCAAACTGCCCCCAGAATGCCGGGTTCACCGACGTGAGCGCGCGTGCCGAAAGTGGCTGCGCGGAGGAGGGCATCGCCGCAGACACGGATAGGGCAAGAGCGACGAAGGCGATGCGGCGCATGGGTGTCTCCGAGAGGTTGACGTGGCTTCCCGCTGTATCGCCCGCTCCTCTTGCACACTCAAATGGACCCCCTTGAAACGCAACTGCAAAGCCTTAGCTTTGCGTGCGGAACCGCCGCCGTCCCCCATGCACGTCCCCGCTCTCCTCGCCGCCCCGAAGTGGCGCCGCCGCCTCCTCGGCCTGGGCCTCCTGGTCCTCGCCCTCTGGGTGGCCTTCTTCGACAGCCACAGCATCGCCCGCCGCGTGGACTACGCGCTGGAGCTGCGGCGCGTCCGCGAGGAGAACGCGCGGCTCGAAGCGGAGATCGCCGACCTGGAGCGCCGCCTCGACACCGGCCTCGACGCCGCGCTCATCGAGGAGGTCGCCCGCGAGCAGTACGGGATGCGGCGGCCCGGCGAGACGGTCTACCGCGTGGAGGAGGCCCCGGCCGAAGCCGAGTGACCCGCGCGCGCTGAGTGGCGG
>DASPKS010000019.1:0-19546 GCA_035628035.1 Rubricoccaceae bacterium
GAGCGCGCCGGGGTTCTCTCGCAGTGCCTCGGCGATGGCGTGGGCCATCGTCACGTCGCGGAGGTTCTGCGCGGCGAGGACGGTGTTCATCGACGGGATCGCCCCGATGGGCGGGTGGCCCGGCGGGAGGACCCGCGCCGAGTCGGGGAGGGTGGCCATCCCGGCACCATGCGCGCTCATCCCCTCCATCGTCCGGCGGAACTTGGCGGCATACGCTTCTGACGGCGCGGGCAGGGGGCGCGGCGGGAGGAACGCCTGCGCGGCCGGGGTCAGGGGATCGAGCCCGGCCTCGCCCTCGCGCCCGACGCGGCTCACGTACCGCCCGGGCGCGTTGGCCGCCACGACGGGCAGCCCGTGCGTCTTCGCGTACTCGACGAGCGGGCGGTAGTCGCGGGAGTAGTTGCCCCAGGGACGGCTCGCCCCGAGGAAGTCGCGCTCGCGGATGAGCCCGGCGAGGTACTCGTCGAGGACGAGCTGCGCGTCGCGCTCGAACATCTCCATCGAGAGGACGACGGGCCGCTCCCCTGCCGCGTCGTGCGCGGCTTCGAGGAGGCGGCGCTGGAGCGCGTGGGCCACCGGGTCGTCGTGCTGCTCGCCGAGGAAGACAACGTCGGCCTCGTCAAGAGCGTCGACGAGGGCGTCGAGGTCGGTGCGACCGGCCGCGGCGTAGACGGCAAAGTGGCCCTCGGGGTCGAGGAGCGTGGTATCTGCGTCGAGCGGCTGGGCCGCCACGGGCAGGGCCGCCACGAGGGCGGCGAGCAAGAGGAAGGGGCGCATCGTGTGGTGGCGGTTCGGCCCGGGGTCCCCAGGGTGTCTACGGGGTCAGTCTGTGGCCGGGGCCGGAGGGGCCGCGTCGCCGGGCTCGGAAGTCGCGCGCTTCTTCTTTTTCTTCTTGCGCTTCTTCTTCGGCGGGGCCTCGTCGCCGTTGTGGGGGACGTCTTCTGCGAATGCCCTGTCGGCCTCCACGCCTTCGTCGTCGCCTTCATCTATCGCCGTGGCGGGCGCGGCGGCGGGGGTGTGGAGGGTCCGCTGGTACAGCTCGTCGAGGAGCATCGCCAGCAGCTCCGGCTCGCCCTCGTCGACGAGCTGCTCGACGAGGGGGAGGAAGCGGCGCAGCCGCTCGCGGTCGAGGTTGGTCTTCTCGCGGAGGCGGTCTTCGAGGAGCACCGTCAGGCGCTCGCCGATGCGCGCGGCGACCTCGGCGTCGGTGGGGACTTCGCGGGATTCCATGGGGAGGTCGTAGCGGCGGATGATGTCGCGGAGGGCGGGCTGCTCGGGCGGCGTGACGAGGGTGATCGAGACGCCAGTCTTGCCGGCGCGGGCGGTGCGCCCCGCGCGGTGGATGTAGTACTCGCGGTCCTGCGGGAGGTCGTACTGGAAGACGTGGCTGAGGTCGGAGATGTCGATCCCGCGCGCGGCCACGTCGGTGGCGACGAGGAAGCGGAGGGTGCCCTTCCGGAGGCGGCCCATCACGGCCTCGCGCGCCTTCTGCGTGAGGTCCGACGAGATCCCGTCGGCGTCGAACCCGTAGTTGCGGAGGAACACCGAGAGGTACTCCACCTCGCGGCGGGTGTTGGCGAAGATGATGGCCGAGGCGGGGTTCTCCATCTCGATCAGCTTCACCAGCGCGCGGTCCTTCTCCATCGCCTCGACGACGTACATCCGGTGCGCCATCACGTCGACGTGGATCGTCCCGCCGGAGAGGGAGAGGAAGCTCGGCTTGTGGAGGAACTCCTGCCCGACGCGCTGGACGGCGTAGGGCATCGTGGCCGAGAACATGGCGCCGGTCCGCTCGCGGGGGAGGTAGCGGCGGAGCTGCTTCATGTCGGGGTAGAACCCCATCGAGAGCATCTCGTCGGCCTCGTCGAGGACGAGCAGGCGGAGGCGGTCGAGGCGGAGCGAGCCGCGCTCGAGGTGGTCGAGCACGCGGCCGGGCGTGCCGATGACGAGCTGGGCGCCGGCGCGGAAGGCCTGGAGCTGCGGCCCGTAGGCCGTGCCGCCGTAGACGGCCACGGCGCGGAGCGCGTCGGGGCCCTGCTGCGTGGCGGTCAGCCGCTGGAACTCGTTGAAGATCTGGAGCGCCAGCTCGCGCGTGGGGCAGAGCACGAGCGCCTGCGCGGCCTTCTCCTCCGCGCTGAGCGTCTGGAGCATCGGGAGGAGGAAGGCGCCGGTCTTCCCCGAGCCCGTCCGGCTCTGCACGATGAGGTCGCGCCCGTCGAGGAGGTAGGGGACGGCCGCCGCCTGCACCGGCATCAGTGTCGTCCAGCCGATGGCGCGGAGGGCCTCCGCGAGGGGGGCGGGAAGGGTCTCCGGGGTGGCCTCGGGGAGCGCGGGGTCCGGCGCCGGGAACGGCGTGGCGAGCGGTTGGTCCTTCTGCTCCGCCTTCTTCGCGGCGGAGGTGAGGTCGAGGACGAGGTTGTAGGCCATCGAATAGAAAAGAGGCGCGCACACGCGCGCCGGGGCGTTTTTGTTTGCGGTCGGCTCCCGTCAAAAGAAGCGCCGCGACGGAGGTTCCGACGCGGCGCGGGCTTGGCCGAAGCTTGGCAGAGGGTCTACATCGCGAGGCCCCCATCCACGTGGAGCACATGGCCGGTGACGTAGGCGGCGGCGTCGGAGGCGAGGAAGCACACGGCGGCGGCCACGTCCTCGGGCGCGCCGACGCGGCCGAGCGGGATCTGCCCCTGCATCGCCTCCTGCGCCTTGTCCCCCATCGCCGCCGTCATGTCGGTGGCGATGTAGCCCGGCGCGACGACGTTGGCGCGGACGCCGCGCCCGGCCAGCTCGCGCGCGAGGCTCTTCGTGAACCCGATGAGGCCCGCCTTCGAGGCGGCGTAGTTCGCCTGCCCCGCGTTCCCCATCACGCCGACGACGGAGGCGATGGTGACGATGCTCCCGCCGCGCTGTTTCATCATCGGGCGGTAGGCGGCCTTGCAGAAGTGGAACGCGCCCTTGAGGTTCGTGTCGAGCACGGCGTCCCAGTCCTCCTCCGTCATCCGGATCATCAGCGTGTCGCGCGTGATGCCGGCGTTGAGGACGAGCGCGTCGAGGGTGCCCCACGCGTCGAGGACCGCCTGCACGGCGGCCTCGGCGTGGGCGGGGTCGGCGGCGTCGCCCTGGATCGCGAGGGCCTGACGGCCCTTCCCTTCGAGGTCGGCCTTGAGGGCGTCGGCGGTCTCGGACGACGAGCGGTAGGTGAAGGCCACGTTCGCGCCCGCACCCGCGAGCGCTTCGACGAT
Source organism: Rubricoccaceae bacterium (assembly GCA_035628035.1). GTDB lineage: Bacteria > Bacteroidota > Rhodothermia > Rhodothermales > Rubricoccaceae > DASPKS01. Next base: position 3,237 of record DASPKS010000019.1, read on the forward strand.
GGCGCGGCCGATCCCGCGCGTGCCGCCGGTGACGAGGGCGTTCTTGCCGGAGAGGTCGAGCGTCATGGGTGAGGATCTGTTAGGCAGCGGCGGTGCGTTCGCTCCGTCGCCGGATGACTTCGAGGATGTTCTGCTGGATGTCCCGCATGAAAAGGGCGGTCCAGATTCGGGTGTAGGCGTTGAAGCGCGTCGAGAGCCGGTGGCGGCTGGATAGATAGAGTACACAACGACCAGGCCCCGCTTGCTCGATGCGGTAGCGCCCCTCGAGCACGTCGAAGTACGGCCCCCCGACGGCCACGTGCTGGTCGAAGGTCGTAGCCGGAACGGCGCGGGCATCAATAGTGAAGGCCAGCGCCCTCCCTTCTTCCCATTCCGTCACCATCTCCACGAACGTGACGCCGCCCTCGAAGGTGGCGTAGCGGACGCTCCCGACGCCCTCTCCCACCAGACGCGCTTCGATGGGTCGCGGAAACCCGATCCGATGCGCGAAGGAAGGTCCCAGCTCTTCGGGGGCGATAGGCGGAACCTCTCGAATCTGCGTCCACACCGTTGCAGCATCCGCCGCGATCTCGATCCGGTTCTCTACGACGCGGATTCGGTTCGGCGTTGGCAGCTGCGCTTCTAAGGGCGCCACAACGAAGGGGGCGATAGCGAAGGAAGCGAGTACGAGCGGCCTCCGTCCCCCGCTCGCGCGGCGCAGGCCCCACGCATTAAGCCCGCCTAGCGCCGCCATCAAAAGGAAAACCGGCAGCCAAACCACGGCGCAGATCAACCCCTCCCAAGCCAGCCCCATCGCAAAGAAAATGGTCAGTGTCCCTGCCGCCCATGCCAGCACAACGGCCCGTCTCATTCCTAGTCCGTCGCCAGGATGGACGTAGGCCGCCACGAACCCAATAACGAACGGGACCACGAAGATGAACGAGCACGTCATCACCCCATCTAGCAGCCCTTCCGCCGCGTCGTGACCGAATACGAAACGGGCGAGCAGGCCATAGGCGAGGCCCGCTCCTATGGCCGCAAGGGCAACTGGACGCCGGAGACCGAGAAGCTGCGACGTCACGAGGCAAGAGCGTCGAGTTCGGCGGCGGTGCCGGCGGTGGCGGTCTGCGCGTCGCGGCCGAGCGTGCGGCGGACGAGCCCGGAGAGCACGTTGCCCGTGCCGACCTCCACGAAGCGGATCGCGCCGTCGTCGGCCATGCGCTGGAGCGACTGCGCCCACCGGACAGGCGCGGTGAGCTGTTCGAGGAGGCCGGCGCGGATGGCTTCGGGCGCCGTCTCCGGTGCGCCGGTCACGTTGAGGACGACGGGGCAGCGCGGCGCACGGATCTCCAGCGGTTCGAGCGTCGCGGCCAGCCCCTCGCGCGCGAACGCCATCAGCGGCGAGTGGAACGCCCCGCTCACGGGGAGCGGCACGACGCGCTTGGCCCCGGCCGCCGAGGCTGCCGCCGACGCGCGCTCGACCGCCGGGCCGTCGCCGGAGATGACGATCTGGCCGGGGTCGTTGTAGTTGGCCGGCACCGCGACTTCGTTCTCGGTCGAGGCCTCGGTGCATATCCGCTCCAGCACGCCGGCATCGAGGCCGAGCACAGCGGCCATCGCGCCGGGGCGGACCGTCCCGGCCTGCGCCATCAGCTCCCCGCGCCGGCGCACGGCGCGGAGGCCATCGGCGAACGAGAGCGCGCCGCAGGCAGCAAGGGCGCTCCACTCGCCGAGGCTGTGGCCGGCCGCCATGTCCGGCAGGAACCCCCTCGCCTCCAGCACGGCGTAGGCCGCCTGCGAGTGGACGTAGAGCGCGGGCTGCGTGATCTCGGTCTGGCGCAGCCGCTCCGCCGCTTCCTCCCCGTCGGCAAACATCACCTCGGTGAGGCGGAAGCCAAGGACGGCGTCGGCCTCGTCGAAGCGGGCGCGGGCCTCCGGGAAGCGCTCGTACAGGTCGGCCCCCATGCCGGGCTTCTGTGAGCCCTGCCCGGGAAAGAGGAAGGCGGTCGGCATCAGGCGGTCTCTTCGGCGAAGCTGGGGATGGTGCGGCCGGGCGTGCGCTCCGCGCCGTCGTACGCCCACCGGACAAGGGAGGCGCCCCACGTGAACCCGCCGCCGAAGGCCGCCAGCACGAGGTGGTCGCCGCGCTTCAGCTCGGGCTCCCAGTCGTAGAGGCAGAGCGGGATCGTGCCGGCTGTCGTGTTCCCGTAGCGGTCGATGTTGAGCATCACCTTGTCGGCGCCGATCCCCATCCGCCGGGCCGTCGCGTCGATGATGCGGAGGTTGGCCTGGTGCGGGACGAGGTAGCGGACGTCGTCGGCCGTGAGCCCGTTGCGCTCCATGATCTCGCCGGCGGCGGCGGCCATCCCCACGACGGCGCGCTTGAACACCTGCGGCCCGTCCTGCACGGCGTAGTGCCAGCGGTTACTGACCGTCTCGTGCGAGGCGGGGTGGAGGCTCCCGCCCGCCTTCATGTAGAGGAACTCCCCGCCGTCGCCGTCCACGTACTCGACGGAGTCGAGGATGCCGAAGCCCTCGGGGTCGGGCTCGAGGAGGACCGCGCCCGCGCCGTCGCCGAATAGCACGCACGTCGTGCGGTCGGTGTAGTCGATGATGGCGCTCATCTTGTCGGCGCCGATCACGAGCACGCGCTCGTGCTTCCCGCTCTCGATGAACCGCGCGCCGGCCGAGAGCGCGTAGAGGAAGCCCGAGCAGGCGGCCGAGACGTCGAACCCCCACGCCTTCTTCGCGCCGAGCTGGGCCTGGACGAGGCACGCCGTCGCGGGGAACGGCATGTCGGGCGTGACGGTGGCGACGAGCACGAGGTCGACGTCCTCCGGCGCGACGCCGCGGGCATCGAGCGCCTCGCGCGCCGCGTTCACGGCCATGAAGGAGGTCGCCTTGTCCGGGTCGCGGAGGATGCGCCGCTCGCGGATGCCCGTCCGCGTGCGGATCCACTCGTCCGACGTCTCCACCATCCGCTCGAGGTCGAGGTTGGTGAGCCGCTCCTCGGGGAGGTAGTGGCCGACGGCGGTGATGGCAGCGGTGGGCATGGGAGCGAGAGGCGAGGAGCGTAGAACGCGGAAAGGGGGCTCCGGCTCCGGGGGTAACGCCTTCTCCGGCGGGGCTTACTCGCCGAGGGCCTCCGCGATCCGGCCCGTCACGTTCTGCTCGACGAGCTCGACGGCGCGGAGGATCATCTGCTCGATGGCGAGCGCGTTCGAGCTCCCGTGCCCGATGACGACGTGGCCGTCGACGCCGAGGAGGGGGACACCCCCGTAGTTCTCGTAGCGGAACGGCTCCATCACCCCCGCGAGCACGCGGCCGACGAGCATGGCGTCCTGGCCGCTCACGCCCTGCCGGGCGATCTCCTGGCGGATCAGGTGGGGGAGCACCGTCGCCACGCTCTCGCCGAGCTTGAGGAGGGCGTTCCCGACGAACCCGTCGCACACGGCCACGTCGGCCTTATGGTGGAAGAGGTCGCGCCCCTCGATGTTGCCGATGAAGCGGAGGCCATCGGTGGCCTGGAGCTTCTCGTAGGCCGCCTTCACCGCCTCGGTCCCCTTCCCCGGCTCCTCGCCCACGTTGATGAGGGCCACGCTCGGGTCGGCCGTCCCGTACTGGCACGCCATGAAGATGGCGCCCATCTGGGCGAACTGGACGAGGTGCTCGGGCTTGCAGTCGACGTTGGCCCCCACGTCGAGGACGAGACACGTGCCGTTCGGGGTAGGGAAGTAGCCGGGGAGGCTGGGCCGGAGCACGCCGGGGAGCCGGCCACACGCGAAGAGGGCCGCGGCCATCACGGCGCCGGTGTTGCCGGCGGAGGCGAAAGCGTCGGCCTTGCCGCCCTTGTGCGCGGCGAGCCCCCGATGGATCGACGAGTTCGGCTTGGCCTTCAGCGCGACGGCCGGTGACTCCCCCATCCCGATCACGTCCGGCGCGTCCACGACCTCAATGGGCAGCCCGTCGACACCGTGGACTTCGAGGGCGCCGCGGACGGCCTCCTCCGGGCCGAACAGGAGCACGTGCACGCGCTCGGGGTGGGCGCGCACCGCGCGTACGGCGCCTTCGACGACGACGCTCGGCGCGGCATCGCCGCCCATCGCGTCCACCGCTACGCGTGTGGTCATCCAGTGAAGGGCCTTACGAGAGGGGGACGGCCTGCTCCTGCGAGCAAACCGGGGCGCCAAGATACGCGCCGCCCTTTAAAGCAACGTGCCCGCCCGGCAAGCGTCCCGCGGGTGCGGGCAGCCTGCCGGGCGGGCACGCCGAGCGGGCCACGCGGGCCCGCCTCAGATCGCCTCTTCGCGCTCGACGACGGCGCGGCCGCGGTAGTGCCCGCACTTCGGGCACGCGCGGTGGAGCAGCTTGGCCTCGCCGCAGTTCGGGCACTCCTGCGTGACGGGCAGCTTCTGGACCTTGTACTGCGAGCGCCGCTTGGACGTACGCGAATGGGAGTGCTTGCGCTTCGGGTTAGCCATGGCAGGAACGGGGTGAGCGGCCGGGGAGGCCGGCGGGGTCAGCTAGCAGAATCAGGGTCGGAGCGGAGCGCGCGGAGGGCCTCCCACCGGGGGTCGCCCGGCGCGTCCGCTTCGCCGTCGGGTCCGTAAATGGTTCGGAGCTCGGCGGCCTCGGCTTCAGGCGACACCCGGCGCATGGGGAGCGCGAGGACGAGCGTGTCGCGGACCGGCTCGGTGAGGTCGACCTCGGTCGCGTCGTCCGGGAGCAGCTGCACGTCGGGGTCGTCGGCCATGCCGGGGTCGTACAGGTCGGGCGGCACGAAGAGGACGGCATGCTGGCCGGCTACCGGCTGGGCGTACGGCTTGAGCGTGCGGTCGCACTCGAGGGTCGCCGTGGCACGCGCCTCGAAGCTCGCGAGGATGCGGCGGCCGGCCACGTCGAGCCGGACCTCCACCTCGGCCTCGCCGAAGACGGCGGGGTCGAGGTCCAGCGCCTCCGCCGACGCGCGTAGCGTGCGGACGTGGAGCCCGTCGGGGAGCCCAGCGATGGGGAGGCGAAGCATCCGGTTACAAGGAACAGCGCGACAGCCAACAGGGCGCGGAAGGTACGGTCCGCGCTCCGGGGCCGGCAAGGACTCCACACGATGTTTGAAATTCACGGGCCCCCCGCCTTGATCCTCTGTGACCCGGTTGTTACCATCGTTGAGGGTCGGGCGGGACGGCCTCCCGAGCGGGACGGTGAGGCGAGGTCCAGGCGGCTCCGGTTTCCACCAGCACGCGCCGTGCACAACGTGTGGAAAGCCGGACGTGCGGTGGCGGCGCCTCGGCCTATTCCTGTTGTTTGAGGACGCTCGCGTCTCCGCCCCGCCAAGCGGGATGCGCGCGCCTGATCCCCCTAAGCAGTTCGTTCACAACGGTTCTCCTTTGTTACCCAGACAGTGGACAAGCCGTGGATAACGCGCGTCGAGACCTGGCCGCCCCCGGTCTCGACGCGCGTTTTTCACCGCCCCCGGGGCGGTGCCGTTGTGGACAACACGGTGGAGTCGGGCTCCGCCGCCCCCTGGGCCTGCGCGCTCGCCCCGCGCTTGTTGCCTACCCCCTCACCCCTTAGCGGGCGTTGCCCCGCCTGCCGCGTTCCGTCCACATGAGTCCCTCGCCTGCTGCGGTGTGGAATGAGTGTCTCGCCATCATCCGAGACAACATCAGCCGCCAGAGCTTCCGGACCTGGTTCGAGCCCATCCGCCCGGTCTCCCTCGAAACGGAGGACGGCGCTACGAAGCTGACGGTCCAGCTCCCGAGCCGGTTCTACTACGAGTGGCTGGAGGAGCACTACTTCGCGCTCCTACGGAAGACGATCACGAAGGTGCTCGGCCCGGGCGGCCGGCTCTACTACGAGATCGTCATCGAGCGGAGCGAGCGCGAGGACGCCGAGGGGACGTCGGTGCACGTGCCCGCACGGCCGGCGGAGAACGTGCCCCCGCCCCCAGGTGAGCCGCTCCCGACCGTCGAGGGACTGCCGACGATGCCGGCGGCGAAGCCGGAGCCCAAGCGGGCAACCTTCGATGAGGAGGGCGGAGCCCCCGAGCCCGTGCCGGCCGCACCCCCCGCGCCCGCCCGGGGAAGCCGACCCGTCGCCAGCCCCTTCGCCATCCCCGGCATCAAGAAGCCGGAGGTGGACCCCTGCCTCAACGCCGGCTACACGTTCGAGCGGTTCATTGAGGGGGACTGCAACCGGTTCGCGCGGAGTGCCTCGTGGGCCATCGCGCAGCAGCCCGGTGCGACGGCGTTCAACCCGTTCCTCATCTATGGGGGTGTGGGCCTGGGGAAGACCCACCTCATCCAGGCCATCGGGAACTACGCGCGGGCGAACCGGAAGGTCGAGACCGTCCGCTACGTCTCCTCGGAGCAGTTCACCGGGGAGTTCGTCCAGTCCATCCAGAACAACCGCGTCTCGGAGTTCTCCCAGCTCTACCGGCAGATCGACCTGCTGATCGTCGACGACGTGCAGTTCTTCGGGGGGAAGGAGAAGACGCAGGAGGAGTTCTTCCACATCTTCAACGCCCTCTTCCAGGCCGGTAAGCAGATCGTCCTCTCGACGGACCGCCCGCCGAAGGACATCGAGGGCATCGAGGCCCGGCTCCTGAGCCGGTTCACGCACGGGCTCACGGCCGACGTGCAGCCGCCCGAGCTGGAGACGCGCATCGCCATCCTCCGCCGCCGCGCCGAGGACGATGGGATCGTCGTCCGCGACGACGTCATCGAGTACATCGCGACCCACGTTACGAGCAACATCCGCGAGCTGGAGGGCTCGCTGATCCGGCTCCTCGCCCACGCCACGCTCCACGGCCGCGAGATCGACCTCGAGATGACGCGGGAGGTCCTCCGCGACCTCATCAAGGACGCCCGGCGGAGCCTGACGGTCGAGGAGATCACCCGCGTGGTGTGCGAGTTCCTCCAGATCCCCGAGGACCTCGTCCGCGCGCGGACGCGGAAGCGGGAGGTGGTGGAGGCGCGCCAGGTGGCGATGTACTTCGCCAAGCAGCTCACGAAGCACTCTCTCAAGACGATCGGGCTCCACTTCGGCGGGCGCGACCACTCCACCGTGATCCACGCCGTGCAGTCGGTCGAGGACCAGATCGAGACCGACGGTCATTTCCGCGAGAAGATCGAGGAGATGAAGAAGAAGCTCGAGCTGTATTCGCGCTGAACGGGCCCACCGGGGCGGATTGACCTCCGCCCGGCGTTTGCCGATACTTAGGGCCCAAGTGCCCCCATCGCCATGAAGTTCACCGTCTCCAGCGCCGACCTCCTCAAGGCGCTCACTACCGTCGGCGGGGCCGTCCCCGGCAAGAGCACGCTGCCGATCCTGGAATGCGTCCTCTTCGAGCGGGACGGCGACGCCCTTCGCCTCTCCGCCACCGACCTCGAGATCTCCATCGTGCAGCGGCTCGCGGTGGCGTTCGAGTCGAACGGGACCGACGGGAAGGACCGCGTGGCCATCCCGGCGCGCCGCCTCCTCGACACCCTCCGTGCCCTCCCCGTCCTCCCCGTGACCGTCACCGCCGACGGCGAGTTCAACGTGGAGCTGACGACGGACCAGGGCCGCTACAAGATGGTCGGCTTCGACGGGGGCGACTACCCGGCCCTCCCCCGTTTGGACGACGCCCGCGCGGTGGAGACCACCGGCGGCCTCGTCAAGCGCGCCATCGGGAAGACCGGCTTCGCCGTGAGCCGCGACGCGCTCCGCCCGGCTATGATGGGGGTGTACTTCCAGGTCCACCCCGAGCACACGCGCGTCGTCGCCACCGACGGGCACCGCCTCGTCAAACTCACGCTGCACAGCGTGAGGAGCGCGAGCCCGCTCGACTTCGTGGCGCCGGAGAAGGCGATCAGCCTGGCCGCCCGCGCCGCCACCGAGGCCGACGCCTGCGCCATCCGCGTGGGCGGGGGCTACGTCGAGTTCGACTTCGGCGACACGAAGGTGATCGGCCGGATGATCGACGAGGCGTACCCGAACTATGAGGCCGTCATCCCCGTCGAGAACGAGAAGCGGCTCGTCGTGAGCCGCGACGCGATGCTGGCTGCCGTCCGCCGCGTGGCGCTCTACTCGTCGAGCATGACACACCAGATCCGCCTCGCGCTCCAACCCGACGCGCTGACGATCTCGGCCGAGGACATCGAGCGGGCCAGCGAGGCCCGCGAGCGCGTGCTCTGCGACTACAGCGCCGAGCCGATGGAGATCGGGTTCAACGCGAGCTACCTCACGGAGGTGCTCCAGAACGTGGACGCCGAGGACGTGGTGTTTGAGTTCGCCTCACCGAACCGGGCGGGCGTCGTCACGCCGGGCACACAGCAGGACGGCGAGGAGATCATGATGCTCATCATGCCGGTGATGCTGAACACGTACGCCTGAGCCGCCAGGTCCCCGCCCTGGGCCGCTAGCCTGACTGGGCTGGCGGCCCTTTTCATAGATGCCCCCCCCTCTTACCAAAGCGTTCGTCTTCGCCGCCGGGCTAGGTACGCGGCTGCGCCCCTACACGCTCCATACGCCCAAGCCGCTGCTGGAGGTCTTCGGGCGCCCCCTCCTCGAATACCTCCTCTGTTACCTCCGCGATGCGGGCATTCGGCACGTAACCGTCAACGCGGCGCATCTCGCCGAGCAGTTCGAGGCGCTCCCGGCGCGGGGCAGCGCGCTGGGGCTCGACGTGGTGCTCAGCCGCCAGCCCGCCCCCCTCGAGCACGGCGGCGACCTCGCCTACGCAACGGCCTTCTTCGAAGGGCTCGCCCCCGACGAGCGGTTCGTCGCGCTCAATGGAGACACGCTCTTCTGGCTCGATCCGGCGGCGCTCCACCGTGCTGCGCAGTCGGTGAGTCCAGAGGAACCCCTCCTGATCGTCACCCACACGTCAGCTACCAACCCGTTACGCGTTCGGGGAGGCCGCCTCGTCGGCATCCGGGACCTCCCCTACTCCGACGAAGAGCCGGAGGGCGCGGCCGACGACTTCGGCCTCAAGGTTTTCCACGCGGGCGTCCGCCGCTTCCTCCCCATGCCGGGCGTGGCCATGAGCTTGCACGGGCGGGAGGGCCTCATCGGTCGCGTGATCGCCAGCGGCGCTACGGTACGCGTCCGCCCGGCGGAGGGGGCCGAGCGGGTAGAGATCGGGACGGTGGCGGACTACGAGGGGCGCGCGAGCAACGCCGCCCTCCGCGCGCTCACCGCGCGGCTCTGCGGCTAGCGCCCCTGGTTCGCCTGGAGCCAGTCGAGGAGGCGGCGGGCGTCCGGCGCGCTCGGCCCCTGCTGGTCCACGACGGCCTGGAAGGCCGTCGCGGCCTCGGCATCGCGGCCTTGGTGGAGGCGGACCTTGCCGAGGGCGTAGCGGGCCTCCAGTACGAGCCACGCGGGCGCCTCCGGCGCCCGTGCGACGGCGGAGAGCCGTGCGGCCGCCGCATCGAGCGCGGCCGCATCGTAGTGCGGGAACAGCCCGAACGTGGAGCGGCGGCTGGCCTCGATCTGCTCGAGGGCGAGCGCGTACTGCTCCATCGGCGCGCTCTCGGAGGCGCCGCGCAGGTGGAACCCCCCGTAGGCGCCTGCGAGTTCGCCGAGCCCGGCAAGGCGGGCGCGCTCGGAGACGGAGAGCCCGCTCGTAAAGGCGAGACCGCCGTAGAACAGCCCGAGCGCGAAACAGGCCGCAACGGCGTAGCGCGTGAACGCGAGGAGCCGAAGGCGCGGCGCGGTGCGGGCCATCGCTGGCGCATCGGGCGCCCGCCGGGTGCTGGGTAGCGGAAGCTCGGCGAGCGACCGGCCCGAGAGGCGCTCGAAATGCGCGACGGGGTGCTCACTCCCTTGTAGGAGCCGGGCCAGGGTCTCTTCCATCGCGCGGACCTGCGCGGCGAGGTCGGGGTGTGCGCGGAGAGCGGCTTCTACCCGTGCAGCACGGGGGCCCGCCTCGGGCGCAGCGCCGCCGGGGAAGTGGCGCATGACGACGTACTCGGCGAGCACCTCAGCGTCGGGAAGGTCCGCCGTATGTGCGCGCGCCGCCACGAGGAGTCCATGAAGCGCCTTGGCCTCGGCGAGAAGCGCAGCCGCCCCCGGGTGCCCCAGCGCCCGGTGCTCGACATCGGCCTGCTCCTCGGGCGACAGGTCGCCGTAGCGCAGGATGCGGTCGTGGAGGTCGTTCATGGGAAAGGGCGGGAGGCCGGCGAGGATGGGGCAGAAAGCCCTTACACTGCCGCATACAGACACGGTGGGCGCGGCGGCGTAACACCCACCGGGCATTCTTCATAGAGCCGCAGGCGCGGGCTCCCCGCTAGGGCGGCACGAAGTCCTCCTCGTCGGTCTCTCCGAGCTCTGCCCAGAGCTGCCGCAGGCCCGCGTCCTCGCGCAGGCGCTGCAGGGCCCGGGCCGCATACACGCGAGCGGTAGGGCAGGAGAGCCCCGTGGCAGCGCTGACCTCTTCGTAGCTCCGCCCCTCTAGGAGCCGGAGTCGAGCGACGTCGCGAAGGGTGGGCGACAGGCTCGATATCGCCCGCTGGAGGGCCTCGATGACGATCTGGCGGTCGATCTCGTCGCTGCCGGAGGGTGTGGGGTCGGGTACCCCTTCCTCCTTGAGGCGGCCGTGGGTCCGGTGGCGGCGGAGGAAGTTGAGGAGGGTGTTCCGGCAGATCACGCTCGCCCAGTGGTTGAACCGCTCGGGCTGTCGGACCTCATCGAGGTGTTTGCACAGCCGGTCGTAGGCCTTGGAGATCACGGCTTCGAGCTCCGGTGCGTCGCCTATCCCCTCGCGCACGAACTTGACCGTGAAGTACCGGCGGTAGTAGCAGTACGCCCAGAGTTGGATCGTCGCGAGGTCCCCGTCCCCCTTCGTGGCGCGCCAGCGCATGAAGAGCGCGTTGACGGCGCCGGTGTCGTCCAGCGGGAACGGGAGCCGGGCGACGAGCGGGGCCAGGTGCTCTAGGAGCGGGGTGGCCATGCGGGGAGAGGGGGACGTGCACCAAGATAGGTCGCTACTTCTGTTTATATAACGCGGCCAAGCCTGGGGGACCGCCGTTGCAACGCCGGCTAAGAATCGTTGAACCGCCCCTCCGGCAGGACTTCGGGCCTCCGGCTTCGTTGACTTGCGCATGACCGGGGCCGTAGCTTTTGAGGCTCCGGGAACCCCCTGCGAGGCCGCTTGCGGGGGTCGCCCGCTTTTTTTGTCCGCCTGCGATCCGCACCCCATGGATCAGAACTCCTTCAAGACGTTCAGCGCCAAGCCCGGCGAGGCCGAGGCGAAGTGGTTCGTCGTCGACGCCGAGAACCAGATCGTCGGCCGGCTCGCTGCGCGCATCGCCGCCGTCCTCCGCGGCAAGCACAAGCCCTCCTACACGCCCCACGTCGACACCGGCGACTTCGTCGTCGTCGTGAACGCGGAGAAGGCGCGGTTCACCGGGCGGAAGGAGACCGACAAGGTCTACTTCCGGCACTCGAACTACCCCGGCGGCGTCACGCTCCAGTCGCCGAAGGAGGTGCGCCAGAAGAAGCCGACGTTCATCATCGAGACCGCCGTGCAGGGGATGCTCCCGAAGAACCGTCTCGGCCGCCAGATGGCGAAGAAGCTGAAGGTGTACGCCGGCCCGGACCACCCCCACGAGGCGCAGCAGCCCGAGCCGCTGGCGCTGTAATCCGCGCATCTGTTAAGCCCCTATGGCTACCTCCACCCAGTACCAGGCCGTCGGGCGCCGCAAGACCAGCGTGGCGCGCGTGTACCTCCGCCCCGGCGCCGGCCAGATCCTCATCAACCGCCGCCCCGTCGAGGACTACTTCCCGACGGAGATCCGCCGCCGCGCGCTCATGCTCCCGCTCACGGTGACGGGCACGGCCGGCCAGTTCGACGTCGTCGTGAACGCGCAGGGCGGCGGGCTCACCGGGCAGGCGGAGGCGACGAGCCTCGGCATCGCCCGCGCCCTCCTCACGTTCAACGAGGACCTCCGCAAGCCCCTCCGCGACGCCGGCCTCCTCACGCGCGACCCCCGCGCGGTCGAGCGGAAGAAGTACGGCCGCCCGAAGGCGCGCAAGCGGTTCCAGTTCAGCAAGCGCTGATGTTCTTTCCGGCGGGCCGCCTGCTCCCTCTGTAGGCGGCCCGCTCATCTCCCACCCCGCTCGAGGCTGCGGCGGGTGTCCCGGCTCGCCGGGATCGCACGCAGCCGGTGACGGCGGGGGCGGCCCAACCCCACCGCCCGCAAGGGCCCCTATAAAGAATGCCCCGTGTTTCGATCGAGGAGCTCCTCCGCTCCGGCGCCCACTTCGGGCACCTGACCAGCCGTTGGAATCCGAAGATGGCCTCGTACATCTTCATGGAGCGCAACGGCATCCACATCATCGACCTCAAGCAGACGCAGGGCCTCCTCGACGAGGCCGCCGACGCCGCGGCCCGGTTCGCCTCGCGCGGGCGGAAGGTCCTCTTCGTCGGCACGAAGAAGCAGGCGCAGGACGTCATCAAGACGGAGGCCGAGCGCGCCGGGATGCCCTACGTCTCCGAGCGCTGGCTCGGCGGGATGCTCACCAACTTCCAGACGATCCGGAAGAGCATCCGCCGGATGGAGACGCTCCAGCGGCAGGAGGCCGACGGCACGCTCGGCCAGCTCAAGAAGAAGGAGCGCCTCATGCGCCGCCGCGAGCGCGAGAAGCTCGAGCGCATCCTCGGCGGCATCGCCGACCTCTCGCGCCTTCCCGGCGCCCTCTTCGTCGTCGACATCCGCCGCGAGCACATCGCCGTGCAGGAGGCCCGTCGCCTCGGCGTGCCCGTCATCGCGATGCTCGACACGAACTGCGACCCCGACCTCGTCGACTTCCCGATCCCGGCCAACGACGACGCCATGAAGTCCGTCGCCCTCTTCACGCGCGCAATTGCTGACGCCGTGATCGAGGGCGCGAGGTCGGGCGAGGTCGAACGCGAGGCCGAGGCGGCCGAGGAGGAGACCCGCCGCGCCGAGGCCGAGGAGCTCGCCACCGAGGAGAGCGGGGCCTGACCGCCGCCGCCCCTGAGCGTGGAGGCGCGGAGGCCAGCCTGTGCTTCCGCGCCTCTTCCCTTTCTCACCCCCCGTAGTCAACCGAACAGACCCATGACCATTTCTGCCAGCGACGTCGCCCGCCTGCGCGAGACCACCGGCGTCGGCATGATGGACTGCAAGAAGGCGCTCGTCGAGGCCGAGGGCGACTTCGACAAGGCCATCGAGCTCCTCCGCATGAAGGGCCAGAAGGTGGCCGCCAACCGGGCCGACCGCGAGGCGAAGGAGGGCGTGATCGCCGTCGCCACCGCGCCCGACCGCTCGGCCGCCGCCATCGCCGAGGTGAACGCCGAGACCGACTTCGTCGCCCGCAACGCCGACTTCGCCACGTTCGCCCAGGACGTGGCCGACGTCATCCTCCGCGAGCGCCCGGCCGACCTCGACGCCCTCCGCGCGCTCCCCTACAAGGACGGCCGTACCATCGGTGAAACGGTCTCCGACCTCACCGGGAAGATCGGCGAGAAGATCGACGTCCGCCGGTTCGCGCTCGTCGAGGCCGAGGGCGGCGAGGTCGTCGCGTACGTCCACCCCGGCGCCAAGCTCGGCGTGCTCGTCGAGATGGCCGCCACCGGAGACGGTGGGGGCGACCTCCAGGCCACCGGCCGCGACGTGGCGATGCAGGCCGCCGCGATGAACCCCGTCGCCGCCCGCCGCGAGGACGTGCCGGCCGAGATCCAGCAGAAGGAGCTGGAGATCGGCCGCGAGCAGGCGCGCAACGAGGGCAAGCCCGAGCAGATCCTCGACAAGATCGCCCAGGGCAAGCTGGAGCGGTACTACAAGGACCACGTGCTCACCGAGCAGGCCTTCGTGAAGGATGCTTCGATGACGGTCCGCCAGATGCTCGACGCCCAGAAGGCCGAGGTGCGGCGGTTCGTCCGCTTCGCGCTCGGGGGCTGAGGCTCTTTCCCTCCCCGAGCCCTTTTTCGCGGGGGCGGGGCAAGGCGCCCCGCCCCCGCGTTCGTTGCGTGGGGATGGAGCCGGGACGTAGCTTTGCGCGCCTTTCAGGCCGCCTTCCTATGTCCGAGGCTCCTGCTTCGCCCGGCCCCCTCCGCTACCGCCGCGTCCTGCTCAAGCTGAGCGGCGAGGCGCTAATGGGCACGCGGACGTTCGGCATCGACCACACCATCTTGGAGCAGTACGCCGAGGACGTGCGCGGCGCCGTCGAGGCCGGGGCCGAGGTGGCCATCGTCATCGGCGGCGGCAACATCTTCCGGGGCGTCTCGCCGGCGGGGCGGCAGCTCTCCTCCCGCGCCCACGCGGACTACATGGGGATGCTCGCCACAATGATCAACGGGATGGCGCTGCAGGACGCCCTCGAACAGGCCGGCCTCCACACCCGGCTCATGAGCGCCATCGCGATGCACGAGATCGCCGAGCCGTTCATCCGCCGCCGCGCCATCCGCCACCTGGAAAAGGGCCGCGTGGTCATCTTCGGCGCGGGCACCGGGCACCCCTACTTCTCGACCGACACCGCCGCCGCCCTCCGCGCCGCCGAGGTCGCCGCCGAGATCCTCCTGAAAGGCACCCGCGTCGACGGCGTGTTCACCGCCGACCCCGAGCGGGACACCACCGCGCGCCGCTTTACGTCCCTCGCCGGCACCGAGGTGCTCCGCCGCGAGCTCGGCGTGATGGACCTCACGGCGTTCACGCTCGCCAAGGAGAGCGCGCTCCCCATCGGCGTGTTCAACATGAACCGGGCCGGCAACTTCCTCCGCGTGCTGCGCGGGGAGCCCATCGGGACCCTCGTCCACTGGGACGCCGCCGCCGAAGCGATGTACGCCGACGCCGAGCCCGTTCCCTCCTGACCTCTACGACCGACGACCTACCTGCGATGCTTGACGAACGACTCACGAAGCTCCTCGACGAGGCCCGCGGCCACATGCACAAGTCGCTGGAGCACCTCGCCCAGGAGCTCCTCCACATCCGCGCGGGCCGCGCCAACGCGGCGATGGTCGACGACGTGCGCGTGGAGGCGTACGGCAGTCACATGCCGCTCAACCAGGTGGCCTCCGTGAGCACGCCCGCACCCGACCTCATCGTAATCCAGCCCTGGGACCGCTCTACGCTCGGCCCCATCGAGCGAGCGATCCAGGCGGCCAACCTCGGGCTCAACCCCACCAACGACGGCACGCTCATCCGCATCGCCATCCCGCCGCTGACGGAGGAGCGCCGGAAGGAGCTCGCGAAGACGGCCCGCACGAAGGGCGAGGACGCCCGCGTGGCCGTCCGCAACGTCCGCAAGGACTCGAAGAATCACATCCAGCGGATGGTGCAGGACGCCAAGCTTCCTGAGGACATGCGGTTCGAGGCCGAGGACCGCCTCCAGAAGCTCACCGACGAGTTCGTCGGGAAGGTCGACGAGATGCTCCAGAAGAAGGAGCACGACATCATGGCCGTCTGAACGGCCTGAGACGCAGGGCCGCCGCGCGAGGATTTAGCGGAGACTGCACCCCGCGCCCGCCGCCGGCCTTTTACCTTTCGGCCCGCCCGGAGAGGTGCCCGAGTGGTTGAAGGGGCACGCCTGGAAAGCGTGTATACCGGCAACGGTATCGCGGGTTCGAATCCCGCCCTCTCCGCTGAAGAAGCTGCAAGCCGCCGGGTGCGCCGCCGCACGGGCCGCTTGCAGCTTTTCGCTTGCCGCCCGCCTGCGGGTATCGCGCTATGCTCAAGAGCATGACCGGGTTCGGCCGCGGGACCGCCCGCGCCGGGACCACCGAGGCCACCGTCGAGGTGCGCGCCGTGAACGGCCGCTTCGCGGAGGTGGCCGTGCGTGCCCCTCGCGTGCTCAACCCGCACGAGGCGGCGATCCAGACCCGGTGCAAGGAGGCCCTCGAGCGCGGCTCGATCTCCGTTTCCATCGCCCTCCTCCGGGCTGGCGCCGATCTGCCCCTCCGCGTGAACGCCCCCGCTGCGCGGGCCTACGCCCAGCTCCTCCGCGTGCTGCGGGAAGAGGCGTCCCTCGATGGCCCCGTCACCCTCGACCACCTCCTCCGCTACCCTGATGTCCTTTCCTCGGAGGGAGGCGACGACGAGACGGCCTCGGCCGATGCTTGGGCAGCCGCCGAAGCCGCGCTCGCGGAAGCGCTCACCCGGCTCGACGCGATGCGTGTGGAGGAGGGGGCGAGACTGGCTGACGACCTGCAGAAGCGGCTCGGGCTCATCGAGGAACACCTCGTCGTCGTGGAGGCGCGCGCACCGGCGCGCGTGGTGGAAGCACAGACCCGTCTCCGCGACCGCCTTTCGGAGCTCCTTGCCGACGAGCGCCTCAACCCCGACCGCCTCGAAACGGAGATCGCCCTCCTCGCCGACCGCCTCGACGTGACC
>DASPKS010000020.1:0-13730 GCA_035628035.1 Rubricoccaceae bacterium
ATCCTCGGGGTCATCCAGCCTGCGGACGCCTACGGCCTCCCCGCGCCCCTGCGCGTCCACCCGGACGCGGATCGCGTGCGTCGGCGGGAGGCGCGGGTCGGTCTCGCCCGTCGGCTCGATCTCGTGCTCCTCCACGCACCACACCCGCCCGGCGCGGTAGACGAACACAGCGTACCCCGGCGGGAAGGCCGGGTCGCCGCGCCCCACCACCACGGCGCGCTCGCCGTTGACCTCGGCCAGCGTCGGGTCGTCGCTGACAACGCGGACGACCTCGTCGAACGCGAAGCGGAACGTGTAGGGCGGGCGCCAGTCGGCGCGCGCGAGGCGGGCGAAGTGGGTGTCGAGGCCGCCCACGGCGGCCCGGCGCTCCGCGTGCATGCCCAGCCGCTCCATCAGGCGGATCGACGGGGTGTTGGCCGCGTCGGCGCTGCCGCGCACCTCGTCGAAGCCGAGCCCCTCGAAGGCGTGGCGGATCAGCGCGCGGCCGGCCTCCGTCGCCAGCCCGCGGTACCAGTGCGCGGGCGCGAGCCCGAGGATCAGCTCCCGCTCAGGCGGCTCGCGGAAGTGCCAGTAGCCGCCGAAGCCGACGAGCGCGGGGGCGTCCTTCTCGCGGAGCGCCCAGAGGCCGAACCCCTCGCGCGCGAAGAGTGCCTCGTTCTCGCGCAGGATGGCCGCCGTCTGCTCCGGCGCGAGGACCTGATCGTCCCAGAGGTAGCGGCGGACCTCCGGTTGCGTCCAGAGCGCGTGTAGATCCCCCGCCTCCTCCGAGGAGAGGGGGGTCATCCGCAGGCGGTCGGTTTCGAGGACGGGCTCGGCCATGGGGCACGCAGAGGGTTCACTTGCGCCGGGGCGCGCGTGCGATAACTTACCCGCGCTTGTTCCTTCCCATCCGCCTCGGGTTCGGCCCTTCACGGGCCGACGAACAGGGAAGCCGGTGCGGCGAGCCGTAGGCGTTGAGTCTCGCTCCCCATCCCGGCGCTGTGCCCGCAACTGTAGGCGGCCCCGTCCGGCGGCGGTGACGCGCCCGGCCACTCCTCGCCCTGCGAGGGGGAAGGCCTGCGCCGAGCCGTACGGACACGCGGTATCAAAAGACCGCAGGGGCCGCGAGCCAGGAGACCTGCCCGAGCGCATCCGACGCCGTGACCTCCGGGACCAGAGGGCCGGGCGCCGCACGCTCCGGCTTCGTTGCTCGACCGGCGCTGCGCGACCCGCCCCTCGCTTTTGAGGGACGGGTTTTTTCATGCGCCTCTTTTTTCTTCCCAACCTCCTCGTCGCGCTGTCCGCAGCGGCGCAGCCGGTCGCGCCGGACACCACGCTGCCGGAGGTGACGGTAACGGCAGCGCGGCTCGCCCTCGCCCCGCGCGAGGCGCCCGCCCGCGTGACGGTGCTCACGGCGGAGGCCTTCGCGGCGGCGGGCGCGGCAACGGTCGCGGACGTGCTCGAACGACGCGCGCCGCTGTTCGTCCGCCGCTACGGCCCCGGCGGGCTGGCGACGGTGTCGCTGCGCGGCGCGGGCTCGGCGCAGACGCTCGTCCTCCTCGACGGCGCGCGGCTGGCCGACCCCCAGCTCGGCCCGCCCGACCTCGCCCTCCTCCCCACCGTCCTCCTCGACGCGGCCGAGGTCCTCCACGGCGCGGGCTCGGCCCTCCACGGCACCGACGCGCTCGGCGGCGTCCTTCACCTCCGCACGCTCGCTGCAGGCACGGCGGGCTGGCGGCTGGAGACGGAAGCGGGCGCGTGGGGCCACCGCCGCCTCAGCGGCGTCGCCTCCGGGCAGGCCGGGCCGCTCGCGCTCGTGGCCGCCGCCGAAGGACTCCGCACCGACGGCGACTTCTTGTTCCGGGACCGCTCGCTGATCGGCGAGCCCCTCGTGCGGCGCGAAGGGATCGACCAGCGGCGCGCGTCGGCCTTCGCTGCGGCCGGGTATGCGCGCGGCCCGCTGGACCTCCGGGCGTCCCTTCTCCTCGCCGACGCCGAGCGCGGGCTCGGGGGGACCGACAGCGTCGGCGCGCGGCAGTGGGACCGCCTCGCCCGCACCTGGCTGGACGCGAGGCACACCGCAAGGTGGGGCGGCGTCGAAGTCCGCGCGGCCGTGCACCGCGGGCGGCTCCGCTACGCGAGCCCCTACCCCCCCACGCGCCCCGACGCGCTCGACGAAACGAGCCACACGACGACGGCCACGCTCGACCTCCAGACCACGCTCACGACGCTCCCCGGCTGGCACCTCACAGGAGCGGCGTGGGTGGGCCTCGCCCACGCCGAGCACCCGAGCCTCTCGGAGGAAGCCGCCGACCGCCACGCCGCGCTCGCCCTCTCGGCCGCGCGCACGACGGGCCGCCTCCGCCTTTTTCCCGCCCTCCGCCTCGACCGCTACGCCCCCGCTGGCGCCGCGCGTCGCCTCGCGCTCAGCCCGCTGCTCGGCGCGAACCTCCACCTCCGCGAAAGCCTCCACCTCAAGGCGAGCGCGGGCCGGGCCTTCCGCATGCCCACGCTCAACGACCGCTTCTGGCAGCCCGGCGGCAACGCGGCGCTCCGCCCCGAGCGGGGCTGGACCGTCGACCTCGGCCTCGCGTGGTCGTCGGCTTCCCTTCGCGCGGAGGTCTCGGCGTTCGCCGCGCGGGCGCGCGACCAGATCGTCTGGCGCCCCACGCCCGCCGGCTACTGGGCGCCAGAAAACCTCGTGCGCACGCGCACCCTCGGCCTTGAAGCCACCGCCGAGGCCACGCTGCCCCTTGGCCCGCGCCGCGCGCTCGACGCCGGCTTCGCTGCGGCCCTTACCGACGCGCGCGACCGCTCCGACCCTTCGGCGCCGGCCTACGGCCAGCCGCTCCGCTACGTGCCGCGCTGGACGCTCTCGGCGTGGACAGGCCTGGCGCTCGGCGGGCTCCGCCTCGACCTCCACGCCCGCGCCGCTGCCCGCCGCTTCACGACGGCCGATGCGAGCCAGTCGCTCCCGCCCTACCTCATCCTCGACGGGCAGGCGCGCTACACCCGCGCCGTCGGCGGCGTGCGCGCCACGCTCGGCGTCGTCTTTGAGAACCTCACCGGCCTCCAGTACGAGGTCATCCCGTCCTACGTGATGCCGCCGCGCCACCTCCGCGTGCGGCTCCTCCTCCAGTCCCGATAAGCCATGCGGCGTCTCCTCTACCTCCTCGCCTTTGCTTCCTTCCTCACCGCCTGCGACACCGGCTACGAGGAGTGCCCCGACGATGGCGACTGCGCCGAGCCCGGCGTACTCATCTACGCCGGCAACCAGGGCAACTTCGCCGACAACAACGGGACGATCACGACGTACGGCCTCGTGAGCGGCGACACGGAGCAGAACGCCGTGCCGAACCTCAACGCGCTCGTCCAGCACCTCAGCCTCCACGCCGACCGTCTCTACGTCCTCCTCAACTTCAACGACTCGTTCTCGACGGGGCGCGGGCGCATCGACGTGGTGGACCCGAACACGAACACCCGCATCGCGCAGGTGGACGTCTCGACCCCACGCGGGATCGCCTTCACCGGCACGCAGCGCGCCTACGTCACGAACCTCTACGCCAACACCGTCACGCCGGTGGACTTCGCGGCGGGGAGCACGGGGACACCGATCCCGGTGGGCCTCAACCCCGAGGGCATCGTCGCCGTCGGGGGCCGGCTCTACGTGGCCAACTTCGGGTTCGGGTTCGCCACGACGCTCTCCGTGATCGACCCCGCGACGAACGCCGTCGTCGAAACGCGCGAGATGGACTGCGACGGGCCGCGCACGCTCGGCGTCGACGCCGAGGACGAGGTGTGGGTGTTCTGTACAGGCAAGACGGTGTACGACAACGAGGGCAATGTGATCGAGCGGACGAACGGCGAGGTCGTCGTCCTCGACGGCGCGACGGGCGCCGAGCGCGCGCGCCTCCTCCTCACCGACCAGATCGTCACGGCCAGCCTCGGGCAGGACGCCCTCGTGTCGCGCACGATGGGCGCGTGGGCCGTCCGCGCCGACGGCGCGCTGCTCCACTTCGACACCGCCGCGAATGCGCTCGTGGGCGCTGTCACGCCCGAGCTTCCGGCCGGCCACCTCATCGGCGGGATCGGCGTCCTCGAAGAGGAGCGTCTCCTCCTCATCGGGGCCGTGCCGCCCGACTTCATCTCCGCCGGGCGGGTGGTCCTCGTGAATACGCAGGGCCAGGTCTCGCGAGACTTCCCCGCGGGGCTCATCCCCTCCACCTTCGCGTTGGGCGAGGAGCAGTGAGCGGGCTCCGCATCGACCGTTGCCTCTGCTTCGGCGTCTCCTTCGCCGAGCTGAAGCGCACGGCCGACGCGACGGGCGCCGACACGGTCGAAGTGCTCCAGCAGCACCGCCTGTTCGGGCAACGCTGCCGGCTCTGCCACCCGTACGTGCGCCGGATGCTCCGGACGGGCGCAACCGTCTTCGACGAGATCGTGACCGACGCCGACGAGCCCGCGGAGGGGTAGCGGCAGCGCGGGTACTTTTCCCCCCGTTCCGACGCGCTCTGCCGTTGACCCTCCTCTACGTCTTCCCCCACCCGGACGACGAGTCGTTCGGCCCGGGCCCGGCCATCGCGCGGCAGGTCCGCGAGGGGCACGCCGTCCACCTCCTCACGCTCACGAGGGGCGGCGCCACGAAGGTGCGCCACCGGCTTGGCCTCTCCATCGAAGAGATGGGGGCCGTGCGCGAGGAGGAGATGCGCTGCGTCGAACAAACGCTCGGGCTGGCGAGCCTGACCGTGCTCGACCTCCCCGACAACGGGCTCCGCCACCTGGACCCGCGCGAGATCGAAGCGGCCGTCGCCGCGCACGTCGAGCGGCTTCGGCCCGCCGTGCTCGTGAGCTACGCCGTCCACGGGATCTCGGGGTACTACGACCACCTCGTGATGCACGCCGTCGCCAAGCGGGTCTTCTGCGAGATGCGCGACGAAGGCGCGGACTGCCTGAAGCGCCTCGCGCTCTTCACCCTCATCAACGGCGAGATCGAGGAGGCGCCCGTGCCGTTGAAGGGCATCCCGCGCGAGGAGGTGGGCGCCGTTGTGACCTACACCGACGAGGACCTCGCGAAGGCCCGCGCCGCGCTCGCCTGCTACACCACGTACGCCGAGGCCATCGCGGCGCACGATCCGCTCCGGCAGGTGAAGGGCGGCGTCCCCTTCGAGCTGTTCGGCGAGCGGCACGCCCCGCCGCTGGATGACCTCACGGCCGGGCTGTAGCTAGAGCAGCCGGATCTCCTGCGCGCGGATCACGACGACCTCTTGCCGGAAGGCGGCTTCGAGCCGCTTCCGGTAGCCGGCCCACCACGCCTCCTCGAGGGCTTCGACCATCACCTCGTAGACGACCACGTCGTCGCGCTGGGTTTTCTGGTCGTCCTCTTTCCAGAGCCCTTCGGCCGGGGCGCGCGTGAAGGCCGTCAGCCCGCCGAACCGCTCGGTCAGCTCGGCGCGGACGCGCTGGAAGAGCGCCCCGTCGAGCGGCTGCCCGGCGTTGTCGTAGAGCGGGAGCAGGAGCTGGACGAGGTGGCGCGGACTCATCGCGCGTCCTCCACGATCTCGCGGAAACGCACCGCATTCCGCATCATGTCCACATTGTTGAAAAAGACGTAGGCCGCCGCGCCCTCCGGGAGCATCCCGGCCAGCTCCTCCAGCTCGGCGTCCTCGTACGAATAGCGCCAGCCGCGCCGCCCATGCAGGCGGAAGTAGCAGCGGTCCGGCGTGACGGTCTCGTCCGTGAACGGGTCCACGACGTGCCCGAGGTCGAGCTCGCGGCAGAGGTCCTCGACGAGCTCCGGGGGCCAGCCCCCGCGCGGCTCCCAGAAGAACGCGCGCCCCTCGCGCTCGGCGCTCCCGAAGAAGCCCAGCAGGTGCCCCACGTTCTCCTGCGTGGGCTCGAAGCTGGCCGGGCACTGGAAGAGGACAGCCTCGGCGCCGAGCGCGCGGGCCGAGGCCTGCGTGGCTTCCCACGCCGCCTGCACGGTATCGTTCGGACGAAAGAAGCCCGCCTCTTCGCGCTCCTGCTCCGTGAGCGGGCGCTTGAGCCGCTTATAGGTGGGGCTCGTCGCGCGGTGCGTGATGAACTGCCACGCCTTGATGGCGAACGCGAACCCCTCTGGCGCCTCGGCACGCCACCCTTCCAGCGTGGCCGGCTTCGGCGGTTGGTAGAAGGTGTGCTGCACCTCCACGGCCGCGAGCCGCTGGAAGTACGCCGCCCGCGAGGAGCGGAAGCCGGAGCACCCGATGTGGATCACACCCGCCGTGAGGTGCGGCGGAGGAAACCGACGCCGAAGGCAAACAGCGCCGCGCCGAGCACGGACCAGATGATGGGGAACTCCCGCCCGCCCACCTCAATGGGCAGCGGCTCCGGCAGCCCGAACTCGCGGGCGAGCCACGACCCCAGCAGCGCGCCCACGAACCCGACGACGATGGAGACGAGGCACCCACCGAGGGAGTAGCCGGCGAGGGCCTGGCCCGCCGCCCCGCACACGGCGGCGATGAGCAGCAGGAGCAGAAGGCTGACGAGGTCCATGGGAGGAAGGGCCGGGAGAGGGGCACAGGCTCTTACCCCCGCTGCGACGGCCGGTTCGACGCCGGTCTTTCCGGCTTCTTCGCCCCGCCCGCACGGGGCCCCCGGTAGCTTCCCGCACTAGCGAATTCTCCCCTTCTGATGCAGCAAGACCGCCTTAGAAACGTCGCCATCGTCGCCCACGTCGACCACGGGAAGACCACCCTCGTCGACGCCCTCCTCTGGCAGGCCGGCACCTTCCGCGACAACCAGGCCGTCGCCGAGCGCGTGATGGACTCGATGGACCTCGAGCGCGAGAAGGGCATCACCATCATGGCGAAGAACACGGCCGTCCGCTACACGACGGCCGACGGCGACGAGGTCAAGATCAACATCGTCGACACGCCGGGCCACGCCGACTTCGGCGGGGAGGTCGAGCGGACGCTCCGCATGGTCGACGGCATCATGCTCCTCGTCGACGCCGCCGAGGGGCCGCTCCCGCAGACGCGCTTCGTCCTCTCGAAGGCGCTCGCCCTCCACCTCCCGGCCATCGTCGTCCTCAACAAGATCGACCGGCAGGACGCCCGCCCCGAGGAGGTGCTCAACGAGGTGTACGACCTCTTCATCGACCTCGGCGCCGACGAGCACCAGATCGAGTTCCCCGTCATCTACGCCGTCGCCCGCGACGGGCAGTGCACAACGAAGCTGGGCGAGCCGATGGCCGACCTCCGCCCGCTCTTCGACGCCATCGTGTCCACGGTGCCGCCGCCGCGCGGCGAGCGGGCCGGCTCCGTCCAGGTGCTCGTCACCGACGTGAAGCCCGACGCCTACCTCGGCCCCATCGCGATCGGCCGGGTGGTGCAGGGCGCGCTGAAGGAGAAGCAACGCGTGATCCTCTGCCACCGCGATGGGACGCGCACGCCCGCGCAGGTGACGTCGCTCTTCGTGAACGAGGGGCTGGAGCGTACGGCCACGCCCGAGGCCGGCGCCGGCGAGATCGTCCATGTGGCCGGGATGAGCGGGGTCGGGCTGGGCGAGTCCATCGTCGACGCCGACGACCCGCAGCCGCTCGCGCCGCTCGCCATCGACGAGCCCACGCTCTCGATGGAGTTCCGCATCAACGACTCCCCGTTCGCCGGGCGCGAGGGGAAGTTCGTGACGAGCCGCCACCTCCGCGACCGCCTCCTCCGCGAGGGGGAGTCGAACCTCGCGCTCCGCATCGAGGAGACCGAGAGCCCCGACCGCTTCCTCGTCTACGGCCGCGGCGAGCTCCAGCTCGCCATCCTCATCGAGCAGATGCGCCGCGAGGGGTACGAGTTCGCCGTCGGGATGCCGCAGGTGATCACCAAGCAGGTGGGGGAGCAGACGCACGAGCCCTACGAGCGCGCCACCATCGACGTGCAGGAGGCCTACATGGGCGTCGTCATCGAGAAGCTCGGGACGCGGCGCGGGCAGATGGTCAAGATGGTGAACAACGGGACGGGCCGCGTCCGGATGGAGTTCGAAATCCCCGCGCGCGGGCTCATCGGCTACCGCACCGAGTTCCTCACCGACACGAAGGGGACGGGCATCCTCACGCACCTCTTCGACGGGTACCGCCCGTGGGCGGGCCCCATCGTCCACCGCGCCTCGGGCGCCATCGTGGCCGACCGCGCCGGGAAGACGACGAGCTACTCCATCGTGAGCCTCCAGGAGCGCGGGCAGCTCTTCGTGGGGCCCGGCGAGGAGGTCTACAACGGGATGCTCGTCGGTGAGAACGCGCGCGACGAGGACCTCGAGGCGAACATCACGAAGGAGAAGAAGCTCACGAACATGCGCGCCTCGTCGGCCGACAACTTCGAGAAGATCGACCCGCCGCGGCGGCTCTCGCTGGAGGAGGCCATCGAGTTCATCCGCGAGGACGAGCTGATCGAGGTGACGCCGCAGGCGATCCGCCTCCGCAAGCGCGCCCTCGACGCGAACGACCGCGCCCGCACCGCCCGCCTCCGGAAGCTCGCGGTCGCGTCGTCCGTGGCGTCGTAGGCGGGGAGCCGCAGGCACGGGGGCGCGGGCTAGCTTTCCGCCCACCGCCCACTGTCTACCGTCCGCTGGCTTGGGTCCCTTCGAGTTGCTCGACTACGAGGAGCCGCACGGCTTCGAGGCCCCCGTGCGCGGGGAGCCGAAGCGGAACGCGTTCGTCGAGCTGCACAACCTCATCGCCGCGGCCGAGTCCACGCTCGACTTCGGGCCCGACGACCTCGCCCGCATCGGGCGGTGCTACGGCGTGGACCTCACCGAGGAGTTCCTCGAAGACCGCTGCTTCCTCTACGCCCGCTTCCTCGACCACTGCCTCGACCGGCACGCCTTCACCGAGGACGACCGCGCGGCGCTGGCCCACCTCGCCTGCACCCTCGCCCTCTCCCCTGACGACGTCCGCCCCTTCCACGAGCGCGCGTTCGGCCGCGCCGTCGCTCACGCTGTCGCCAACGACACCGTCAGCGCCGAGGAGCGGACCTTCCTCCTCCGGCTCCAGCTCGCGTTTGCCCTCGCCCCCGGCGAGACCGCGGCGACCTACGAGGCCGCAGCCCGCGAGCGGCTCCTGCGCGCCGTCGCCCGCGTGCTCCGCGACGGCGCGCTCGCGCCGGAGGAAGCTGCCGAGGTAGAGCTGATCGCGCGCCGCCTCGATGTGGCGTTGCCTCCGCGTGTAGCGACTGTCCTCGAAGGGGCCTCGGCCGCCTGGCGGCTCACCCACACCGCCATGCCGAGCACCGAGGTGGGCGTCCGGCTCAAGCGCGGCGAGACGGGGCACTACCGCGCGGAGGGGCGGTGGCGACGGGTAAACGAGGCGAAGCTGGCCCACTACCGCCGGAAGCAGAAGGACGAGGAGGACGCTCCGGCGACCTTTCCGAAGCAGGCGTTCATAGGTCCGTGGTACGAGGGCGCCTTCGCGCTCACGAGCTGGCGGCTCGTGCTCACCGTCGGACGTCGGAAGAAGAAGTGGTCCACGACGGTCGGGTGGGAGCAGCTGGCCGAGACCGAGCGGTTTGCCGACGGCCTCCGCGTGGGGCTGTGGTCAGGAATGGGCTACTTCCTCCAGCCCGCCGGCGACGTCGGCCTCCTCCACACGGTGCTATGGCGGGCGTGGCGCGCCTTCGCCAACGACCGCGCGCTGTGAGGGATCAGCGGAGGCCCTGCGCCTGAGCAGCGGCTTCGAGCGCTTCGCGCTGGTCGTCGGTCAGCTTCGGGACGAAGAGCTGCACCTCCACGTGGAGGTCGCCCGTCCGGTCCTTCGCCTTGACGCCCTGGCCGCGGAGACGGAGGCGCTGGCCGGGCTGCGTGCCGGCGGGCACCTTCACCTTCACCCGCTTCCCGTAGGCGTTCGTGATCACGCGCTCCGTCCCGAGGAGGGCATCGAGCGCCGAAATCGCCTCCACCACCACGAGGTCGTCGCCCTCGCGGCGGAAGCGGGGGTGCGGGGCCACCTGGACGCGGACGTAGAGGTCGCCCTTGGCGCCGCCGGGGCCAGCCGGGCCGCGTCCGCGGAGCCGCGCGCGGAAGCCATCGCGCACGCCGGGCGGGAGCGTGAGGCGGACGGTCTCGCCCTCGGAGAGCTGCACCTCGATGGGCCCGCCCTCCAGCGCCTGCTCGAACGAGAGGCGGACGTGGGCCTCGGCGTCGCGCGGCGCCGGGCGCTGCCGGAAGCCCTGCCCGCCGAAGCCCTGCGCCCCCGGGGTGTTGCCGCCGAACATCTGCGCGAAGAGGTCACTGAGGTCCCCGCTCGGCGCGGTGCCCCCCCCGAAGAGGTCCTCAAACGAGAACGTCCCGTTGAACCCGCCTTCGCCGCCGCCCGCGAACGCGCCATAGGGCGCGCGGCGCATCTTGTCGTAGGCCTTCCGTTTTTCCGGATCGGAAAGGACGGCATACGCCTGCTGGACGGCCTTGAAGCGCTCCTCGGCCTCCTGGTTGTCGGGGTTCTTGTCGGGGTGGTAGGTTCGGGCGAGGCGGCGGTACGCCTTCTTGATCTCGTCGGCCGAGGCCGCCTCACCCACCTCCAGCGTCTGGTAGTAGTCGGGGATCTCCGGCATCGTGTCGTCGGCAAGCGTGGTCCTTCTACCGCCGGTTGCACCTTTCGTGCCTCTCCCCTCGCGACGGACAACATGACAGCCCGCCCCATCCGCACCCTCCTCGTCGCCAACCGGGGCGAGATTGCCGTGCGCGTGATGCGCACGGCCCGCGAGCGCGGGATCCGGACGGTCGCCGTCTACTCCGAGGCCGACCGCCACGCGCTCCACGTCCGCATGGCCGATGTGGCCGTCGAGGTGGGGCCGGCGCCGTCGAGCCAGTCGTACCTCGTCCAGGAGCGCATCCTGGAGGCTGCACGGCAGGCCGGCGCCGACGCGATCCACCCCGGCTACGGGTTCCTGTCCGAGAACGCCGCGTTTGCCGAGGCGTGCGCCGCGGCCGGCGTGGTGTTCGTCGGGCCGCCGCCGGAGGCCATCCGCCAGATGGGCGACAAGACGGCCGCGCGGCTCCTCATGCACGCGGCCGGCGTCCCGATGGCGCCCGGCACCACCGACGCCGTCGCCGACGCCGACGAGGCCGCGCGCATCGCCGACGAGATCGGCTACCCGGTGCTCGTGAAGGCGGCAGCGGGCGGCGGCGGGAAAGGGATGCGCATCGTCGAGCACGCCGAGGAGTTCGTAGCGGCGCTGCGTGGCGCGCAGAACGAGGCGCAGAACGCCTTCGGCGACGGGCGCGTGTTCATCGAGAAGTTCTTCACCGGGCCGCGCCACATCGAGTTTCAGGTCTTCGCCGACGCGCACGGGAACGCCGTCCACCTCTTCGAGCGGGAGTGCTCGATCCAGCGGCGCCACCAGAAGGTGGTCGAGGAAGCGCCGAGCGCCGTGCTCGCCCCCGAGCTTCGGGCCGAGATGGGCGCGGCGGCGGTGAAGGCGGCGCAGGCGTGCGGCTACGTCGGCGCGGGCACCGTCGAGTTCCTCTACGATGACGGGCGGTACTACTTCCTCGAGATGAACACGCGCCTCCAGGTGGAGCACCCCGTCACGGAGGCCATCGCCGGGCTCGACCTCGTCGCCGAGCAGCTCCGCATCGCCGAGGGCGAGCCGCTCGGCTATACCCAGGATGATCTCGCGATCTACGGGCACGCCGTCGAGTGCCGCGTGTACGCCGAGGACGTCGCGGCGGGTTTTCTTCCTGACCCCGGCCCCCTCCTCCGCCACCGCCCACCGTCCGGCCCCGGCGTCCGCGTGGACGCGGGTGTAGAGGAGGGCGACACCGTGCCCGTCCACTACGACCCGATGATCTCGAAGGTCACTACGTGGGGCCGCACCCGCGAAGAGGCCATCGCCCGCATGGACCGCGCGCTGGCCGAGTACGAGATCGCCGGCGTGCTGACGACGATCCCGTTCTGCCGGTTCGTGATGCAGCACGAGGCGTTCCGCAGCGGCGCCTTCAACACGGGCTTCGTGGCGCAGCACTTCACGCCGGAGGCGCTCGCGCCCGACATCGAGACGGCCCGCCTCGCCGCCGTCGCTGCCGGCCTCGTAACACTGGAAACGTCGCCCCTTGGGGGGGCCGCTACAAACGGCGGAGCGCCCCCCGAACTCAGCCGGTGGGCGCTCCGCAGGTACCGCTAGCGGCCTCGCGTCAGCGCACGCGCGTCACGCGGACCTGGTCGCGGAAGTCCTCGCCCTGGACGGCGACGACGTAGGCCCCCGCCGGGAGCGCCTGGCCGTCGAGCGAGAGGCGGACGCGCTGGCCGGCCGCGACGTCCTCGTCGAGGAGCACCGCGACGCGGCGGCCGTCGATGGCGAACACCTCGGCCCGCACCCGCTGCGCCCGGGCCACGCTCAGCGTGACCTCGCTCTGGTTGCGGAACGGGTTGGGCGATGCCGCGAGGGTGTGCGTAGCGCCGGGCTGCTCCGGCCCACCCTCGTTGGCCACCGTGCCCTGGAGGAACGTGGCGGTGTAGACGCCGCGCCCGTGCGTGGCCGCCATCACCGTCTGATCCGACTCGCGCCACTGCAGCATGTCCACACGCACCGTCGGGAACGAGGGGGCGGGCGTCCACTCGGGGCTGGCCACCGTGATGTCGGTGGTTTCCCACACGCCGGCTTCGGTGGCGAGGATCACGCGACGGCGGTCGTTCGGATTGAACAGGGCCCACCGTACCGGCACGCGGGGGTAGTTCCCCGTCCGGTTCATCCACGTCGTCCCGCCGTCCACCGTCTCCCACACTGACTGCGCGTTGTAGTTGGAGATGGTCACGAGGAGGTGGTTCTCGCTCTCGCCGATCTCGATGCAGGAGATGGTCCCGGCCATCCCTGCCCCCGCGTTGATCTGCGTGAGGACGGGTGTGGCATGCGCGTCCGTCACTTTGTAGACGCGCCCCCCCTCCGTCCCGATGAAGAGGGTCGTCGTGCCGGGGGTGGAGTAGGGGGAGACCCGGAAGTGGGTGGCGCGCGAGCCGAGCGACATCGGCACCTGCTGGGGCGACGGCGTCGTGCTCACGCCGGAGACCCGCCAGATCGTCGTGGCGTCGCGGGTGGTGAACAGGATGTCCTCGCGGTCGTCGTAGTCGGCGTAGTTGATGAAGTAGCCGGTGTTCTCCGAGAGGAGCGTGAGCGGGAAGGAGTGCCCCCCGTTGACGCTCCGGTAGAAGTTGTTGTAGACGTACGAGGCGATGCCGATCAGGCTGTTCGTCTGGTCGATAAACGTAAACCCGCCGTCGCCGCCGCGCACCTCGACGGTGGCGTCGATCCCCGCCGCGTCGAAGCGCTGTGTCCCGTTGTCCTGGGCGCCGGCGAGCATCACGTGCGAGCCGGCCTCCGGGGCGATGGCGCCCGCGTAGAACTGCGTGACGTTGTACCCGGTGTTGCGGTCGACGGGCGTCGGGGCCGGCGCCGAGAGGTTCTCCGTCGCGTAGACGCCGCCGTCGTTGCTGAAGAGGACGTGGTCGGAGAGCCCGGGCCGGAACGCGACGCCGTGCTGGTCGGCGTGGACGTAGGGGAGCCCGAAGCCCCCGTACCAATGCGAGACCTGGGTCCACGACGCGCCCCCGTCGAGGCTGCGGAACACGTTGATCCCGCCGACGACGACCTTGTTCGGGTCGTCCGGTGCCACTTCGAGCGAGAGGTCGTACCACGCCTGCCCCCGCGAGAAGTCGGCCCCGTACTGGACGTCGTTGACCGTCGTGATGGACGTCCAGGTGGCGCCCCCGTCGGTCGTCTTGTAGAAGCCATGGA
>DASPKS010000021.1:0-2011 GCA_035628035.1 Rubricoccaceae bacterium
TTCGACAGTCGCGCTGAGGACGTTTCGGCTGACGGCTCGGTCGTCGTGGGGTATAGCCACATCGGGGGATCGATCACGTCCGACGGCGGTTTCCGGTGGGAGGCGGGCGTGATGACGCGGCTCCCCGACTTGCCCGGCGGACGGGACAACGGAAGGGCCTACGCCGTCTCCGCCGACGGGCGGATCGTGGGCGGGCGCGGCACCATCGAGGACGGCGAAGGTGAAGACGTGAGTGCGGCCGTGCGGTGGGTGGACGGTGTGCCCGAGGGACTCGGCTTCCCGCCCGAGGCCACAGGCCTAAACACCTACGACATGTCCGCCGATGGGCGCCGCGTCACGGGGGAGGGGATCTACATCGTGCCTGGCCCCCCCTACGGATGGAAGACGTTCCTCTGGGAAGAGGGCGAAGGGATCCGCTGGCTGGAAGAGCCGTGCCCCTACAGCCACGGGCGCGCCATCTCCGGGGACGGGCGCGTCATCGCGGGCGCGCCACCGCTCGGGGGATGCCTGCAAGAGCATTTCCTGTGGACGGAGCAGACCGGGTTGCGCACGTTGCGGAGCGTGCTGGAGGACCACGGTATAGACCTCGCCGGGTGGACATCGCTCTCCATCGGAAGCAAAGGGCTCTCCTACGACGGACGCGTGATCGTAGGTAGCGGGATCAACCCGGAGGGCAACCGCGAAGCGTGGCGGGTAGAGCTTCCGCCGTGGCCCGTCGCCACCGAGCCCGAACCCCCCGCGGCGCCGCTTACCCTCGCGGTCACCCCGAACCCCTCACGCGGGGCGGCTACCCTCACTCTCACGCCGCGTCTCCCCGGTGCCGTCCGCGTGGCGGTGTACGACGTGCTTGGCCGCGAGGTAGCGCTGCTCCACACCGGCTCCCTCGCGGCAGGCTCGCACACGTTCTCGCTCGGTAGCGCGGCGCTCCCGCCGGGGGTGTACTTCGTCCGCGCCGAGGCGGGAAGACACGTCATCACGCGCGCGCTCACCGTGCTCCGCTGAACGCACGGCCCTTGGTCCGTATCGGGTGGCGTGGCGAACTTGGTGCCCCTCCCCTCCCCCGCCCGCCGATGCCGACCATCCAGACCGTCCGCGCCCGCCAGGTCCTCGACAGCCGCGGTAACCCCACCGTCGAGGTGGACGTCGTCACCGACGCCGGCCTCCTCGGCCGGGCGGCCGTCCCGAGCGGCGCCTCCACGGGCGAGCACGAGGCCGTCGAGCTCCGCGACAGCGACGCCGCGCGCTACCTCGGCAAGGGCGTCCTCACCGCCGTCGAGAACGTCCACCGCGACCTCGCGCCCGCCCTCAAAGGCCGCAGCGTGTTCGACCAGACCGCGATTGACCACGCGCTCATCGCGCTCGACGGCTCGCCGAACAAGGGCCGGCTCGGCGCCAACGCCCTCCTCGGCGTGAGCCTCGCCGTGGCGAAGGCCGCCGCCGCGAGCGTGGGCCTCCCGCTGTTCGCCTACCTCGGCGGGCCGAGCGCGCGGCGCCTCCCCGTCCCCATGATGAACATCCTCAACGGGGGCCGCCACGCCGACAACTCGGTCGACTTCCAGGAGTTCATGGTGATGCCCGTCGGCGCCACGTCGTTCAGCGAGGGGCTGCGGATGGGCGTCGAGACGTTCCACCACCTCAAGAAGGTGCTCTCCGAGCGCGGCCTCTCGACGACCGTCGGCGACGAGGGCGGGTTCGCGCCGAACCTGCGGAGCAACGAGGAGGCCGTCGAGGTCATCCTCGAAGCCATCGAGCGCGCGGGCTACACCGCGGGCGAGGACCTCTACCTCGCGCTCGACCCTGCGATGAGCGAGGCGTACCAGAACGGCCGCTACGTCTTTTACAAGTCCGACCCCGACCGGCGGCTCACGAGCGAGGAGATGGTGGACTTCTGGCAGGGCTGGGTGGAGGAGTACCCCATCATCTCGCTCGAAGACGGGCTGGCCGAAAACGACTGGGACGGGTGGCGGCTCCTCACCCAGCGCGTCGGCGACCGCGTCCAGCTCGTCGGCGA
>DASPKS010000022.1:0-2324 GCA_035628035.1 Rubricoccaceae bacterium
TACGGGGGTCAGTCCTCCGGGAGGTCGCCGTGGGCGCGGGCAAAGGGGTCGAGCGTGAGCGCGCCGTCGGTCTCCTGCGGGGGGAGCGGGAGGCTGCCGGGGATGCCGAGGACGGGGAATTCCTTCCGGGCGGGGTGGTACTCGAAGTCCTCCGGCATGTAGATCCGGCGGAGGTCGGGGTGGCCGTCGAAGCGGACGCCCATCATGTCCCACGCCTCGCGCTCGTGCCAGCTGGCGGCGCGGAAGACGCCGGTGATGGTGGGGACGACGGGATCGTCCTCGTCCACGCGCACCTTCAGGCGGAGCCGCTTCCGCCCGGTGATGGAGACGAGGTTGTAGAAGACCTCGAACCGGTCGTCCTCGGTGAACCGGTCGAGCGTGCCCATGTCGGCGAGGTGGTCGAACCCGTGCACCTCGCGGAGGAACCGGCACGCATCGGCGATTACCGCGCGGTCCACGACCACGGTCGTCTCGCCCGCGTACTCCGCCACCTCGCGGACGCCCTCGCCGAACCGGTCGCGGAGGGCAGCCGCGAGGTCGGGGAGGCGGGTCGTTGCCTTCGCGTGGGGGTTCGCGGTGTCGAGCCGCTCGCGCTCGCCCGCCAGCGCCTCGCGCGGCGTGAAGAAGAACTTCAGCGTCTGCTTCTCCTCGCCGGGGTCGACCTTCGGCGTGGTGTCGGAAGCGCCGTGGAGGGTGTCTTTCTGCCCCATGCCCATGGCTAGGCCTCCACGGAGCGCGTGGCCTCGGTGCGGCGGATGTCCTCCAGGGAGGCAACCTCCAGGCGAGGGGCCTCCCCCTTCTCGCGCTCGTCCATCGTGACAGAGTGCTCGTTCCGGATCTTCTCCTGGATGTCCATGAGGGCATGGATGATCCCCTCCGGGCGTGGGGGGCACCCGGAGATGTAGACGTCCACCGGGAGGAAGTTGTCGACGCCCTGGACGACGCCGTAGCACCGGTGCATCCCGCCCGTGGAGGCGCAGGCGCCCATGGCGATGCACCACTTCGGATCGGCCATCTGGTCCCAGATGCGCCGGATGGCGTGGGCCATCTTGTAGGAGCACCACCCGGCGACGATCATGAGGTCGGCCTGGCGGGGGCTGAACCGCATGGCCTCGGAGCCGAAGCGGGCCACGTCGTAGCGCGGCCCGGCGAACGCCATCATCTCGATGGCGCAGCACGAGAGGCCGAGCGGCATCGGCATGAGGGAGTTCGAGCGGGCCCAGTTGACGACGGTGTCGACGGTCGTCGTGAGGAAGCCTCCTTCGCTGCTGAACATCGTGCGTGCGGCTTGCGGGGGTCAGAAGGGCGTGGGCCGGGGTGTATCCCCGAACCCTGCTCCGGGAT
This sequence comes from Rubricoccaceae bacterium, assembly GCA_035628035.1. Taxonomy (GTDB): domain Bacteria; phylum Bacteroidota; class Rhodothermia; order Rhodothermales; family Rubricoccaceae; genus DASPKS01. Next base: position 1,345 of record DASPKS010000022.1, read on the forward strand.
CCGGCCGGGTCAGTCCCACTCGAGGCCCCCCTTCTTGATGTCGTAGATGAGCCCGACGACGAGGATGAACAGGAACACCCCGATGACGGCCAGCGAGCCCAGCCCGGCGTCGGCCGCGAGGAAGTCCTTGAACGAGACGGCCCACGGGTAGAGGAACACGATCTCGACGTCGAACACGATGAAGATCATCGCGACGAGGTAGAACTTCACGGAGTACCGTTCGCGGGCGGTCCCGATGGGGTCCATCCCGCTCTCGTACGGGCTGGCCTTGACGGCGCGCGGGCGGCGTGGCCCGAGCCACTCGGCCAGCTTGAGGAGGCTGAGCGCCAGCCCGAGGGCCAGCAACACCATCACGAAGAGGGGGACGAAGTCGGTCAGCATCAGGAGACCAGCGGCGGCGGTGCCGCCCGGGGGAGGGGCGCCGCAAAGCTACGCCACCGCTCGGAGCGCGGGCAACGCAGCCGCCCCCGAAACGGCGGCGGGCGGCTCCCGAAGGAGCCGCCCGCTGGAATCCGGACGCTTACGCCCGCACTCGGAAGCGCGGAGCGCTCAGCCGCTCACTTCACCAGCGAGAGGCGGATGGCGTCCTGGAACGTCTCGCCGACGACGCGGACGACGTAGAGGCCCGAGGCGAGGCTAGCGCCGTCGACGACGAACGCCTGCGCCTGGTCGGCCTGCATCGTGCCCGCATGGAGCCGCGTCACCTCCTGCCCGAGCGCGTCGTAGAGGGCCACCGTGACCTCCTGCGTCTGCGCCACGGAGAGCTCGAACCGGGTCTGGGGGTTGAACGGGTTGGGGTACGCCCCCGTGAGGAGGTGCGTGCTGGGGGTCTCGACGTCGGCCTCGACGGGGCCGTAGAGCGCGCTCTGCCCGTCGTAGTCCACCTGGCGGAGGCGGAACGCGTGGCGGCCCGGGAGGAGGCCCTCGGCGGTGTACGCGTACGTGTTCGCCTCCGTCGTCGTCCCGTGCCCCTCGACGAA
>DASPKS010000023.1:0-4603 GCA_035628035.1 Rubricoccaceae bacterium
CGCCCTCGCACATCCCATCTCCGTCCGCGTGGCGGTGTACGACGGACTCGGGCGGGAGGTCGGCTTGCTCGTCTCGGGCGTGCGGCCGGCGGGTCGCCACGAGGTCGCCTTCGATGGGTCGGTGCTCCCGCCGGGTGTGTACTTCGTCCGCGCCGAGGCCGGGGGCCATGTCGTCACGCGCCCGCTCACCGTGCTCCGCTGAGCGGGCGCGTCGGCCGTGTGACGAAACGGTAACTCCTCCGATTCTCCCCCCGAGGGCTGCCGGCTGTATTGCACGGCGTCCTAGCTTCGGGCGCCCCCAGATCACCCCCCGCCGGCCGCGACGCGCGGGGCGCCCACGGCGCCAGGGGGCGCGCGCCCGGCCGGTCCGCCAACCACACCCATGCACCGTGTCCTCACGCGCCGGCTGCCGCTGGCTGCGGCGTTCCTGCTGGCCGCACTCGGCGGTCCCGTCACCGCCCAGGTCGTCACCACGGCCGGCATCACCGGCGAGGTCCTCGACGAAGCCGGGCAGCCGCTCGCCGGCGCCACCGTGCTGGCCGAGCACGAGCCCTCCGGCACCGAGTACGGCACCGTCGCCCGCGACGACGGCCGCTTCAACCTCCCGAACCTCCGGGTGGGCGGCCCCTACACCGTCACCGTCACCTTCGTCGGCTTCCACACCGAGCAGGCGACCGACGTGACCCTCGCGCTCGGGCAGGACCTCGAGCTCGCGTTCACGCTCGCCGAGGAGACGACCACGACCGAGGGGATCGAGGTCGTCGCCGACGCCACGGCCGTCATCAACCCCGACCGCACGGGCGCCGTCACGAACGTCTCGCGCGAGCAGATCGAGCGGCTCCCGACGATCAGCCGCGGGCTGGCCGACTACACCCGGCTGACCCCGCAGGCCAGCGGGTTCAACTCGTTCGGCGGCCGGAACAACCTCTACAACAACGTCTCCGTCGACGGCTCCGTGCTCAACAACGTGTTCGGCCTCGCCAGCGAGGTGGGCGGGCAGGCCCGCGCCCAGGCGATCTCACCCGAGGCCGTCGAGCAGATCCAGGTCGCCATCGCGCCCTACGACGTGCGCCAGGGCTCGTTCACCGGCGCCAGCATCAACGTCGTCACGCGCGCCGGGACGAACGACTACGGCGGCTCGGTCTACCACTACCAGCGGAGCGACGCCTTCGTCGGCGAGAGCCTCGACGGCGCCGACGCCCCCATCGCCGAGTTCTCCGAGCGCCAGAGCGGGCTCACCCTCTCCGGGCCGATCCTCCGCAACCGCGCGTTCTTCTTCCTCAACGGGGAGCTCCGCCAGCGCGCCGACCCCGGCGCGCCGTTCCGCCCCCGCACCGACTCCACCGACAGCGGCCCCGACGTGGCGAACGTGAACGAGGCCGACCTCGTCGCCATCCGCGACGCGCTCGAGGCCCGGTTCGGCTACGACCCCGGCACGTTCGGCGCGTTCGACCTCGAGACGGCCAGCGACAACGTCACCGCGCGGTTCGACTACAGCATGAACGCCGACCACCGCGCCAGCGTCCGCTTCAACTACCTCAACGCCGGCCGCGACACGCCGCTCTCGAACTCCGGCCTCGGCACCGACGGCCGCCAGAACAACGCCTCGCGCGTCCCGTTCTCCGGCGCCCACTACTCCATCAACAACGACGTGTACTCGGGCATCGCGCAGCTGAACTCCACGTTCAGCAGCCGGTTCGCCAACCAGTTCACCCTCGGATACACGGCCCTCCGCGACAGCCGCACGGCGTTCAGCGAGCCGTTCCCGGCCGTCGACATCCTCAACCAGGGCCGCGTCTACACCTCGTTCGGGTACGAGCAGTTCAGCCCGAACAACCTCCTCGACACCGACGTCTTCCAGGTCTCCGACAACTTCTCGGCGTTCCTCGGGCGACACACCGTCACAGCCGGCACCTCGAACGAGTTCTACAGCTTCCGCAACGGGTTCACCCCGCAGTGGTTCGGCTACTACCGGTTCCGCTCGGTGGACGACTTCCTCGCCCACATCAACGCGCCTGACCCGACGGCCCCGGGCGTGCCCCAGCCGAGCGTCTACCAGCTCCGCTACTCCGCCGTCGAGGGGGTGGACGTGCCGTTCGCCGAGTTCAGCGCGGCCCAGCTCGGGCTCTACGCGCAGGACGAGTTCCGCGCGCTCGACAACCTCCGCCTCACGCTCGGCCTCCGCACCGACGTGCCGGTGTTCACGAGCGACCTCCCCGAGAACGAGGCCGTCGCCGCGCTGACGTTCCGCGACCCCGACGGCGAGCCCGAGCAGCTCGACGTCTCGAAGTTCCCCGACGCCACGCCGATGTTCTCGCCGCGCGTCGGGTTCAACTACGACGTGCTGAACGACCGCCGCTTCCAGGTGCGCGGCGGGACGGGCGTCTTCACCGGGAAGATCCCGTTCGTGTGGCTCTCCAACCAGGCCTCCAACAACGGCGTCCTCTTCGGCGTCACCTCCGTGTCGGCGGGCAGCAGCGCGCCCAACACGGAGCCCCTGATCGACCCGGCGACGGGGGAGCAGATCGTGTTCGACCCCGACCGGGCGCGGTACATCCCCGAGAACCCCTCGGCCCCGGCCACCGTCGAGATCAACGTGACCGACGAGGACTTCCGGTTCCCGCAGGTGTGGCGCTCCAACCTCGGGTTCGACGTGCAGCTCCCCTTCGGGGTCACGGCCACGCTGGAGGGGATCTACTCGAAGGACCTCAACGCCGTCTTCCACCGGAACGCGAACCTGGAGCCGGCCACGAGCACCTTCAGCGGGCCCGACGACCGCCCGCGCTTCCCCGGCAGCGGGCTCTCCGGCTCGGCCGCCACCAGCGCCGTCCGCATCAACGACAACATCACGAGCGCCATCGTCCTCGACAACACGACGCAGGGGTACCAGTACGCCCTCACGGCCGAGCTCCAGAAGGCGTTCGAGGCCGGCGCGCTCGACGGCCTCTTCGCCCGCCTCGCCTACACGCACGGCCGCGCGCGCGACCTCACGAGCTCGACGAGCTCGCTCGCCACGACGGCGTTCAACAACAACCAGATCGTGGACGACCCGAACGCGCCCGTGCTCGGGCGCTCGGCCTACGAGCAGCCGCACCGCGTGCTCGCCGTGGCCTCGTACACCTTCGAGTACTTCGGGCTGGCCGGCACCACGCTCTCGCTCGTCTACACCGGCCAGTACGGGACCGACTACGCCTTCCGCAGCAACAACGTCACGAACTACACCTACGCCTACGCCGGCGACATGAACGGCGACGGCATCTCAGGGAACGACCTCCTCTACATCCCCGCCGACCCCTCGGAGATCCTCCTGGAGCCGACGCCGACCTCCAGCGTGCCCGACACACGGACGCCGGAGGAGATCTGGGCGCAGCTCAACGCGTTCATCGAGCAGGACCCGTACCTCTCCGAGCACCGGGGCGAGTACGCCGAGCGCGGGGGGCTCCGCGCGCCGTGGACGAACCGCGTCGACCTCGGCCTCAAGCAGCAGTTCTTCGTCCCCGTCGGCGGGGGGCGGCGGACGCGGCTGGAGCTCTCGGTGGACGTGGTGAACGTGGCGAACCTGCTGAACTCGGGGTGGGGCCTCATCCGCACCCCCATCACGACGCAGCCCCTCGTGTACCGCCGCTACGACGCGGACTCGAACCGACCGGTGTTCGGGTTCCCCCTCCAGGCCAACGGGGAGCCCCTCACCGAGACGTTCCGCGTCGACGCCGACGTGTCGTCGCGGTGGCAGGCGCTGTTCGGGATCAAGCTCGCCCTCTGAGCGGGCCCGACCCTACAGCTTCGGGACCTCGCGGGCCGGCCCCTGGAGAGGCCGGCCCGCCCGCTTCGGCGAGCCGCCCGGCAGGCGAGGGACTATTAGGGGACGAATCCGGGGGCGAACGAGGGGGTTAGGGCCGGAGCTTGGAAAAGCAGGGCTTTCTCCGTAACTACGGGCACACCCAGGGTGGCCGCTGGCTGCTCGCTACCCCCTGCCTCCCGCTCATGTTTGGACTGCCCTCGCGGCGTGCCGCCCTCGTGGTGGGGCTGCCGCTTACGCTTACGCTCGGCCTGGCCGGGCTCGTCGCCGCTAACCCGGCCGCCGTCGCCAAGCTCGCTCCCATCGTCCGCCTCGTGACGCGGCATGCGCCCGAGGCCGAGGCGCCCGTGACGCCGACCGCCCGCACGGCCGCCGCGCCGGGGCGCGGGGCGGGCCGCCTCTCGCCCGCGCTCCTCCAGCGCTTCAGCGCGCTCGCCCCCAACGTCACGGCCACGCTCACCGATGCCATCGTCGTGGGCGGTGGCGACGGCGAGGCGAACCCCGGCGACCGCATCCGGTACACCCTCACCGTCACCAACAGCGGTCCCGACCCGGCCACCGGCGTCACGATCACGCTCCCGGTGGACCCCAACACCACGCTCGTGGCGGGGTCGCAGCAGACGAGCCCCCTCGCGTTCACCGACGCCTACACCGTCGTCGGCAACGTGCGCATCCAGCCGAACGCGGCGCAGGGCGTCCTCGCCAACGACATCGACCCCGACACCGGCAACAACACCGGGCTGACGGCCTCCGGGCCGACCACGGGCCCCGCGAACGGGCAGGCCACCGTCAACGCCGACGGCT
>DASPKS010000024.1:0-19715 GCA_035628035.1 Rubricoccaceae bacterium
TGTCACGGTGGTCTACGGCTCGGACTTCAGCGTCGCAGGGTATCGCGACGCCGAGTTCGGGACTACGTTCGCGTGGGATACGGATCTCCTGAGCGGCTACACCCCTGTCTTCCTCGCGCGGGAGGGGGGCGGCGACGGGGCTCCCGAGGCCCTCCGCGCGGGAGGTCTCCGCGCCGCTGTGGAGAAGGCATGCCCGGCGGCGATCCTGCTGACCGGGTACGGGCTCCGCTTCCACCGTGCGGCGTGGCGTGCCGCGCGGCAGACCGGATGCCCCCTCCTCCTACGGGGGGAAACCACGGACCACGCCGTCGTCCGCTCGCCCTGGAAGGCGGCCGCCCGGGACGCCTGGCTGCGCAGGCAGTACGCCGTACTCGGCGGGGCGCTCTACATCGGCCACCGCTCCCAGCAGCACTACGAGCGGCTCGGCGTGCCCCGCGAGCGAATGACCTTCTCGCCCTACTGCGTGGACGTACGGCCCTTCCGGCCCAGCGAGCGGGATCGCGCGGCCCTCCGAGGGCCGACCCGCGCCGCGCTCCGCATCCCGGAGGGGCGCGTCGTGCTGCTCTACAGCGGCAAGCTGTCCGAGCGCAAAGGGGTGGACCTCGTCCCGGAGGCCGTGGCGCAGCTGCCCGCCGACGTGCGGGAGCGCATCACCGTCCTCTGGCTGGGCGACGGGGCGCTCCGGGGCCCGCTCGAAGCGCGGGCCGAGGCGCTCGGCCTCGACGTGCGCTTCGTAGGCTTCCAACCCCAGCGCGCGCTCAGCCCGTACTACCACGCCGGCGACGCGCTCGTACTGCCGAGTCGGCGCGGCGAGACGTGGGGGCTGGTCGTCAACGAGGCCCTGCACCACGGGCTGCCATGCGTGACCACGGAGCAGGTGGGGAGTGTACCGGACCTCGTCGTGCCCGGCGAGACGGGCGAGGTCGTCTCCGCCGACTCGGCGCCAGCGCTGGCTTACGGGCTGAGCCGCGGCCTCGCCTGGTGGCGAGACGACCCGGCGGTGCGCGCGCGCTGCCGTGCCCAGGTAGAGCCCTACTCGGTCGAAGCGGCGGCGCGAGGGGTCGTCTCGGCCTTCGAGTCCGCCCTGTCATCCCAATGGAGTACGCAGCGAGCCCTCGCGTAGCCCTCCCCGGCGCGCCCCCGCGCAAGGTCGCAGGGGAGCGCGCGAAGCCCACGTTGATTGTGGGTCTTGCTGGGGGGACCCACGTCGGTGAGAGCCTGCTGCGGTCACTTCAGCAGCAGGACGAGCGGGGCGATCTCCTCGCCGCGGACGCCGCTTTCCAGGGGCCGTCCTGGCAGCGCCGGTTCCACTGGTATCTCCGGGGGCGACGCCCGGCTCGGCTGGCTCCTTTCAGTCAACATGTGGTCGAGGCGGCGCGCCGATCCGGGACGGCCGTGCTGCTCTCTACCGGCATCGCCCCCGTCTCGGCCGAGGCTCTGAAGGCGCTCCGACGCGAAGGCGTGCGCCTCGTCAACTTCTCGACGGACGACCCCTGGAACCCGCGCCACCGCGCGGGATGGTTTCTGAAGGCGCTCCCACACTACGACGTCGTCTTTACGACACGCATGGCCAACGTCGAGGACTTCCGCCGCCACGGCGTGCGCGACGTCCAGTACCTGCCCTTCGGCTACGACCCCCGCCACTGCGTCGGGCCGGAGCCGGACGAGGCGGAGCGGGAGCGCCTCGCCTGCGACGTGCTCTTCGTCGGAGGTGCAGACCGGGACCGCGCCCCGGTGGTCCGCGCGCTCGTCCGTGCCGGGCTCGACGTGGCCCTTTATGGGGGCTACTGGGAGCGCCACGCCGACCTCCGCGCGGTGAGCCGCGGGATCGGAACACCCGACGCCGTCCGCCGGGCTACCCTTGCCGCCCGCGTCGTGCTCGTCCTCGTCCGGCGGGCCAACCGTGACGGGCATACGATGCGCTCCGTGGAGGCCGGCGCCATCGGGGCGTGCCTCCTCGTGGAGGACACCGTCGAGCACCGTGCGCTCTATGGCCCCGAAGGCGAGGCCGCCGTCTACTTCGGTTCTGCCTACGAGATGGTGCAGAAGGCCCGCGCCCTCCTCGGAGCGACGGCCGAGCGGGAGCGCCTCGCCGCAGCCGTGCGGGAGCGCATCCGCGGTGGGGCCCACTCCTACGACGACCGCCTCGCCGTGATGCTCCGTCATGGCATAGAACACGCCCGTTGAAGGTCGCCATCGTCGTCCACGGGCGTTTCCACGCCTTCGATCTCGCCCGGGCAGTCCTCGCGCGCGGGCACGACGTCGTGCTCTTTACGAACTACCCCCGCCGCGTCGTCGCGCGCTTCGGTTTTCCTCCGGAGCGCGTCCACAGCTTCGTCCTCCACGGCGTGCTCGCCCGCGTGCTCCATCGGCTTCGCCTCCATCGGACGCCCCCGTTCGAAGCGGGCGTGCACCGGCTTTTCGGGCGCTGGGCCGCGGCAAGGCTCCGCCGCGAGCACTGGGACCGGCTCCATGTGTGGAGCGGGGTGGCCGAGGAAACCTTCCGGGCATCCCTCCCCGGCGCTCCCTTGAAGACGCTCATGCGTGGGTCCGCCCACGTCCGCACGCAGGCCCGCCTCCTCGAAGAGGAGGAGCGGCGGGTGGGCACCCCCCTCGACCGCCCGAGCGCGTGGATGATCGGGCGCGAGGAGCGGGAGTACGCGCTATCGGAGCGCATCCTCGTCCTGTCGTCCTTCGCGCGGCGTACGTTCATGGAGGAAGGGGAGCCGGCGGAGAAGGTCAGGGTGTACCCGCTTGCCGCACGCCTCGACCAGTTCCACGCTTCGGCCGAGGTCGTTGAAGCGCGCCGCGCACGCATCCGATCCGGGGCGCCGCTCCGGGTGCTGTACGTCGGGGCGCTTTCTTTCCAGAAAGGGCTTCGCGACCTGCTTGACATGGCGCGGTGCCTGCCTGGGGACCGGTTCATTTTCCGGTGCGTAGGGCCGCTGGCTCCCGAGGTCCGGGAGGCGGTGGCCCAGCGACCTCCGTCGGTGGAGCTCGTCGGGAAGCGGCCTCAGCACCAGCTCCCCGCGGAGTACGCCTGGGGCGATGTGTTCGTCTTCCCCACGCTCCAGGACGGGTTCGCCGTCGTGCTCGCGCAGGCGCAGGCGTCGGGGCTGCCTATTCTCACCACGCCGAACGGCGCAGGTCCCGACATCATCCGGGAGGGGAAAACGGGGTGGATCCTCCCGGTCCGATCCCCCAGCCGCTTCGCCGAGCGCCTCCGCTGGTGCGATGCGCACCGCGAGGCGCTGGCCGAGATGGTCGCCAAGACCTATGAGGTCTTCCGGCCACTCACCTGGGACGAGGTGGCTATCCACTTCGAGCAGGGCTGCGCTCCCCGGCCCTCGGAGCAGCCTGCTCAGCTACAAGAGGCTTGATGACGCCCTCACCTTTCTTCGATCTGCCTGTCCTTGTCGCCCTCTGGGTAGGGATCAGCCTCGCCCTGGTGTTGCTGGCGGTCCGTCGGAGGATGGCCGGTCTCACCGTCGGGTTTGTGGTGGGGCTCTCGCTGCTCCATGTTTTCGGGGCCTTCATCCATACGCTCCCCTGGAATCCCTTCCGGGACTCGGAAACGACAGCCACCGGGTTTTCGGTGAGCTTCATCGGGCTGGTGGGGTTTGCAATCGGGAACGCCCTCCTCTCGCCCCACCTTCTCCGGGGGCGCCGCCCCAGGTCTCCGGTTTCTTTAACGGGCGGAGCATCGGCTACGAGGATCTGTTTCACCGTGGGCGTCGCGGCGTATCTCCTGTCGTTCACGCCGGCGATGTCGCTGCCCTCGGCCGGCGCCGTGCTCTCGGTGGGGCAGCAGCTCGTTCTCGTCGGGTTCTGCCTGCTCTGCTGGCAGGCCCTCCGGCGCGGGGAGTGGCGCCGCTTCTGGCTGCTCCTCGCCGCCACTCTCAGCTTCCCCCTCTTCACGCTCCTCGCGCAGGGGTTCCTCGGCTTCGGCGCCATGGCCATGGCGACGGTAGTAGCGTTCGCCTCCAGCGTGTACCGCCCGCGGTGGCACATGGCTATGCTCGCACTTGTGCTCGGCTACGCCGGCGTGGCGGTGTTCACCGCGTACATGGCCAACCGGAGCGAGATCCGCTCGGCCGTCTGGGGGGGGCTGCCGCTGGGCACGCGGCTCGGGGAAGTGGCCACCACGGTTTCGGGCATCAAGCCCATCAGCTTCCGCGATGAGGACCTGCTCAACGCCGTCGAGGGGCGGCTGAACCAGAACATCCTCGTGGGGACCGCGGTCGAGCACACCCGTATGACGGGCCGGTACGCAGACGGGGAGACGATCTGGATGGCGGTCCTAGCCCTCGTGCCTCGCGCGCTGTGGCCCGGCAAGCCGGTCGCCGCGGGGAGCATGGACCTCGTGTCCGAATACACGGGCCTCACGTTTGCCTACGGCACCAGCGTGGGACTCGGGATCATCCTCGAGCTCTACATCAACTTCCGCAACGTCGGCGTGCTCCTAGGGTGCCTCCTGCTGGGACTGTTCGTAGGCGTCCTCGACCGCCGCGCGCGGCAGCAGTTGGATGCCGGGGATGTGCTGGGCTTCGTGCAGTGGTTTCTTCCGGGGCTGCCGCTGCTCAACGTGGGTGGCTCGCTCGTCGAGATGAGCGCGGCCGTAGCTGCGGCCTGCCTTCTCACCTTCGCCCTCCGGCACTTCGTGAACCCGAGGGGTTCGCAGGCGGTACCGCGGGCGCGGGCCCCCCGGCGTGTGGTGTCGGAGGGGTCCCCGGTTTGATGATCTGGCACACCGTCAACTCGCTCGACCCCTCGCACGGCGGCCCGAGCCGTACCGTGCCGTCGCTCGTGCAGGCGCTCCAGGCGGTGGGATGCCCCGCTCGGTTGGCAGTGTGGGACCAGGGGCGACCTGCAGCGCCGGTCGCTCCCAAGCTGCTCCACGACCACGGGCTGTGGCGGCCGAGCAACCATGCGGCGGTCGGGGCCGCCCGCCGGGCGGGGGTCCCGCTCGTGATCTCCCCGAGGGGGATGCTGGAGCCGTGGGCGCTCCGGCACCGCCGGTGGAAGAAGCGCGCGGCGTGGGTGCTGTACCAGCGGCGCGACCTCCGCCACGCCGCGGTCCTCCACGTGACCAGCGAGGGGGAAGCGGAGAGCGTCCGGCGGCTGGGGTTGCGCAATCCACTCGCGGTCATCCCGAACGGCGTGGACCTCCCCGACGCGCAGCCCCCGCCCCCGCGCAAAGAGCTCCGCCGCGCCCTGTTTCTCTCCCGTTTCCATCCGAAGAAAGGGCTGCCGCTGCTCATCGAGGCGTGGGCACAAGTGCAGCCGCCGGGATGGGAGCTGGTCCTGGCCGGGCCCGACGAGGGCGGTCACCAGGCGGCCGTCGAAGCGCAGGCACGGCAGCGGGGGCTGAACGGGAGCGTGCGGTTCGCGGGTCCTGTCGAGGACAACGATAAATGGGCGCTCTATCGCTCGGCCGACCTCTTCGTGCTCCCCACGCACAGCGAGAACTTCGGGCTCGTGGTGGCCGAAGCGCTGGCGGCCGGAGTGCCGGTGATCACGACGAGAGGGGCTCCGTGGGCCGCGCTGGAAACGCACCGATGCGGGTGGTGGACCGACATCGGGGCCGCGCCGCTCGCCACCGCGCTCCGCGAAGCCATCGCCCTCCCGGATGAGGCGCGGCAGGAAGCGGGGAGGAGGGGACGGCGCTACGTCGAAGCGAATCTCTCCTGGACGCACGTCGCTCGCCAGATGGTCGCAGTGTACGAGTGGACGATGCACGGAGGAAGGCGACCGGGGTGCGTCCTCGGGACGTAGGGACACATGGGATTCCTCAACACGCCGCGGTTCCTTCTCACGCATCCGCTCTGCGCGCAGGATAGGCTGGGGACGCTCCGCCGCTATCTGGCCTGGCAAATACGGTCGCGACTAGTGGATGGGCCAGTGGTCTGCGGCTTCGTCAATGGCACTCGCCTCGCCATCCGGCGCGGGATGACCGGGGCCACGGGGAACGTCTACGCCGGTCTCCACGAGTTCGAGGACATGGCCTTCGTCCTGCATCTCATACGCGAGGGAGACCGGTTCGTGGACGTGGGTGCGAACGTCGGCTCATACACAGTGCTTGCGGCCTCGGTGGGTGCGGTGTGCGAGGCCTTCGAGCCCGGATCGGAGGCGTTTGCTGCCCTGCGGGTCAACCTCAGCCTGAACAACTTCGCCCAGTCGGTCCGCGCGCACCAGGTTGCGATAGGGCAACGGTGCGGGACGGCGGCCTTCACGGCCAACCTGGACACGTTAAACCACGTCGTCTCGGAGCCGTCGGAGTGTGCCGTGACCACTGTCCCCATGGTGACGCTAGACGAAGTGCTCCCACCGGGTCGCCCCACGCTCATCAAAGTGGACGTAGAGGGCTACGAACCCGAGGTCGTCTCGGGCGCTGCTGACGTGCTCAGCCGGGAGGAGACGCTGTCGGTGCTGATGGAGATCAACGGAAGCGCGAGCCGCTACGGGTTCGCAGAAGGTGACCTCCTCGACCGGATGCGCGAGCATGGGTTCACGCTCTGCAGCTACGATCCTTTCACGAGAACGTTGGGAGCATCTTCGACTTCGCGAGCGGGCAATGCCCTATTCGTCAAAGACCGCGAGGCGGTACAGGCTCGGCTCCGGGAAGCGCCTCCTTTCCGGGTGTTGGGACGTGACATTTGATGGGGGTTGTCCCAAGCCCTTCACCGACAGGTGACCGACATTACCCCCCTCATCCTCACCTACAACGAGGCCCCGAACATCGGGCGGGTGCTCGACCGGCTCACGTGGGCCGACCGCGTCGTCGTCGTGGACAGCGGGAGCACTGACGGCACGCTGGGGGTCGCCGCGCGCTATCCCCAGGCCGAGGTCTTCCACCGTCCCTTCGATGACCACACGGCGCAGTGGAACTTTGGCCTCGATCACATCAGGACCGAATGGGCGCTCACGCTCGATGCCGACTACGTGCTGAGCGAGGCGCTGGTGGAGGAACTCACCTCGCTCGATCCTGCGGCGCCCTACGACGGGTATGAGGCGCGCTTCACGTATTGCATCGGAGGCAAGCCGCTGCGGGGCACGCTCTACCCGCCGCGGATCGTCCTCTTCCGCGCGAGGCGCGGGCGGTACGAGCAGGACGGCCACACCCAGCGGCTTCTCCTGGGCGGCCCCGTCGGCGCGCTTCGCAGCCCCATCTACCATGATGACCGCAAGCCGCTCCGCCGGTGGCTCGACAACCAGCGCGCCTACGCGGCGCTCGAAGCCGACAAGCTCCTGAGCACGTTGCCGGACCGGCTAGGCCGCGTGGACCGCCTCCGCCGGCGCGGATGGGTAGTGCCGCTCCTCACCCCGATCTACTGTCTCCTCACCAAGGGGCTGCTGCTCGACGGTCGCCCGGGGCTCACCTACACCCTCCAGCGGACCTACGCCGAGGTCCTGCTGGCGTTGGAGCTGGCCTCGCGCGCGCACCCGCAGGCGAGCGAGGGGTCGCCCGTCGAAGCTGCTGCGCCCCTCGAAGAAGCACGGTACCCCGCTTAGCCTCCCATTGCTCGCGTGCCCCATACCTACATCTTAGGAATCAACGCCTACCACGGCGACGTCTCGGCAGTCTTGCTGAAGGACGGTGAGGTCGTCGCGGCCCTCGAAGAAGAACGGTTCCGGCGGATCAAGCACTACGCGGGCTTCCCCACCGAGAGCATCCGGCGGTGTCTGGCCATGGCCGGCATTGAGGGCCGTGAGGTGGCGCACGTCGCCGTAAGCCGCGATCCCCGGGCACACCTCCTCCGCAAGGCCGCCGCCGTCCTCCGACACCGTCCGAGCGCCCCCCTTGTCCGCGACCGCCTCGCCAACCGGAAAAAGGTCCGCGAGGTGCGTGCCCCGCTTGCCGAGGCGCTCGGCCTGCCGGAAGAGCGCCTGCCGCGCCTCCACTTCGTCGAGCACCACCTGGCCCACCTCGCGAGCGCCTTCTTCGTCTCCCCCTTCGACGAGGCGGCCGTCTGCGCGCTCGACGGGTTCGGCGACTTCGTTTCGACCTCCCGGGCGGCCGGGCGTGCGAACCGGCTGGAGCGGCTCGGCAACACCTACTTCCCACACTCCCTCGGCCTCCTCTACACCGCCGTCACGCAGTACCTCGGATTCCACGGCTACGGCGACGAGTTCAAGGTGATGGGGCTGGCCCCGTACGGCGAGCCGGCGTACGTGGACGAGGTCGCCCGGCTCATCGAGCTCCTCCCCGGGGGGCAGTTTCGCTTGAACCTCCGGTACTTCCGCCACCACACGGAAGGCGTCGAGATGGAGTGGGACGAGGGGTACCCCTCGCTCGGGCTCGTCTTCAGCACGCGCATGGCCGAGGCGCTGGGGCCGCCGCGTCGCCCGGAGGAGCCGCTGGAGAAACGTCACGAGGACCTCGCGCGCTCCCTCCAGGCCGTCTACGAGCGCGCCGCCTTCCACGTCCTCAACGGGCTCTATGAGCAGACCCGCCAGAAGAACCTTTGCCTGGCGGGGGGCTGCGCGATGAACAGCGTGGCCAACGGGAAGATCAGGGAGGCGACGCCGTTCGAGGCGGTGTACGTCCAGCCCGCCGCCGCCGACAGCGGGACGGCCCTCGGTGCGGCGTGCTCCGTCTGGCATCAGGTGCTGGGCCACCCACGCCGCTTCGAGATGGCGCACGGGTACTGGGGCACGGCCTATCCCACGAACGGGCTGGCCGAGCAGGTCGCCGCCAGGCGCGACGCGGAATGGACGTATGAGGTGAGGGCCCTGGGGGACGAGGAGGCAGTCTGTCGAGAGGCCGCCCGCCTCCTCGCCGAGGGGAACGTGGTGGGGTGGTACCAGGGGCGGATGGAGTGGGGGGCCCGCGCCCTCGGCAACCGCTCGATCCTCGCCGACCCCCGTCGCGCCGACATGCGCGACCTCATCAACACGAAGATCAAGTTCCGAGAGAAGTTCAGGCCGTTCGCGCCCTCCATCCTCGAAGAGCGCCTCGACGATTACTTCGAGGGCGCCGCGCCGGACCCGTTCATGCAGCAGGTCTATCCCATCCGGGAGGAGAAGCAAAAGGAAATCCCGGCCGTGACCCACGTGGACGGGACCGGGCGGCTCCAGACGGTCAACGCCGAGACGAACCCGCGCTACTACCGCCTCATCCGGGCGTTTGAGCAAGAGACGGGCGTCCCGGTCGTGCTCAACACCTCGTTCAACGAGAACGAGCCCATCGTGGACACCCCCGAGCAGGCGCTCGACTGCTTCCTCCGCACGCGGATGGACGCCCTCGTCGTGAACGACCTTATCATTCGCCGCTTCCCGAAGCCACCGGGGAACGCCTCCTAGCCGCTACCCGGCGATGCCTCGCCTGAGCCCGCCCGTTTCCTTCGTCGCCATCCTCCTCGTGTGTTATGGCGCGTGGTACGCCGCGTACGAACTCGTGCTCAGGCCCGACGGGCGACTCGACGCCGCCGTGGCCCACGCCGTCGCTGCTACGGCGTGGGCCCAGCTCGATGTCCTAGGGCAGCCCGTTGCCGTCAGTGGCCGGACCGTTCGTCTCGCAGGGACCTCCGGGGTGTTCGTCGAAGACGGCTGCAACGGGCTCAGCGCGCTCGGCCTTTTCGCCGGGTTCGTGCTGGCCTACCCGGGTCGCTGGCGCCGGCGGTTGTGGTTCGTCCCGCTGGGGCTCCTCGTCGTGTTCCTCGCCAACGTCGCCCGTGTGGCCGCGCTGGCGTACTTCGCGGCGCACTGGCCGGCAGGGTTCGACCTCCTCCACAGCGTGGGCACCTCCGCCTTTTTCTACTTCGTCATCTTCGGGCTCTGGGTCCTCTGGGCGCACGTCGGAGGCTCCCGGCTACACCCAGCGTCGGCGCTGGAGCCGGCCCTGGCAACGTGACGTCGTTCCGGGAGGGGGTGGTACGAATCGTAGCGGGAGGCCTCTTTCTCGCGCTGTTCTTCGGGATCTGGCAGCCAGCGCGCAGCGCGCTCGCCGTTCACGTCGTTGCCCCCACACTGACGGCGTTGACCGGCACCCCGGTTGAACCTGTCGACAAGCCGCCGTCGGTGCGGACGCGAAGCCTCCCTGAGGCACGCACCTTCAGCATCCCGGCCGGGCTCCACTTCCTCTTGCCGGGCCTGCTGCTTGTTATCGTCGCGCCGAGGAGGCCGTACTGGCTCGTGCTGTGGGGCCTCCTGCTTGCGCTCGGCCTCGTGATGCTGGGGGCCTTTGGACTCGGCCTCGCCGGGGTGCCTGGTGGGTTCGTTGCCCATGGCTTCTTGCACGTCTACGTCGTCCCGGCAGCGAGCCTCGGTGCCGCCCTTTTTCTCCTCTACGGGGCGCACCTGCGACGTGCACTAGACGCACGCACGAAGCGGCAGGAAAAAGTTGTGCACGGCAGCCGCGCGTGCCCCGATCCTTCCCCAGGGGACTTAGTTTTCCCCAAAGGGGGGACCTGAGGAATGAGGAGGATACCCGGCCGCCGCTGCGCCTCGATGATCCGGCCGCGCTTGCTTTTCGTCAACCAGCACTACTACCCCGACGTCGCGTCGACGGGGCAGCACCTCACGGACCTCGCCGAGCACCTTGCCGCAGGGGGGTTCGAGGTGGATGTCCTCTGTGGGTCGGGCCGGTATGTCTCGGGCGCGCTGGGCGTCCCGAGGCGGGAGGCGCGCCGGGGCGTCCAGATCACGCGGGCGCGGACGACGGCGTTCGGGCGGGGCACCCACGTCGGTCGCCTCCTCGACTATGCGACGTTCTTCGCGCAGGTCCTCACGCGGCTGCTCTTCCGACGGCGCTACGACCTCGTCGTCTACCTCACTACGCCGCCCCTGCTGGCCGTGGTGGGCCTCCTCGCCAAGCGCGTACGAGGTGCCTCGTACGCGATCTGGTCGATGGACCTCCACCCGGGCGTGGAGGAGGCCGTCGGGGTGGTCCGCCGGGGTGGCCTCCGGTCGCGCGTGCTCCACGCCCTCAACGACGCGGCGTATCGGAACGCGGAGTTCGTCGTGGACCTCGGCCCCTACATGAAGCGGTACCTCCTCGCCCACGGCATCCGGGCCGACCGCCTGTACACCATCCCCGTGTGGAGCAAGCGGGACGAGATCTACCCCCTGCACCCCGCAGAGAACGGACTCCGGCGCGCGCTCGGTCTCGAAGACAAGTTCGTCGTGATGTACTCGGGGAACGCAGGGCTCGTGCACCGTTTCGGCGAGGTGCTCGAGGTGATGCGGCGGCTCCGTCGTCACCCCGACGTGTTCTTCCTGTTCGCGGGCGGCGGCCCCCGGAAGGGGGAGATCGCTTCCTTCGTAAAGGCCGAGGGGATCGAGAACTTCCTGTACCTCGACTACGTCCCCCGCGAGCAGCTGGCCGAGTCGCTGGGCGTCGGCGACGTCCACCTCCTTACGCTCGATAACGCAACGGCCGGGCTGGCCGTGCCGGGGAAGCTCTACGGGATCATGGCGGCCGGGCGCCCCGTCGTCGTCGTCGGCCCGGCCCAGTCGGAGCCGGCCGACACCGCGCTGCACCACGGCGCCGGCTTCCTGGTGAACACCGAGGGGGATCCCCCCGACGCGGCCGACCACCTCGAAGCGACGCTCCTGCGGCTCCACGCCGAGCCGGAGCTCCGCGCGAGGGTGGGTGCGCAGGCGCGGGCGGCCTTCCTCGCCCATTTCGAGCAGGTGGGCGCCTGCAAGGCCTGGAGTGCCCTCCTCGCGGACGAGGTCGGCAGCCGGATAGGCGCAGTGGATTGGCGAGCCGCGGGGCAGGTCGTGCCGCGCTCGCGAAGGGCACGGAGGAGGGTCGCCGCGGAGGCGCAAGCGGCCTAGCTTCCGGTATCGGTCCCTCCGGTCTTCTTCGTTCGTCAAAGGAAAGTGCTCTCCGGTCGGATGGAGAACGACCCCTCGCGCAGGCGCGTGTCGCCACGGGAAGTCCCCGTGATGGTCCTGAACTGGAACGGGTGGGAGGACACCCTCGCGTGCCTCGCCAGTCTCCGCGCGGCCGAAGAGGTGGGCACAGTGTGGCTCATCGACAACGGCTCGACGGAAGACCGCTCGGCGGAAGCGGAAGTGGCCTATCCCGGACTCCGGGTCGTGCGCCTCGGCCACAACTACGGGTGGGCCGGGGGGTACAACCGCGCGCTCGCCCTCGCTCGTGAGCAGGGATACCCGTACGCTTACCTCCTTAACAATGACGCCCGCGTAGATCCCGGCTTTCTGGCAAGCTGCCTCGTTGAGATGGGGAGGGGAGCGCGGGTGGCCGCTGTCGGGAGCTGTATCCTAAGGCTGGAGGATGGCTCAGTCTGGTTCGATGGGCACTACGGCTACGCGCCGGGGGAGCGCAAGGCCGCTGCGCTCGATGGCCGCCCGGCCACCGTGGTGGAGGAAGTCAATGGGTGCGGGATGCTCGTCGCGCTCGACGCCGTGGCGGCGTGCGGCCCGTTCGACGAGCGGTACTTCTGCTACCGCGAGGAGGCGGAGTGGAGCCGCCGCATCCGGCGGCACGGATGGACGCTCCGCGTCGCGCCCGCCTCACGGGTACGCCACGCGCTGGGGGGAAGCGATCGGAATGCGAACACCGCCTACTACATGAACCGCAACCTCGTCCTCGACGCCGAGGAGGCATCGGGGTGGGCGCGCGTGGGGCGGCGGTGGGGGGCGTTCTACTTCATGTACCGCTCCGCCAACGAGGCGCGTCGTCGGGGCGACCGGGCGGGCGAGGAGGCGTGCCTCCAGGCTCTCCGCGACGGGTGGAAGGGGCGGTTCGGACCTCGCCCAGCAGCGGGGCGGGCGCCCCTGCTCCTCCGGCTGGCCGCGCGCACGTGGCCCTTCCCACAGGGGGCGTTTCGCCGGTGGTGGGGGCGTCGAGGGCGGGTGCGCAAGGCGGCGTAGCTTCGCGCCGCCATTCCCTGCACGCCCCCCGGGCACCCCGGATGCACCTCCTCGTCGTGCTCGACAGCGCCCGCCTGGGCGGACTGGAGCAAGCGGCCCTCCGCACCCTGCGCGGCCTGCAGGCCCGCGGGCACACGGGTATGGCCCTCTCCGTAGCTGGCGAGGGGGAGCTGTTCCCGCTCCTCGCAGAGGCCGGTATCCCCGCGGCAGCCGTCCCATCCCGCGGGCCGAGCGGGTTGTTCACGGTACCCGTGGCGCGTCGCCGCGTACGCTGCATGCCGCACGACGCCCTGCTCATGGTAGGGACGGCGCGGCTGATCTCAACACTCCCCTTCCGGCCGCGCGACCGGCGCCGCCAAGTTCTCGCCGTGCACTACCACCACACAGGGGTAAAACCCCCCTGGGCGTGGCGGAGCTACTACCATCTAGCCCTCCGCCGCTACCACGCCATCACGTTCCCCTCCGACTACATCCGCGCGGAGGCCGAGGCGCTCGTGCCGGGCATCGCCCGCGTAGCCCACACCGTCCGCAATGGGATCCCGCTCCCGCCACCGGTGACGGAGGCAGGCCGCCGCGCCGCGCGGCAGGCGCTCGGCCTCGACCCCGGCCGCCCCACCATCGGCAACGCGGGCCACCTCATCCCGCGCAAGCGGTTCGACGTGTTTGTGCGTACGCTCGCGCGCCTGCGAAGGACGGTGCCCGACGTCCAAGCACTCATCGTGGGGGAGGGTCCGGAGCGCGCTGCGCTCGGCAGGCTCGCGAAGTCCCTTGGGGTAGGCGATGCCATCACGTGGCTGGGGTGGCAGCGCGACCTCACCCACTTTTACCAGAGCCTCGACGTGCTCCTCTTCAACGCCGACTGGGACGCCTTCCCGACAACGCCACAGGAGGCGATGAGCTACGGCCGCCCCGTCGTCGCCTCGGTGCTCAACGGGGGGCTGGGCGAGATCCTCTCCTCGGGAGAGCACGGGCTCCTCTTGGGGGAGCACGATGAGCGCGCACTGGCCGCCGCCGTCGAGAGCTACCTCTTGGACCCGGCCGAGGCCGAGCGGGTGGGGGAAGCTAGCCGGGCCCAGATCGCCGCGCACTGCTCGGTGGAGGAGAACGCGCGGCGCTACGAGGAACTCCTCGTTGGGTAGTGGCGCTCAGCCGCGCCCGTTGGTCGCAACCGGCTCGGCGGCGACCTCCTGCTCGGCCGGTGTCTCCTCGGGTGGGCGCTCGAAGAGGAGGTCGAGGAAGTGGCAGAGCGTGTCGCGCATCTCGGTGCGCGGGACGATCCGGTCGACGAACCCCTTCTCGAGGAGGAACTCGGCGCGCTGGAACCCCTTCGGGAGGTCGCGCCCGATGGTCTCGCGGACGACGCGCGGGCCAGCAAACCCGATGAGCGCGCCTGGCTCGGCAAAGTGGAAGTCGCCGAGCATCGCGAAGGAGGCCGTTACGCCGCCCGTGGTGGGGTTCGTGAGTACGGAGAAGTAGGGGAGCCCCTTCTCGGCGAGGAGCGCGAGGTTGGCACTCGTCTTCGCCATCTGCATCAGGCTGAGTGCGCCCTCCATCATCCGCGCGCCGCCACTCTGGCTGATGACGACGAGCGCGCGGTCCTCGTCCACCGCCCGCCGGATGGCCCGCGTGACCACCTCGCCGACGACCGACCCCATCGAGCCGCCGATGAACGTGAAGTCCATCGCGGCGGCCGAGACGGGGTGCCCGCCGACGGTGCCGGTCCCGGCCACGACGGCGTCGTTCAGCCCGGAGGAGCGCTCGGCGTCCGTGATCCGAGAGGGGTACGGCTTCCGGTCCACGAACCCGAGGGGGTCGGTGGAGTAGAGGTGCTCGTCGTGCCGCATAAACCCGCCCTCGTCGAAGAGGAGGGCGAGGTAGTCCAGCCCGGGCATCGGGTAGTGATGCCCGCACTTCGTACACACGAGCGCGTTCTCCTCCAGCTCGTGGCGGCTGAGGATGGCCCCGCAGGTGGGGCACTTCTGCCAGTAGCCCTCCGGGGGCTCTTTCCGCTCGGCGGGTTTCGTCTGGATGCCCGCCGACTGGCGCTTGAACCAGGCCATCGTGGAGGGGGAGGGGGGAGGGAAGACGCGAAAACGCGGGCGGAGGTTCAGGGACGGCCCGCCTTGTCTCCGCCACCGTCGAAGATAGGGCGGGCGGGGCGAGCGACGAACGCCTTGAGGTACGCCGGCTCGAACGCCGCCACGTCTTCGAGGTGCCCGGCCCGGAAGCGCTCCGCCCCCAGCCGGGCCACCCGCACCGCCGACGCCGTCGCCGGCCAGAGGCGCGCGGGCCGCCGGCCTACCTCTGCCAGCGACTCGGCGGCTCCGCCGACGAGCCACAGCCGTTCGTTCGGGGGGAGCCAGCCTGCGACGTCCTCGTGCGTCAGGGCGGCGACCTCGCCGGAGGGCGCGAGCCGCCCGTCCTCCACGTCGAACGCGGCGGCGAAGACCTCCCCACGCCGGGAGGGGAGGGCCGCCACGACCGCGTCGCCGGGTAGGGCTGCCGGGAGGACGGCGCGGGCGAGGGCCTCTAGCGTAGGCACCCCCACCAGCGCCGCGCCGGAGGCCGCGCACAGCCCCTTCGCCGTGCTTACGCCAATGCGGAGCCCCGTGAATGAGCCCGGCCCGGCCGAGACCGCAACGGCCCCCAGGTCTGCAGCAGTAGCTCCGGCGTGGGCGAGAACGTCCCGGATGAGGGGGACGAGGTGCGCGGCGTGAGCACGCGGCCGGGCCACCTCGGCCGAAACCACGAGTACGTCCTCGTCGAGGAGGGCCACGCCGCAGATATCCGTCGCCGTTTCGAGACCGAGGAGGAGCATGAGCAGCGAGAATGGCGTCACCGGAAGGTAACGGAGCCAGGCCTCGCCCTTTGCCCGACGACCTTCTTGACAAAGAACCGGCCCCCGCTATCTTCCTCGCCCCTTTACCCTTTCGTTACCAGCCGCACCTGCTCAGGAGGGGTGTATGAACGTCTACGACGCCGACCACATCCGCAACATCGCCCTCGTCGGCCACCAGGGCACCGGGAAGACGACCCTCGCCGAGGCCATGCTCCACAGCGCCGGGGCCGTCCCGCGTATGGGGTCGGTCGAGGAGGGGAACACCGTGAGCGACTACCACCCGAGCGAGCGCGAGCGCCAGATGAGCGTGTTCACCTCGCTCCTCCACGCGGAGTGGGAGGGCCACAAGATCAACCTCCTCGACACCCCCGGCTACGCTGACTTCGTGGGGGAGACCATCGCCGCGCTGAAGGTGGCCGACACCGCGCTCTTCGTGGTCGACGCTGCCGAGGGTGTGCAGGTGGGGACCGAACTCGCCTGGGGCTACACCGAGCAGACGCAGACCCCGGCGATGTTCGTCCTCAACAAGCTCGACATGGCCGACTCCGATTTCGAGACGGCGCTCTCGCGGATCCGCGAGCGGTTCGGCCGGGCCGCCACGCCCGTCCAGCTCCCCGGCGGCAGCGGCTCGCGGACGATCATCGACGTCCTCCTCATGAAGCAGCTCCGCTTCGACGAGAAGGGAAAGTGCGAGGAGAGCGACATCGCGCCGGAGTTTGCCGACCGTGCGGCCGAGCTCCACAACGAGCTCGTCGAGAACATCGCCGAGAACGACGAGTCGCTGATGGAGAAGTACTTCGAGCAGGGTCAGCTTTCCATCGACGACATGCGGCAGGGGCTCCGCACGGCGATGATCCGCCACCAGCTCTTCCCCATCTTCCTCACCGTGGCGAGCGAGAACATCGGCGTGAGCCGGCTGATGAGCTTCATCGACAACGTGTGCCCGAGTCCGGCCATGATGCCGCCCCCAGCTATGGAAACGGGGGAGGTCAAGGTGGACCCGAAGGCCGACCCCGTCGCGTTCGTGTTCCGCACGATGGCCGAGGAGCACGTGGGCGAGTACTCGTTCCTCCGCGTCTACGACGGCACGCTCGCCCCTGGGCTCGACCTCGAGAATGCGCAGCACCGCATCATCGAGCGGCTCGGCGGGCTCTTCGCCATCAACGGGAAGACGCGCACGCCGGTGCAGCAGCTCGTCGCGGGCGACCTCGGCGCCACGGTGAAGCTGAAGGACACCCACACGGGGGACACCCTCCGCAAGAAGGGCTCGACGTGCGTCGTGGCGCCCATCCAGTTCCCCGAGCCGCGCATGGCCCTCGCCGTCCGCGCGGCCAAGCAGGGCGAGGAGGACAAGCTCGCCCAGGGCATCCACCAGCTCGTCAAGGAGGACCCCAGCCTCCGCTTCGCGCAGGACGCTCACCTCGCGCAGATGACGCTCGCCGGGCAGGGCGAGACCCATCTCGACGTGGCGAAGTCCCGCCTCAAGAACCGGTTCGGCGTGGAGGTCGAGTACGACCGCCCGAAGATCTCGTACCGCGAGACGGTGCAGGGCCGCTCGCGCGCCTCGTACCGCCACAAGAAGCAGACGGGCGGCGCTGGGCAGTTCGCCGACATCTCGATGATGGTCGAGCCCCTCACCGAGATGTTCAACCCCCCGGAGGACATGAAGCAGCGTGGCGAGCACACGCTGCACACGGAGTGGGGCGCGAAGATCCAGTTCATCGACGCCATCGTCGGCGGCGTCATCGACATGCAGCGGTTCTTCGGGGCCATCCAGAAGGGCGTGGCCGATGGCCTCCGCGAGGGGCCCGTTGCGGGCTACCCCGTCGGCGACGTCCGCGTCGTCATCTTCGACGGGGGGATGCACCCCGTGGACTCCAACGAGAACGCATTCAAGACGGCCTCGAAGATGTGCTTCCGCAACGCGTTCCGCGACGCGCAGCCCGCCATCCTCGAGCCCATCGTGGACCTCGAAGTGACGGTGCCCGAGGCGTACATGGGCGAGGTCCTCGGCGACCTCAACACCCGCCGCGCCCGCATCCAGGGCATGGATGCCGACGGCGTCTTCCAGAAGATCAAGGCGCAGGTGCCCGAGGCCGAGCTCTACCGCTACGCGACGTCCCTCCGCTCGCTCACGCAGGGGCGGGGGATTCACCATGCGCAGTTCAGCCACTACGAGCCGATGCCGCGCCACGTGCAGGAGAAGCTCGTCGCCGAGCGCGCCGAACTCGAGGAGGCCTGAGCGTAACCCGATAGAGGGTGCACCGAGAGGCGGGCCCTGCGGTCCGCTCTCTCGGTTTTTTATTGGGCTCGGGGCGGGTAAGGCGGAATGACGCGGCGCGGAAACATCTATTGCCGCAGCGCGTCAAGCGGCGCGAAACCGCTCTCTCGTCCATGCCCCGCATCGTCAAGCGGTACGGCAGCCGCAAGCTCTACGACCCCACCGAGCGCCGCTACGTCGGTCTCGGCGAGCTCGCAGCGTGGATCCGCGCGGGCCAGCAGGTGCGGGTCATAGACAACCGCACCGGCGAGGACGTGACCTCGGCCGTCCTCACCCAGGTGATCTCCGACGAAGGCCGCCGCGGCACGGCGCTCTCGGTGCCCTTCCTCCACGACCTGATCCGGGCTGGCGAGGAGGCGCTCAAAGGCGCGCGCGACGAGGCGTCGGCCTTCGTCACGCGCTCCTTCGACCGGATCCGCCCGGTCGCCGGGCCGCTCGGCGAGGTCCGCGCCGAGATGGAGCGGCTCCGCGAGCGGCTCGAAGCCCTCGAAGCGTCGCTCCGCGACCTCGATGAAGAGGCGCCAACGAATGGCGCTGCTTCCCGCCGTCCCCGCTGAATCACCCCTGTCTCCACAGCAAGTACCCCGATGTCTGAGACGAACACGACCAAGACCGAGCAGCTCCGCGAGGAGCTCCAGAAGACCGCCGACGAGGCCATCACGTTCGCTAAGAACGCGACCGAGTCGGTGCAGGCCAACCTGAAGGAGGGCGCGACCGACCTCAAGGAGGCCGCCCAGAAGATCTTCCTCGCCGGGCTCGGCGCCCTCACGGCGGCCGAGGAGGAGCGCTCGAAGCTCTTCAAAAAGCTTGTCCGCAAGGGCGAGAAGTTCGACTACAAGGCGCTCGGCGGCGATGCCCTCAAGCGCGTCCGCCAGCAGCTCGGCGACGGTACCGAAAAGGTTACCGACGCCGTGAAGGAGCGCGCCACCGACGCGAAGTACGTGGCCGGCGAGGCCGCCGGGAAGGTGGAGGACCGCGTGCAGGAGGCCGTCGCTGCCGTGATGAAGCGGCTTGGCGTGCCCACGCGCGAGGAGATCTCCGAGCTGACGGCGAGCGTCGAGCGGCTCACGAAGCACGTCGAGCGGCTGAAGGCCGAGCAGAAGACGACCGCCGCACCCGAGGTCGTCGCCGTCGGCGGCGGCTGGTACGAGGTGAGGGTGGGCGAGGTCGTCATCGAGAAGGTGCAGGGGAAGGAGGCCGCCGAGGAGGCGCTCGCCCGGCTCCTCGCCCACCAGGCCTGACGGAGCCTCTCGCCGCTTTGGTGAACAGAGCGAGCGGCGCGGAGGACACCTCCGCGCCGCTCGCGTCTCCGGACGAACCGCACGCGCGGCCGAGTAGATTCGCGGCGCGGCAGACACCCAACGAGCCACACCGCCTCATGCAGGTCGTTGACCACCGCCCCGTCGGCCGGGTCGGGCTCGCCCTCGCGGGCGGGGGCCCGGAGGGCGCCGATCTCGTCGAGGACGACCAGGCTGCGCGGCGTGGCCCCGTGCAGGATCGCGGCCGTCTCCAGCATCTCGACCATGAACGTCGACTGCCCGGACGCGATGTCGTCCTGCGCGCCGATGCGCGCGCAGATGCGGTCGAGCAGCGGCACCCGCGCGCGCGCCGCCGGCACGTAGCAGCCGCACTGCGCCAGCAGCGCGATCAGCGCCGCCTGCCGCAGGTAGGTCGACTTGCCGCCCATGTTCGGGCCGGTCAGCACCACGATGTCCGCGCCCGCGCGGCCGCCCGCCTCCCCGCCGCCCCCAC
>DASPKS010000025.1:0-3273 GCA_035628035.1 Rubricoccaceae bacterium
TCGGCAACGGCGACATCGAGGGGGCCGTGGCGAGCCTCATCGGGCAGAAGCTCGCCGAGTGGCTCGACGACCACCCGGCCGAGGCGAAGACCATCGTCCAGAAGGTGATCCTCTCCGCACAGGCCCGCACCGCCGCACGGAAGGCGCGCGAGCTCGTCCAGCGCAAGGGCGTCTTCGGCGGGGGCGGCCTCCCCGGCAAGCTCGCTGACTGCGCCTCGAAGGACCCGGCCGAGAGCGAGCTCTACCTCGTCGAGGGCGACTCCGCCGGCGGCTCGGCCAAGCAGGCGCGCGACCGGCACTTCCAGGCTATCCTCCCGCTCCGCGGGAAGATCCTCAACGTCGAGAAGGCGCGGCTCGACAAGGTGCTCGACAACGAGGAGATCAAGAACGTCGTGACGGCGCTCGGCGTCGGGCTCGGCACGAACCCGGAGGAGACCGACCTCTCGCGGCTCCGCTACCACAAGCTCATCCTGATGACGGACGCCGACGTGGACGGCGCCCACATCCGCACGCTCCTCCTCACGTTCATCTACCGCTACCTCCGCCCGCTCCTCGAGGCCGGCTACATCTACATCGCGCTCCCGCCGCTCTACCGGGCGAAGAAGGGGAACGAGGAGGTGTACGCGTGGACCGACGACCAGCTCGCCGAGGCCGTCGAGCGGATGGGCGGGATGAAGGGGGTCGGCATCCAGCGGTACAAGGGGCTCGGCGAGATGAACCCCGAGCAGCTCTGGACCACGACGATGAACCCGGAGGTCCGCCGCCTCCAGCTCGTCACCATCGAGGACGCTGCTGCGGCCGACCGCACGTTCTCCACGCTGATGGGCGACGCCGTCGAGCCCCGGCGGAAGTTCATCGAGCGCAACGCACGCTACGCGACGATCGACACGTGAGCATCCGGGGATCAGGTAACCTGGGTATCGGGGAATTACAGCGCCGGTCCTCAGATTCGCCGATTCCCCGATACCCGGACTCCCCGATGGCGCCCGAACTCTCCCTCATCGTCCCGGTCTTCGACGAGGCGGAGAGCCTGCCCGAGCTGGCGCGCGCCATCCGCGAGGCGCTCGGCCCGGCCGGCATCGCGTTCGAGGTGTGGCTCGTCGACGACGGCTCTACGGACGGCTCGTGGGACGCCATCGAGCGGCTGCGCGCGGACGATCCCCGGTTCGGCGGCGTCCGCTTCCGGCGGAACTACGGGAAGAGCGCCGCGCTCGCCGCCGGGTTCGCCCGCGCGCGCGGGCGCTACGTCGCCACGCTCGACGCCGACCTCCAGGACGACCCCGCCGAGTTGCCGACGATGCTGTCGCGCCTCCAGGCCGGGGCCGACCTCGTGAGCGGCTGGAAGCGGAAGCGGAACGACCCCCTCTCGAAGACCCTCCCCAGCCGGTTCTTCAACGCCGTCACGCGGTGGGCCAGCGGCATCCCGCTGCACGACTTCAACAGCGGCATCAAGGCGTACCGCGCCGAGGTCGTCAAGGCCGTGCGCGTCTACGGCGAGCTCCACCGGTACATCCCGCTCCTGGCGAAGTGGGAGGGGTACACCCGGATCGAAGAGCAGATCGTCGTCCACCACGCCCGGCGGTACGGGCGGACGAAGTTCGGGATCGAGCGCTTCCTCCGGGGCTTCCTCGACCTCGTCACCGTCGCCTTCCTGACGCGGTGGGCCCGCCGGCCCATGCACTTCTTCGGCGGCATCGGGACCCTCGCGTTCGTGCTCGGCTTCGCGATCCTCGCGTACCTCTCGTTCACGAAGCTCTTCCTGGGGACGCCGCTCGGCGACCGCCCCCTCCTCCTCTTCGGCGCGGTGCTCCTCCTCCTCGGCGCGCAGTCGTTCCTGGCCGGGCTCCTCGGCGAGATGATCGTCCGCCCCGAGATGGAGGACGCCCGCCGCTACGACGTGGTGGAGGAGCAAGCGCCGGGGCCGCCGGTCACGGCCGCGACGGCCGTGGTGCTGTAGCGAGAGCCCGCGCGGTTTACCGGCGGTTTGGGGCGCGCGACGTATCATGCGGCGTCGATCCGGCGCCGCCGAGGCGCACGCCTATGGCCGAGTCCTCTGTTCCTTCGTCTGCTGCGGCGACCCCCTCCGAGCGCGTCGCCGCCGTGGGCCACCGCCTCGCCGACTGGCAGCGGCGGTGCGAGGCCGCCCGCGACCGCCGCTGCGTCTGCCTCCTCGCCTTCCAGATGATGTACGAGGAGCTGGCCGACCGCCTCGCCGCCGAGCCGCCCACGTTCGACGATCCCGCGTGGGTGGCCGACCTCGCCGAGGTCTTCGCGGGGCTCCTCTTCACCGCCTTCGAGGGGATCGACGCCGCGTGCGCGGCGTGCGGCGAGGGGCAGCCCGACTTCACCGGGGTCTCGAAGCCCTGGGCCGATGTCTACGGCGTCCTTACCGACCCCAGGGCGTCCGTCGCCGAGGACCTCATCTGTGCCGTCGTCGCCCACATCGGCCACGACCTCCCCGTCGCGCTCAGCCAGGTCGGCCTTGCCACCGGCGACAACTCGCACGTGGACGACTTCCACCGCATCAACGAGGTGCTCGCCTCGCTGACCGACTCCGTCCAGCGGGCCATCATGGTCCGGTACGCGCCGCACCTCCTCTACCTCGACCGCCTCGCGCGGGGGCGCGACGAGTTCGTGACCGACTTCGGGATGCAGGTCTCCCGCGCCATCGCGTGGTACACCGCCACGCGGCTGCTCGACCCCGACTCGTCCGACGAAACCCGCGCAGCCATCGAGGCCGTGGCCGAGCGCGCCATCACGGCGATCCGCCGGCCGAAGCGGCTCCGCCACCGCGTGCTCTCGTGGACGACGCGGACGGTCCTGCGCGGGCGCCGCCGCTGGCCGCCCCACCCGGCGGAGGCTGGGCTCACCGCCTAGCCGACCCGGGCGGGTGCCGCTTCACCCCGTGCGGGCGCGAGGAAAAGCCGCATTCGTGCGGGTTAAAGCCGCACCGGTGCGACTTCAGGAGGCGTCGATGCGACTTCAAGTCGCATCCGTGCAGGAAAAAACCGCATCGGTGCGACTTGAAGTCGCATCGGCGGAGGAAAAAGCCGCATCCGCGCGGCTGTAGCTGCGCCGGCGCGACGGTAGGCCACGCTCGCGCGACTTGAAGCCGCAGGGCCACGGCCCGTGGAGGGGCGGCGTATTGCCCTCCGGAGGAGCAGCGAGGTACCGAGGCGGCGCCTACTTTTTCCGGCGTTACCGCCCTTGAGGGAACGACATGGCCCAGGGTACCACACGCTTCCTTCACTTCGTCTCCCTCGCCCTCGCGCT
>DASPKS010000026.1:0-3167 GCA_035628035.1 Rubricoccaceae bacterium
CACGCTCAAGGGGGTAATGGGCGCGCGGTCGAAGCCCATCGAGAAGGTGCCTGTCGCGGAGGTGCCCGCGCCCGCCGTCCAGACGCTCGGCTACGAGCCGCTGCCTGAGCGCGCGCCGGGCCGCCGCCTCGACGGCGAGCCCGCCGAGCAGGCCACGGAGGTGGCCCGGCTGCTCCACGAAGAAGCGCGCGTGCTCTGAGCGATTAGCGATTCCTGATGCCTGCCGTCCTCACCCACGTTGTCCTCCAGGGCGGGAAGCCCACCCGCGCCTCGCTTGAAGCGCTCACCCGCGCCCGCGAGGTGGCCGATGGGGACGTCGCCGCGGTCGTCCTCGCGCCGGAAGCCGCCGCCCACGCCGAGGCGCTCGGCCGCTACGGCGCCGCGACGGTCTACGCCGTCAGCCACCCGCTCTTCGGGCAGCACCTCAACGCGCCTGTGCTCGCGGCGCTGGAGCAGATCGTCCGGGAAGCGCAGCCCCGCGTGGTCGTCTTCCCATCGTCGGAGAGCGTTAAGGATGTCCTCGGCGCGCTCGCCGTTCGCCTCGACGCGCCGGCGCTTCCCGACGTGTCGCGGTTCGAGGTGCGCGACGGGGGGGTGGAGGCGCTGCGGCCGGTGATGGCCTCGAAGTTCCTCGCGCGTGTCCGCGCGGAAGGATCACCGGTGCTCGTGTCCGTTCGCTCGGGCTCGTATGAAGCCGCCGAGGCGCCCGCCGAAGCGCAGGTGGTGGAGGTGTCGTTCACCTTCGACGAGGGGAGCCTCCAACAAACACTTCGCGAGGTCGTCCGCGCGACGGCCGGGGCGGTGGACCTCTCCGACGCCCGCGTGGTCGTCGCCGCCGGGCGGGGCGTGAAGGACGAGACAGGCAAGCAGCTCGTCGAGGAGCTGGCCGGCGTGCTCGGCGCGGCCATCGGGGCGTCCCGCGCGGTCGTCGAGAACGGGCTGTTCCCGGCCACGGCGCAGGTGGGGCAGACCGGAAAGGTGGTCTCGCCCGACCTCTACGTCGCCCTCGGCATCTCCGGCGCCATCCAGCACGTCGCCGGGATGACGAACAGCCGCGTGATCGTCGCCGTCAACAGCAACCCCGACGCGCCCATCTTCAAGGTGGCGACGTATGGGCTCGTGGGCGACCTCTACAAGGTGCTCCCGCCGCTCATCGCGGAGCTCAAGAAGGCGAAGGGCCTCGCGGCCTGAGCCTCCTCCATCGTGGACGAGAAGTTCGACTGCATCATCGTCGGGGGCGGGGTCGCCGGGCTCGCGGCGGCGATGACGCTGGCGCGGGCCGGCGCGCGGTTCCTCCTCATCGAGCGCGGCGAGTGGAGCGGGGCCAAGAACGTCTCGGGCGGGGTGCTCTGGGGACGCGACCTCGCGCGGCTCGTCCCGAACTACTGGGAGGAGGAAGGCGCCGGATGGGAGCGGTTCATCAACCACCGCCGCCTCACGTTCATGGACGAACAGTCGACGTTCACGCTCGACTTCAAGTCCGCCCACTTCGACGATCCGCCCTACACCGGGCTCGTCGTCCTCCGGTCGAAGTTCGACGCGTGGCTGGCGGGGAAGGTGCAGGAGGCCATCGACCAGGGCCCCGACCCCGGCGCGTCGTTCCTCGCCCCGAACATTCTCGTGGAGGAGGTGCTCCGCGAGGATGGGAAGGTGATCGGCATCCGGGCAGGGGAGGAGAAGTTCTTCGCCGACGCGGTGATCCTCGCCGAGGGCGTGAACAACCTGCTCACGCGGCAGATCGGGCTCCAGAAAGCGTACGTCCCCGCTGAGGGGCTGGCCGTCGGGATCAAGGAGGTCGTCCGGTTCGACCGGACGACGCTCGAAGACCGGTTCCAGCTCGACGGGCTCAGCGGGATGTCGAACGAGTTCGTCGGGTACGCCTCCGGCGGCGTCGAGGGCGGGGGGTTCCTGTACACCAACCGCGAGTCGGTCTCGGTCGGGCTCGTGCTCGGGATGGCGGACCTTCGCGCCAAAGGGAAGACGCCGTACGACCTCCTCAACGCGTTCAAGGCGCACCCCATCGTGGCCGACCAGCTGCGCGGCGGCGAGGTCGTTGAGTACAGCGCGAAGGTGGTCTCGACCGGCGACATGAAGGTGATGCCGCGCGAGGTCCACGCTAGCGGCGTGCTGCTGGCGGGTGAGGCGGCCAACCTCGTCCTCAACGCCGGCCGCGCCATCCAGGGGATGGACTACGCCATGCGCTCGGGCATCCTCGCCGCCGAGACGATCCTCGAAGCGAAGAAGGCCGGCGACTTCTCGGCCGCGTTCCTCAAGCACTACCGAACGGCCCTGGAGAACAGCTACGTCATGCAGGACCTCCGCTCGTTCCAGGACGCCGTGAAGGTCCTCCACAGCCCGGCCATGTTCGACGCGGTGCCGAGGCTGGTGTGTGACTTCGGGCGGAAGTTCTTCACCGTCGACAACAAGCCCACGAAGAAGGCGTACCAGCTTCTCCGCGAGGCCCGCAAGGAGCACATCGGCTTCTGGGACCTCATCAAGCTGGGCTCGAAGGCGAGCCGCGCCCTCTAGCTTTTTCTCTGATGCCCGACGTCCAGACCCTCAGTGTCGCCGAGCGCCTCGGGAAGGTGGCCTACCGGAACCAGGGCCGCGCCGAGGCGAAGCCGCACATCGTCGTCAACACGGCGATCTGCAACACGAAGTGTCCCCACCACTGCACCACGTTCGTATGCCCGGCGATGTGCTACACGAAGGACGACCAGGGCCAGGTGCACTTTCAGTTCGAGGACTGCATCGAGTGCGGGACGTGCATGTACGCCTGCGACCAGGGCGCCGTCGCGTGGAGCTACCCCGACCCCGAGGTGGGCCGCGGCGTGAACTGGAACCTCGGCTAGTTTCTTTCAGCCCCTTCCTCCACCGCGCCGACGGACGCGCTCCCGATCATGGCGAAGACCCCGTTCAACACCGACGACGCCTTCCTCTTCGAGCAGCTGCTGAGCGAGGAGGACCGCCTCCTCATGCAGTCGGCCCGCGACTACGCCCAGTCGAAGCTGGAGCCGCGCGCGCTCGAAGGCAACCAGGACGAGGTGTTCCACGAAGAAATCCCCCGCGAGATGGGGGAGATGGGGCTGCTCGGCGTGACGATCCCGGAGGAGTACGGCGGCCTCGGCGCCAGCTACACCGCCTACGGCCTCGTGGCGCGCGAGCTG
>DASPKS010000027.1:0-29814 GCA_035628035.1 Rubricoccaceae bacterium
GGAGTGGCACTGCTGGCAGTCGGCGCCGAGCTGGCCGCGGTGGACGTCGAGGTGGCACGAGGCGCAGGCGTCGGGCGCCACGTCGGGCTGGTCGAAGCGGAGGTCGAGGTGGCACCCCCGGCAGTTGGCCTGCTCGTGGCGGCCGGTGAGCGCGAAGGGCGTATCGCGGTCGTGGTCGAAGGCGAGGTCCTCGCGGAGGGGCACCCACGCGTTCGGGGTGTGGCACGCCTCGCACGCGATGTCGATGTCGCCGTGCGGGCTGTCGTCGCGACGGACGAGGAAGCCGGGGGTGTGCCCGCCGATGAGCGCGAAGCGCGGGCGCGCCGGCGCGAGCACGGGAGCAACAGGGAGGGGGGCGAGGAAGCGCGGCGGGCTCGCGACGGCCACCGGCGTCCTGCGAGGTGGAGCTGCTTCGGCCGGGAGCGAGCACGCGAGGAGTGCCAGCGCAGCGAGTGCGCACAGGTGAAGGACCGTGCGCAGTGGTGGGCTAGAGGAGAGGCGCCGGTCGCGTTTGCGCATGGTCACCTCCCCGCGTGGCAGTCGGCGCAGGCCGTGCCCAACGGCAGGAACCGGATGAAGGAGGCGCCGTCGGGCGCGCGCTCGGGGCGGTGGCAGCTCCCGCACGGAACGCGCTCGTGCGCTCCATCGAGCGGGAAGCGCGTGCGGTCGTGGTCGAACTGCGCGATCGTGAACGCCTGTGTATCGTGGCACTCGTTGCAGGCGCGCCCCTCGAACTGGTCGCGGTGCGGGTTGTCCTCCGCGTGGCACGAGGCGCACGCCTCGTCCAGGCCGGTGAACCGGCGGACGACGCGGCCGTCGGGCCGGGTCTCGCGGGTGTGGCAGGACTCGCACGCGAGGGTCTGGTGGCGACCGGTGAGGGGGAACCCGGTCTGGTCGTGGTCAAACTGCGCGAGGTCCCACTCGGTCGTGTTGTGGCACTCGGCGCAGGCGGTCACGCCATCGTCATCCGCAAACTCGGTACCGTGGGGGTTCTCGTCGGCGTGGCACTCCTGGCAGGCGTCGTCGAGGTCGAAGAGGGGCTTGGTGTGACCGGGACGGACGTGGCAGGCGGTGCAGGGGACGGCGAGGTGGGCGCCGGTGAGCGGAAAGTCGGTGTCGGCGGCGTGCCGCGCCACATCGAACGTCGTAGGCGTCCATTCGTTCTGCGTGTGGCAGTTATTACAGACGGCCCCCCCCTCGTTGTTCTCGAACTCGCCCTCGTGGTAGTCGCGGTGGCACGAGAGGCAGGTCTCGTGCGCGACGGCCGGGAAGGAGTCACCACCCGGCGAGCCAGTGAACGCGATCCGGATGAGTTCGTCGTTCCGGGCCGGGCGCCGGTGGCAGCTCTGGCAGTCGAGGTCGGCGTGGGCGCCGATGAGGGCGAAGCCGGTGTGGGCCTCGTGGTCGAACCGTTCCTCGTCGAACGAGGCGGCCATCTGCTCCCAGCCGGCGGGGGTGTGGCACGTGGCGCAGTCGTTCCCGAAGGCGTCGTCGTGCGGGTCCTCGTGGCACGTCTCGCACGTCCCGTGCGGGACCCCCTCGAACTGGCGGTTGCCGCCCGAGCCGGGGTGGCAGCCCCCACACGCTACCTGCACGTGGCGCCCCACGAGCGGGAAGTCCGTCCGCTGGTGGTTGAAGTTGGGGACGGAACCCCACGACGACTGCACGGTGTGGCAGGCGTCGCAGTCGCGGCCGGCGAACTGGTTGCCGTGCGGGCTGTCCGGGCGGTGGCAGCTCTGGCATGCCTGCGAGAGCCCCTCGAACCGGCCGGAGGTACCGTGGCACGACTCGCAGTCGAGCCGGGCGTGGGGGCCGGTGAGGGGGAAGCCCGTGGCGGCGTGGTTGAACCCGGAGGCGTCGCCCCAGCCCGAGGGGTTGTGGCACTCCCCACACGACTGCCCGGCGAAGGAGTTGCCGTGCGGGTTGTCGTCACGGTGGCACGTCCCGCACTCGCGCGGGAGGCCGAGGTAGGTCGGCACGAGCCCGTCGCCGCGGGCGATGAACCGGCGCACCGCGGCATCGGTGATGCGCGCGGGCTGGTGGCAGTCGCGGCACTCCGCCTCGAAGTGCTGGCCGACGAGGCGGAAGCCGGTCTGGCTGTGGTCGAACCGCCCGCCCTCGAACCGGATCGGGTTGAACCGCCGCCCCGCGTGGTCCTTGTGGCACGAGCCGCACTGGCGGCTTACCCGCGCGTGGAACCCCTGCCGCCGCGCGATGCGGTCGCGGATCGGCGTGTGGCAGTCGAGGCACTTCTGCGGCTCGATGCCGCGTTGCCCTAGCTGATGGCAGCTCGTGCAGTTGCGCACCCCTTCCAGCCCCGCGTGCGCCTGCGTGAGCGAACCGGGGGAGATGAGCTGCGCGTGCGCGTCGGAGGCCGCCGCGAGCGCGAGCATCAGGAGCAGGAAGGGGGCGGACCGTCTCACTCGTCGCCGATAGAGGGGCGGTAGCTCGTGACGGGGGGGGTGTTGCGTGGCTGCACGTGCGGGTTGCGCGGCGCAGCGCTGCTCGCCCCCGGGGCCGTCGCGCTCGGGGCGGAGGTCGGTGTGGGGGCCGAAGGGTTCGTGATCGGCCCCGCCGGCATCCCTGCGGGGGGCGTAGGACGCGCGGCAGGCGGCGGGGCTCCCGACGCGATGAGGGCGTCGAGCTGGGCGAGGGACGCCGTGGCCTGCCGGGTCATCTCGGCGTCGCCGCTCTGGCGGACGCGCACCCAGTACCCGCGCGCCTCCTCGTACTCCCCGAGGTTGGCGTGGATGGCGCCGAGGTTGTAGAGCCCGGCGGGGTCGCCAGGATGATGGGCGAGGAGCGCCTCGGTAGTAGCGCGGGCCTGGTCCCAGCGGCCGAGCTCAGCGTAGGAGAGCGCGAGGTCGAGGCGGGCCTGCCGGTGGTCGGGGGCGATCGCGAGGAGCCGCTCGTACGTCGCGACGGCGTCGGCGTACTGGTGTCCGTCCTGCTGGAGGCGGGCGAGCTCGAGCAGCTTCGTCGTGTCGTTCGGGGTCTGCTCCACCTCCTGGCGGAGCGTCATCACGCGGGCGTGGAACGTGGGGTCTACGTTCTCCGCCGACGGCGCGGTGGAGTCAGCAGCAGCCGTGGTGGGCGTCGTGCCGGCCGGGCCCGTCGGCGTCGACGGCCCACTCGACAGCGCGTACACGAGCGCGATGAGGCCAACCACGGCCACGGCCGGGAGCCCGTACTGGAGGAGGGGTTTTCCCGTAAGGGAAGCCATGAGGGTGTGGTGGTTTCTGGTGGAGAATGGTTAGCGGCGGCCTCGGTTCCGGCCGCGCCCGCGGCCCTGCCCGCCCCCCCTTTCGTCCTCGGCCTCTTCGTCTCCTTCTGCTTCTCCCTCCTCCGGTTCGGTGCCCGCCCAGACCACGAGCGTGGTGAGGTCGGCGTTGGTGATGCGCGCCCCGGGGTGGAAGCGCACATACATCGGGAGGGGCATCTCACCCTCGGAGACCTTCTCGACCATCTTCTCGGGAAGCTCCTCGCGGTCCTCCGCGTCCATCTGCCCCCACTCCGAGAGGTTGAAGGCGTCGCGCGCGCGGTGCACGTCGCGCACGACGAGCCACGAGCCGGGCGCGAGGTAGGCCGTCCACGTCCACGTCGTCTCGTTCGAGTGGCAGTCGTAGCACGACTCCCGAAGGACGGCCTCCACCTCGGGGGCCCCGTCGAAGTCGGCTACGACGGGCGGGTTCGAGCGGTCGAGCGGAACGAGCTGGAGGGCAACGAAGAGGACGAGCAGCGCGAGGAGGATCCTCCGGAGCCGCCGGCGGCGCGGGCGTGGGGCGGCGCCCTCAGCTGGGCGTCCACGCATAGCCGAAGGCGATGGCGACGCCGATGTGGATGAGGAGGATGATCGCCATCACGATGGCAAGGGGGAGGTGGAACGTGTGCCAGTACCGGAACAGCCGCGCGAAGGGGTGGAGGAGGGCGCGCTGCTGCGCCAGCCGCCGGTGCCGCCGCGCGAGGTCGACGAGCGTGGCCTGCACCTCGGCGCTCACCCCGGCCTCGTCGAGCGTCTTCCGAAGACGGCGCTGCATCCGCCGCCCCTCGAAGTCGAACCGCACGGCGAGGATGAGCGCGTGGATGAGGTTGCGCGGGGTCCGCTCCTCGCCGAGGTAGGCCGAGAGGCTGTTCACCGCGAGCCCCGGCACGGTGCGCTCGGCCTCGTCGAGGAGTGCGCGCTGCTCGTCCTCGATCTCCTGCATCGAGTGGAACTTCCCGTTGAGCGTCTTCGGGATGCGGACGTACACGTACCGCCCGATCACCCCGCTCGAGACGACGAGCACCATGCTCCAGAACGCGATGGAGACGATGCCCCCCACCTTGAACGAGGTGTGGAGCATGACGAGGAACGGGCCGAGCGTAGCGCACCAGATGTGAAACGAGAGCCAGTGACGGAGCTTGCCCAGCCCCTGCAGGCGCTTCCACCGCTTCCGGATCATGTAGCTCGAGACCCCGATGGTGATCAGCGACGTCCCGAGGATGGCGAGGCGGTTGCCGACGAGTCCGGTCGGGCGGAAGAGCGCGTGGCCGGGGTCGTAGATCCGCTCCTCAAGGGGGAGGCGGTAGTAGTCGAGCCCCCAGAAGAGGAAGAACCCCGCGATGGACACCCACGTCGCCCCGAGGACGCCGTGGTACACGCGCACCCAGCCGGATTCCCCGCGCGCAGCGGGGGGCGGGGGTGGGGCCGGCCGAACGGCGGCCGGGCGGGTAGGAGCGGCGACCGACATGGAGAAAGGCAGGGGAGGGGGCTTCGTTGCGCGCGGGCCGAAGCGCAAACGGGGTGCCATCCAAGAGGTGGGAGCCACCGACGTGGTCCGGCGTTTGCCTACCGTTCCGGGTCTTTCCCGTTCCCTGTGCGTCGGCTTGGTATGCGGCGATTCGGTCTTCTCTCGATGCGGCCCGCCGCGGTGGGCATGGCCCTGGCCCTGTCGGGCTGCCTCGGCAACCCCGAGCGTGGGAACCCCCTCGACCCGCTCTCCGAGAACTTCGAGGACGAAGGGGGCGCGACGGGCTTCGTGAGCCGCTTTTATCCGCCGTTCCAAGGGATCCCCGGGGCCGAGGTCCGCCTGATCCCACTCGACGAGACCCGCCCCATCCTCGTCACGCGCACCGACGCGACGGGGCGGTTCGTCTTCCGCGATGTCCCTACCGGGACGTACCGCGCGGAGGCATCGGCCAGCGGCTTCGCCGGAGCGGCCGACACCCTCGGAGTGACGCTAGACCAGGCCGGCGAGGAGGTGGTGCTCCGCCTCGATGGGATCCCCTTTGTGGAGGCGCACACCGTGCGCACCGAGCACATCAACCGCTTCTTCCCCGAGCCCTTCTCCCGCCTCACCATCGACGTCACCGCGAACGACCCCGATGGGGTGGGGGACGTGGTCCGCGTGTCGCTGCAGATCCCCGACTTCGGCTTCATCGACACCCTCCGGGCCGTCACGGGCGCTCCCGGACGGTACAACCGCACCTTTTTGGAGGGGGACCTGCCCGCCCCGCTCCAGGCGCTCCTCGGCCGGTCGCTCCGGCTGGTCGTGCGGGACCTGGCCGGTGTGAACGGGGTGCAGGAGGGGGTGCAGATCGTGCGCATCATCGAAGGCTTCGCCCAGGATCTCAACCCCAGGGCCCTCGCGGAAGTAGGCCCCACCCCCACGCTTACCTGGGTACCCCCCCTGCTCCCGTTCGCCTTCACCCAGCGCGTTGACATCGCCTTGCCCGACCCCGATACGGGCCAGCAGGTGCTCGTCCGCCAGTTCCCAGGGCTTCCGCGGACGGCGGCAGCGGTCACCGTAGCTCCCCCCCTTGACCCCGGCGAGTACGTGTGGACGGTGTGGGTGCTCGACGACTTCGGGAACGCCAGCCGCTCCTTCGAGGCCGGCTTCCGCGTGGTGCCCCCCCGCCCCTCGTGAGGCCCCCAAGCTCCCGAAATGCACGATGGTACGGAGCTTGTAGTCTCGCTCGGGTTCAATCACCATCCCGCCACCGTGCCTGAGGCGATCGCCCCTCCTGCCCCCCCCGCCACGCCGGCGCGTACCTCGCTCGAGGCGCTCTCCGAGATCGCGGCCACCATCAACTCCGTCCGCGAGCCGGACCGGCTGCTCGAGACCGTGCTCGCCATCGCGATGGAGACCCTCGAGGCCGAGCGCGGCTTCCTGTTCATTGAGGACGCGGACGCGGAGGCCGGGTTCTCCGTCCGCGCCAGCCGCAACTTCACCGACGCCGAGCTCGACGCGCTTGAGGCCGACGCACGGAGCGGGCACCCCGAGGGGTCGGCCTCCGTCGTGCGCGCCGTGCTCCGCACGGGCGAGCCGCTCCTCCTCTACGAGGCCGATGCCGACACCCGCTACGGCTCGACGGAGAGCATCGTGCTCCAGCGGATCCAGTCCATCGCGTGCGTGCCGCTGCGGCTGAAGGGCCGCCAGCTCGGCGCGATCTACCTCGACTCCGTCACGCGGCGGGGCCGGTTCACACGGGAGAGCCTCCCATTCCTCGTGGCCTTCGCCGACCAGGCCGCCGTCGCGCTGGAGAACGCCGAGCTCGTGCAGGCGCTCCGCGACGAGAACCGCCGCCTGCGCACGGAGGTCCAGCGCGTCCACCGCTTCGAGGGCATCATCGGGCAGAGCGCGCGGATGCGCGAGGTGTTCGAGACGGTCTCCCGCGTGCTCGACACCGACGCCACGATCCTCATCGGCGGCGAGAGCGGGACGGGCAAGGAGCTCATCGCGCGGGCCATCCACTATAACGGCCACCGCGCGGCCGAGCCGTTCGTCGCCATCTTCTGCGGCTCACTCCCCGATGAGCTCCTCGAGTCCGAGCTGTTCGGGCACAAGAAGGGCTCCTTCACCGGGGCCGTCGCCGACAAGAAGGGGCTCTTCGAGGTAGCCGACGGCGGGACCATCTTCCTCGACGAGGTGGGCGACCTCTCGCCGAAGCTCCAGATGTCCCTCCTCCGCGTGCTCCAGGAGGGCGAGATCAAGCGCGTCGGCGACACCGCCACGCGGAAGGTGAACGTCCGCGTGCTCTCGGCCACGAACAAGGACCTCAAGACGGAGATTGCCGCGCGGCACTTCCGCGAGGACCTCTACTACCGCCTCAACACGATCCACATCGAGCTGCCGCCGCTGCGCCAGCGCCGCGGCGACGTGCCGCTGCTCGCGGCGCACTTCCTCGACCGCTTCGCCACGGGCACGCGCGCGCACATCCGTGGGTTTGCGCCCGAGGCGCTCGACGCGCTGAAGGCGTACCGGTGGCCCGGGAACGTGCGCGAGCTCGAGAACACCATCGAGCGGGCCGTCGTCCTCGCGCGGGGCGAGCTCATCACGCCGGACGACCTCCGGCTGCCCGTCGAGGAGGTCGAGACGTCGTTCGAGCCGGACCTCCCGCTGAAGGAGATCGAGCGCCGCGCCGTGCAGCGCACGCTGAAGCAGCACGACGGCAACGTCTCCGAGACGGCCCGGGTGCTCGGCGTGTCGCGGCGCTGGCTCCACTACCGCCTGAAGGAGTGGGAGGACGGCGGCGCGTGAGGCGCCGGCAGGGATAAGGACAGGGGCGAGATAAAAAGGCTGGCCCGTGCGTTAGACTCCCCTCGCCCTTCTCCACGTCCCATCTCTGCCACCGCCACGATAGCCGGGGTGACCCCCTTCGCCGAGCTGGCGCGCGGCGAGGCGGCCGTCGTCTACAAGGGCTACCAGCGCCCGCCCGGGCGGACGGTCCTCCTCAAGGTGCTCACCCCCGAAGCCGCCGCCGACGAGGCGCTCGTGGCGTGGTTCGAGGGCGAGGCCCGCGCCCTAGGCGAGGTGCAGCACCCCAACGTGGTCGAGGTGTTCGAGGCCGGCCGCGCCGACGGCCGCCCGTACTACGTGGCCGAGTTCGTCGAGGGGCTCTCGCTGGCGGCGCTGCTGGCCGACGGGCCGCTCCCGCCCGCGCTCG
The DNA here is from genome assembly GCA_035628035.1 of Rubricoccaceae bacterium. Classification (GTDB taxonomy): domain Bacteria; phylum Bacteroidota; class Rhodothermia; order Rhodothermales; family Rubricoccaceae; genus DASPKS01. Next base: position 7,927 of record DASPKS010000027.1, read on the forward strand.
CGGCCTACGTCGCGGCGGAGGCGGCGCGGGGGCTCGCCGCCGCCCACGCCCGCGGCCTCCTCCACCGCGACCTCAAGCCGGCCAACGTCCTCGTGGGCCACGACGGCCGCGTGAAGCTGGCCGACTTCGGCCTCGCCACGCGCGTGGCCGCCGACGGCGGCGACGGCGCCCCCGCGGCGATCCCCGACGTTCGCGGCACGCTGGGCTACCTCGCGCCGGAGACCGTGCGCGGCGAGGCGGCCGGACCGGCCGCCGACCTCTTCGCGCTGGGTGCCACCCTTGCCGAGGCGCTCACGGGGCGGCCTCCCTTCCCGACGGGCGCGGCGGGGCCGGCACTCAACGCGGTGCTCCACCACGACCCCGTGCCGGCGCTCCAGGCCGACCTCCGCCTTCCTGAAGCGCTCGTGGTGGTGTGCACCCGCCTCCTCGCCAAGCGTCCGGAGGACCGCTTCCCCTCCGCCGCCGAGGCGGCTGCCGCCCTCGAGACCTGCTGCGGCATCGTCGGTGCGGAGGGCCTCGCCGCTTTCCTGGAAGACCCGGCCTCCTGGCGCGCTGCGCAGCCCTTCGAGGAACGAGTAGGGGAAGGGCTGTCTGGCCTGCCCGCCTCCTTCGTAGTGGGCGAGCCGACAGCGGGGATTCCCGCGGCGGTGCCCGTGCCTGCGCGCCCGTTCGTGCCCATGCGACGGGCGGCGGGGATGGGCGTCGTCGCGGCCGTGCTCGTCGGCATCGTCGCGCTCGCTATGTCGGCCGTGCGAGAAGGGCCGGATCGGGAGGCGACTGTTCTGCCCGCCGAGCCCGTGCTCGTCACCGAGATCCCCGCACCCGACAGCCTCGGCCCCCCGGCAACCGCTCCGGACCAACCGCCGCCGACGCCGCAACCGCTCCTCCCTCCAGACGCGGCCCCCCCAACGGCGCAGGAGGACCCCCCGGTCCCGGTGCCCTCGGGTGAGCCCGAACCCACGCCGCCGCGCTCCGACCCCCCGCCCGAGGATCCCATCGAGCCGCGGCCCGACACCCGCCCCGGCGTCGTCGTGGTCCGTGCCGAGCCGTGGGCAGAGGTGACGATCAACGGAGCCCCGGTGGGGCAGACCCCCGTCCGGCGCGAGCTGGCGCCAGGGATGTACCGAATCGTCCTCCGCAACCCGCGTTTCCCCGAGTACGCAACGAGTGTCACGGTTCGGCCGGGCGAAGAGACGCCCGTGCCCGTCTCGCTCTGGCAGCAGGTCGGGCAGGTGTGGTTCGAGGTCAGCCCCTGGGCGGAGGTGTCGGTAGATGGGCAGGTAATGGGGACGATCCCCCCGCAGACGAGCCCGCTCCCGCTTGCGCCCGGTGCGCACGCCGTGCGCCTTCGCCACCCCACCTTGGGCACGCACAACGCCACCATCGAGGTCGCAGCGGGGCAGCGGTACACGTTCCGGTACAACCTCACGCAACTCCTCGGCGGGAGCCCTTAAAGAAGCGGGTTCCCCGCATGAACTGGAACGGCGCTTGCGGCTGTCTCCAGGCCCCTCACACTCCCCTGCCATGAACGTTCGCCACTGCTTCCTCGCCGTGCTCGTCCTGCTTGTGGGGACCGGCGCCCGCGCACAGGGCTGGCAGGAGCTCGCGCCGATGCCGACGGCCCGCTACGGGGCCGCCATCGCCGTCCTCGACGACTTCGTCTTCATCATGGGCGGGCGTAGCGCCTCGGGCCAGGTGCTCGACACCGGCCACTACTACGAGGTCTCCACGAACTCGTGGACGCCCATCGCACAGCTCCGCCGCCCGCGCGTGAACGCCGCTGCGGCCCCCTTCTTCGGGCGGATCCTCCTCATCGGGGGGCGCGACGACGAGGGCGAGGTGCGCAATGACGTGGACGACTACGACCCCCAACTCGACGACTGGGAGGGGTTCTTCGACGACCTCAACTACGAGCGCGAAGGGCCCGCCGCCTTCACCATCGACAATGAGGTATACGTTTTCGGCGGGTCCGACGCCGCCGGCACCTTCCGAGGCGACTGCGAGTATTTCTCGTTGTCGGGCGAGTGGGAGCCCTATACGCCGTGGTCACTCAGCGAGCCCCGCGCGGCCTTCGGAGCGGTGCCCGACCTCACCGGGGTGACCGTCTTCGGGGGGTTCAGCCAGTTCGGACCTCTCGCCGACGCGGAGCGGTACGAGCCCGGCGTGGGGGGCACCCCCATTGCCCCGCTGCCCGAGGCGAGGGGTGCACTCGCGAGCGCGGGCGATGGCACGCGCGTGTTCGCCATCGGCGGGCGGAACGCGGCGGGCCAGGTGGTATCCCGCGTGGATGTGTACGTCCCCTCGCAGAATCAGTGGGTGACCACGACGCCACTGCCGCAGCCGCGCGAGGGCGCCGTCGCCGCCGTCGTCGGTGAGTGGCTCTACGTCTTCGGCGGCCGCGACGCGGCGGGGAACGTGCTCACGAGCACGATCGCGCTCCGGCACACGACGGCCAGCGAGGACGAGACGCCAGGCTCGGCCGCGCTCGCGCTCATGGAGCCCCACCCGAACCCGTTCCACGACCGCACCCGGGTCGAACTGGAGGTGGCCGCTCCGGGCGTGGTCCTCGCCGAGGTGTTCGACGCGCTCGGCCGCCGCGTGGCTGTGCTCTCGGATGGGCCGCTGGGCGCAGGCCGCCACACGCTTACGTGGAACGGCGCCGCGTCTGACGGGCGGCCACTCGCGGCGGGCGTCTATCTTGTCCGCGTGCGCCAGGGCGTGCACACCGCCGCTCGCCGTCTCACGCTCGTCCGCTAGCCCTTGCTGGTTATCCTGCGCCGCCTCGCCGCCGCGCTCGCCCTCACCGCGGGGGGGACGTGGTGCGCCGCCCAGCCGGGCGCCGACCCCTCGACGGTGGTGGCGCAGGTGGAGTCGGCGTACCAGCGGCTGGAGTACGCGGAGGCCGAGGCGCTCGCGCGGCAGGCCCTCGCCAACTTCTCTGTGTTCACGCCCGACCAGATCGTCCGCCTCCGGACGACGCTCGGGCTGATCTACTTCGCGCGGAACGAGACGACCGAGGCCGCCGAGCAATTCCGCTTCGCCCTTTCGGTCAACCCGAACCTCGCGCTCGATCCGCTCCTCGTCTCGCCCACCACGATCGCTTTCTTCGAGACGACGAAGGAGGCGTTCCTCCGCGAGCGGCAGACGGGCCACGCGGGTGAGGCCGTCACGCGGTTCATCGTGGTCAACGACGCGCGGCCCGGGGCAACGTGGCGCTCGCTTGTGCTCCCCGGCTGGGGCCAGCGCCACCGCGGTGCACGCACGAAGGGGTGGCTGCTCACGGGCGCGGCCGTCGCGACGCTCGGCGGCGGGCTGGGCGCACACGTGGAGCGGCAGCGCGCCCGGCGTGCGTACCTCGAGGAGCAGGACCCCGCGCTGATCGAGGACCGCTACCAGACGTACCGCACGTGGCACAACGTGCGCGGTGGGCTCTTCCTGGGCGCGGCGGCCGTGTGGGCCTACGCCGCCGTCGACGCCCTCGTCGTGCGCGGGGCGGTGCCGGAGGGAGCGCCGGTCGAGGTCACGCCGGGCGGGGCGGGTCTCCAGCTCCGCTGGCGGTTCTAGCGCGCGCTCACCTGCGGGAAAGGACGTTCTCAATTACACGTGCAGCCGGAGAACGTCGAGCCGGAGGGACAGTGGCCCTGCTGGTTGCTGGGATCTCGCTGGCACTGCTGCCGAGCGTCCTCGCGCGTAGAGGCGACATACATCCTCGTGCCTCCTTCCTCGCGATCATCCCCTGGGCCATAGTTACAGTACCTCCTACAATCCCATTGGCCTTCTTCATCGCACGAGAGCATCGTGCCGCTCGCTGCGAGGAGCACAGCCATCCCGAAAAGGGGTGCGAGGGGTCGTTTCATGGCATGACCTCCTGGTGGACAGTCCCCACCAAAGGCCGCCTCCGGCCACGCACCGGCAGCGGCCAACGAGAAGGTAGGCGGTACCCCTGAATAATCAAAGGGCGCACCACCCCCGCGTCCGGTACGCGGACGCTCAGCACGCGCCGCGCGCAGCTCGCGAACGCGGAACCTCCACGCCACTTGGGACCGTTGGCGAGGGCAGACGGGCTCCGACGTGATCGGGCACAGCGTCACGCTGGTACGCTCGTCCTTAGGACGATTACCGACGTCGCGGCAACACGAGCGCGTCCGGCACGGCGCGCCGCGCGGCGGCCCTGCTGCAGCGGATCCTTCCTTCTACGCCAGCCTGCCCGAGCCTCCGCGCGGGCGGGGAGCCCCGGCCCCCCCCTCTTCACCTGCACTTCTCCCTAAGGACCCGCGTGCCGCGCCACGCTCCCCGCGCGCGGCACACGGCTTGTCTAACTCCCCCGCAGCGTCCCTGAGACGCTGGCTGGACCGCTCGCCCCTGCGCGCAGTGCACATCGCGCGCAGGGTGTGCGCCATCAGGTTCTGCGACCGCTCTATTCCTCCTCAAGCATGGCCTGGCTACTCCGCTCCTTCGCGCTCATCGGGCTCCTCGTGCCGACGGCTTCGGCACAGCCCTTCGAGATCGTCCCGACGCCGAACCCGAGCCCGGACTGGAACCTCTTCCGGGGGGTCGGCGGCACCTCCGACGCCAACGTCTGGGCCGTCGGCGACATGCGGGCCGGCGTGCTCCGCCACCTCCTCTTCCACTGGGACGGCGCCGGGTGGACCGAGGCCCCCGCGCCCCACGTCAACAACGACGACCACATCCTCTTCGGGGTCACCGCTGCCGCCCCAGACGCGGCGTGGGCAGGCGGGCTCTACAGCGGCACGGGCTCGCTCGCGAGCGGCTACATCCTCCGCTGGAACGGGAGCGAATGGACGCTCGACTTCAACCGGCCCGGCTGGCCCATCGCCGACCTCCACGCCGTCGGCGCGAACGACGTGTGGGCCGTCGGCGGGACCAACGACGTCCGCCCGACCCCGGCCCTCGCGCTCCACTGGGACGGCTCGGGGTGGACCCGCATTGACCCGCCCGTCGTGGGGAACCGCGACCACTGGCTGGAGGCCGTCCACGCCAGCGCCCCCGACAACGTGTGGGCCGTCGGGTACTACCGCACGCTCGTGCCGGCGGGGCGTTTCCCGTACGTCGTTCGCTGGGACGGCAGCGCGTGGCAGGAAGTCCCGATGCCAGGCGCCGGCATCCTGAGCCTCATCGCCGTCATCACCTTCGGCCCCGACGACACCTGGGTAACCCTCGACGCGGAGAACACCTGGCACTGGGATGGGAGCGGCTGGACGGAGTACCCCGTCTCGATCGGCTCGTTCGCCGGCCGAGCGTCGAACGACATCTACGGGTTCTCGGGCGACGACGTCTACCACTGGGACGGCCAAGCGTGGACGCCCGTGCAAACCCTCACCGGGCTCTCCAGCCCGAGCTTCCGCAACAGCGCTATCGCCCTCCCGGACGGGGCGGTATGGGCCGTAGGCCGCACCATCGAGCCCGACGGCCGCTTCCGAACGCTCGCGGTGCGCAAGCCGGCGTCCGCTACGGGAGCGGAGCCGGGGGTGCCTACCAGCGCCCTCGCGTTGTCGGCGCCGTGGCCGAACCCCTCGCGAGGCGGAGCCCGCTTCACCCTCGCGCTCGTCGACGCGCAGCCGCTCACGGTCGCCCTCTACGACGCGCTCGGGCGCCGCGTCGCCACGCTCCACGAAGGCGCGCTCGCCGCGGGCGCCCACGCGTTCGCGATCGATGGCGCGAGCCTCCCCAGCGGGGCCTACTTCCTCCGCGTTACCGGCCCTGGCGTCTCGGCCGTGCGGGCGGTCTCCCTCGTTCGCTGAGCCCTCACCGCTTCCGATCCCCTCGCTCAGACTAGGCATCGCCACCACAATGCATACTCGCTTCTTTTCTATTCTCGCCGGGCTTCTGATCATAGCAGAGCCTGTCGGGGCTCAGCCGTTCTTCGACGCGCCTTGGCGCGCGTTCGAGACGGACGACCGCCCGCAGGGCCACTTCGCTGTCAACCTCACCGCCGCCGACCTCAACGGCGACGGGCTCCCCGACGCCGTCGTCGCGCAGAACGTCTTCTTCCCCGGCGTCCGCGTCATGCTCAACCAGGGTGCGGGTGCGGGCGAGCCGGCCACGTTCCCGGATGAGGGCACGTTCTACGCCCTGTCGCACGGGTCGTGGGACGTCGTAGCGCGCGACTTCGACGGCGACGGCGACCTCGACCTCGCGTCGTCGAACACGAACCTCAACTACCAGGGCGCCACCGTGGCCTTCCTCCGAAACAACGGGGACGGCACGTTCCAGGCGCCGCAGACCTTCGCCGCCGGCGCCCCCTCCACGGGCATCACAGCAGGGGACTTCGACGGGGACGGCGACCAAGACGTCGCCCTAGCGAACTATGGCTCCTTCGGGCAGGGCACCACCGTCTCGGTCCTCCTCAACAGCGGAGGCGGCGCGTTCGCCGCGCCCGTGTCGTACCCCGTGGGAGCGGGCCCGAACGACATCGAGGCGGGCGACCTGGATGAGGACGGCGACGTGGACCTCGCCACCGCCCACGAGAGCACGGGCGGGTTCGTGAGCGTGCTTCGCAACAATGGGAGCGGCACCTTTGGCGCCGCGACCGTCTACCAGAACCTGTTCTCCGGCACGGGGCCGCCCGAGATGGCCCTCGCCAACCCCGACGGCGACGGCGACCTCGACCTCGTCCTCGTCGGCTACTTCGACCAGAACGTGAACGAGGCCCGGCTGGTGCTCCTCCGCAACAACGGGAATGGAGCGCTCACCCCGGAGCTCGTCTCCTACGGGCACCTCTACGAAGACGTGGGCCGCGGCATCGCCGTGGCCAACCTCGACGGCGACAGCCGCGACGACGTCGTCGTGACGCAGTACTTCGAGTCCGGGCACTACGTCTTCCGCGACAACGACGCGGGCTCGCTCCTCCCGGCCCAGCGGTACGCCGGCGTCCCCAACCCCATCGGGATCGACGCCGCCGACCTCGATGGCGACGGCGATGACGACGTGCTCATGACCTCGCGGATCGAGCGGCTCCTCACGGCGCACGAGAACGTCGGCAACGGGGCCTTCCCTGAGCGGCCGATCTACGGGCGCGGGGTCACCCACAACGTCCTCGAGCTCGGCGACGTGGACGGCGACGGCGACCTCGACGGCGTGACCTCCCACGGGGGCGCCTCCTCGTCCGACATCGCGGTGTACCTCAACGACGGCACGGGCGCCTTCGTGCAGAGCCAGCGCGTGGCGGGCGCCCGCGCCTTCGCGAAGCTCCGCGACCTCGACGGCGACGGCGTCCTCGACCTCCTCTACGTCTCGGCCCCGACGGCCCCCCCGTACGACTTCTTCGTCGCGCGCGGCAACGGCAACGGCACGTTCCAGACGCCGGTCCGCTGGCCCGTCGGCGCGTGCGGCATCGCGCACCCCAACGCGTTCGACCTCGACGAGGACGGCGACCTCGACGTCGTCAACACCGAGAACGCCGGGTGCATCGGCGGGGGCGGGGGACGGCGCGTGTTCATCAGCCGCAACAACGGCGACGGCACCTTCCAGACACCGCTGGCCTTCGAGGTGGGCACGTTCCCCTACAACACCACGGCCGGCGACTTCAACGAGGACGGGCATCTGGACCTCGCGACAGCCAGCCAGGGTATCGCGGCCATCGCCTTCGGGAACGGCGACGGGACGTTCCAGCAGCCCGCGCCCTTTCTTCCGTCGGGCGAGCTCGGCGCGAACATCCTCACGCTCGACCTCGACAGCGACGGCCACCTCGACCTCGTCACCCTCCGCGACTACTCCCCCGACGGGTCAGCCGGCAGCGAGTCCGAGCTCGTGCTGCTCTTCGGCAACGGCACCGGGGCGTTCATCGAGCAGGCGTACCCCGAGCACCTCACGCAGGACTTCCGCGAGTGGCTCGCGAGCGGCGACGTGGACGGCGACGGCGACGTGGACCTGATGGTCGGCGGTTCTAACGACGCGCTGGTGTTCCTCCACGATGGTGGCCGCACGTTCACGTTCTCCGGCCGCTACGGGGTCGGGGAGGGAGGCGGCGCGCTCCACTATGCGGAGGTGACCGGTGACATGCACGGCGACCTCGTCGCGCTCGTCGCGCACGAGACGCCGCCCTTCGGCGGAGAGGTCGGCATCGCCGTGGTGCCCGGGCTCACCGGGATGCCGACGGGGAATGAGCCGGGTGGCGACCCGGAGTCGCCGTCGTCGTTCGCGCTCTCGGCGGTGTACCCCAACCCGTTCAACCCCCTCGCCCGGTTCACCCTCGAGGTCGATGCGCCGCAGCGCGTGACCCTCGCGCTCTACGACGCCCTCGGCCGAGAGGTGGCCACGCTCCACGACGGCCGGATGGAGGCGGGCACGCACGCGTTCGCCCTCGATGGGGGCGCGCTTCCGAGCGGGCTCTACCTCCTCCGCGCGACCGGGGAGACGGTCTCCGTCACCCGCTCCGCAGTCCTTCTCAAGTAAGCCCGGTCTATCTCAGACCCGATCATGTACCTCCGTATCTGCCCCTTGCTACTGCTGGCGCTCCTTCGGGCGGGCGCTCCTGCCGCACAGGCCCCCGACTTCGTCTGGGCGCGCGGCGGCCAGGCCGGCGGCTCGAACCGCGCGGCCTGGGCTCCCGATGGATCCACGTTTGCCGTCGGCGGCGACGACGGGACCGTCAAGGTGTTCGACGGTGAGCCCCGCTTCCTTCTCCGGACGATCCCCGTCAACAGCACCAACGTGTGGGACGTGACCTACGCCCCGGACGGCACCCGCATCGCCACCACCGGCGAGGACAACGACGTCGCCGTGTGGGACGTGAACACCGGCGACGAGGTCTGGCGCGTCGACGTGGGCAACTGGGCCTACGGGATCGAGTTCTCGCCCGACGGGTCGCTCCTCACCTTCGCCTACGACGACGACGTCGAGGTTCGTAACGCCAGCACCGGCGCCCTCCTCCAGACGCTCGCGCAAGGGGCCGAGGCGATCGACGCCTCCTTCTCCCCAGATGGGCAGCGCCTTGCCACCAGCGACCGCGCCCGGAACGTGCGGATCTATCGCACCTCGGACTGGACCATCGAGCGCACGCTCACGGGAGCGCCGCACTTCCCCGAGCTGGCGTTCTCGCCGAATGGCTCGGTGCTGGCCGCTGCCGGCGGCGATCTCAACGCGTTCATCCAGCTGTGGGACCCCAACACCGGCCAGCCGCTCCGCACGCTCCCCATCGGGAGCCACATCAGTAACGCCCGCTACACCGGGTTCACGTCCGACGGGCAGTACGTCTTCGCCGGCCACGAGTACGATGGCGTGAACATCTTCAACGTGGAGACGGGCGCGCTCGTGAGCCACGTGCCCGACGTGATGTCGATCCGGCTCGCGCCGGACGGGCAGACGTTCATCGGGCAGCCCGTCGGGTGCGGGGACTGGGGGCCGCGCTGGGTCGCGTTCACGTTCCCCGAGGGGCAGCTCATCGACCCGTTCATGACGCACACGAGCACCGTGCACGGCCTCGACGTATCGAAGGGGGGCGACCTCGTCGCGACGGGCGCGTTCTACTTCGACAGCGCCGTGCGCATCTGGGACGGCGCGACCGGCGCGCATCAGCGGGAGCTCCTCTACACCTGCAACAGCGACGGCGTCACCGAGGTGGCCTTCTCTCCCGACGATTCGCTCGTCGCGGCCGGCGGCGGCGACTGGGACGCCGAGGTCCGCATCTGGCGCCGCTCCGACGGCGAGCTCCTCCACGAGCTCGCGTTCGGGCGCACCACCGTCGTCGACGGGATGCAGTTCTCCCCCGATGGGCAGCGCATCGCCATCGGGAGCCTTGACCCTGAGCTCGTCATCGTCAACCTCTCCGGGATGTTCGTCGAGCACGTCGTGACGACGGGGCAGACGGCCGACCTCGCGTACTCGGCCGACGGCTCGCGCCTCGCCGTAGGGACGTGGCTGGCTGGCATCCGCATCGTCGACACGGGGACGGGCGACATCGTCCGGACGATCTCGGGCGCCCACGGCGGCGCCGTCCGCCGCGTGGACTTCTCCGCCGACGGGACGCTGCTCGTCTCGGGCGGCGACGATGGCCTCGTGAAGGTGTGGTCCGTCGCCGACGGCTCGCTCGTCCGCACGATGACGGGGCACAGCGGGGCCGTCACGGCGCTCGACCTTTCGGACGACGACCGCTTCGTCGTCTCCGGGGGCGACACGACGATCCGCCTCTGGGACTTCGGGACGGGTGCCCTCCGCCACACCTACACCGAGGAGGCATGGGCCCCCACCGACGTGGAGTTCTTCCCGAACGGCGCTTCGTTCGCCTACACCCGCGAGGATGCGACGCTCGCCGTTGCGCACAACCCGCTCGTGGTGTCGTCCGAGGACGGCCCCGGCTCGGAGTCGCCGTCGTCGTTCGCCCTGAGCGCGGTGTACCCCAACCCGTTCAACCCGCAGGCCCGGTTCACCCTCGTCGTGGCCGAGGCCCAGCCGGTGCTCGTCGAGGTGTACGACGCGCTGGGCCGCCGCGTGGCGACGCTCCACGAGGGCCCCCTCGCGGCGGGCACCCACACATTCACCCTCGACGGGTCAGGCCTCCCCAGCGGGGCCTACTTCGTCCGCGCCACAGGGCAGGGCGTGACCGCTACCCGCACTGCCGTCCTGCTCAAGTAATCCGTTCCGACGTTCGCCACCACCATGCGCACGCTGAAGCTCACCCTCCTCCTCGGCCTCTTCTCCGGTGGCCGTGCCCTCGCGCAGAACCCCGACTGGGTGTTCTACCTCCCGACCAACACGGGCATCCCCGGGGACTACGTGTACGCGGCCGCCTTCGCCCCGGATGGCCGGGTGTGGGTAGCGGCTGAGGACCCCGTCTGGGACGAGGGGGGGCTCGGCGTGTTCGACGGCGAGGCGTGGGACGTGATCAACGAGGAGGACGGCCTCCCTACCTACTACGTCGGCGACGTGGTGATCGACGCCGATGGGACGGTGTGGGCCGGCACGCCGGCTGGCCTCGCCCGCCGCGCAGCCGGCGGCACCACGTGGGAAGTGTTCACCCCTTCGAACTCGCCCCTCCCTGCCCTCGCCGTGAGCGACGTCGCGCTCGACGGGGAGGGGGGCGTGTGGGTGGCCACGACGAGTCAGAACATCAACCAGGGAGGGCTCGCCCACTTCGACGGGACCACGTGGGAGGTCTACACCACGTTGAACTCCGGGATCCCCGGCAACCTCATCTCGGCCGTCGCTGTGGAGCCTTCGGGCGCGGTGTGGGCCGGCGTGAAGTACGAGGGCGTCGTCCGGTTCGACGGGACCACGTGGACCCTCCACGACGAGATGGCCGACCTCGACGGCCCGCCATCCATCGTCGTCGGCGACGACGGCCGCGTGTGGGTGGGCACGAACGGCCGCGGCTTCTGGATCTGGAACGGCACGGCCTGGACCAACTACAACCGCAACAACGCCGGGCTCCCCACCGACTTCTTCTACGCGATCGCGCTGGAGCCCGGTGGCGGCGTGGCCTGGCTCGGCACGCTCTCGAACGGGCTCGCCCGGTTCGACGGGAGCACGTTCCAGTGGCACTACCCCCCGCAGTCCCACATCTACACCGTCACCTACCGCCCCGACGGGAGCGTGTGGACCGGCGGCATCGGCGGGCTCACGCACATGACCCCGAACGGCGGGGGCGGCTACGCCATGCGGACGTACCGCGTCCACAACACGGGGCTGCCGGAGCGGTGGATCAACGCCATCGCCGCCGAGCCGGCGCCGCCGGGGCAGCCCGGCCCGATGTGGTTCGCCAGCGGCGGCGGCGGGGCCACCCGGTTCGACGGCCGTGTGTGGCGCAACTTCAACCCCTACAACATGGGGTTCGAGCCGTGGCCCTTCCCCACCGACGCTGTGGACGACCTCGCCCTCGACGCCAACGGCCACACCTGGATCGCCGCCGACGGGTTCGGCGTCGCCCGCTGGGACGGGGCGGCGTGGGCGGAGACGTACGGGGCCGCGGAGCTCGGCACCCCGTGGGCCGAGCAGGTGGCCGTCGCGACCGACGGGTCGGTGTGGGCCGGGCTCGACTTCGGCGCGAACGGCGGCGGCGTTGCGCGCATCGCGAACGGGACCGTCACCCGGTTCACTTCGGAAAACTCCCCGCTCCCGGCCGGCGACATCGCCGACGTGACGGCCGCGCCCGACGGGGCCGTGTGGATCGCCGCGGGCTCGGGCGCGGCCCGCTACGGGCCCGACGGGACGTGGACCGTCTACCGCCAGGCCGACGGGCTCCCCCACATCAACACGTGGGCCGTGGGCGTGGGGCCCGACGGGACGGCGTGGGTGGCCACCGGCGACGGCGTGGCGCGCATCGAGGGCGGCGCCGTGACGGCGGTCTACCGCGAGTCCGAGGGGCTACCCGCTGACGTCTGCCAGGCGATCACGTTCACGCCCGACGGCACGGCGTGGGCCGGGTGCTTCGACGGCCAGAACTGGCCCTACCACGGCGGCGTCGCGCGGTTCAACGGGACGACATGGACGGCGTTCACGGCGGAGAACTCGCCGCTTCCGCACGAGCAGATCTGGTCGCTCACGAGCGACCACGCGGGGAACCTGTGGATCGGGACGGCCAGCGAGGGGGTGGCGGTGTACCGTGCTGGTGGCGTGGTGACGGACGACGAGACCGGTCCGTTGCAGCCGGCCAGCCGTCCGCTAGAACTCTCGTCGCCGCGGCCGCATCCGGCGCATGGGCTCACGCGGCTCACCCTCACCCTCGCGGAGGCACAGGCCGTCGAAGTCGCGGTCTTCGACGCGCTTGGCCGCCGGGTGGCGGCGCTCCACGAGGGGCCCCTTGGTGCCGGCGATCACGCGCTCACCGTCGAGGTTGCGGGGTTCCCGCCGGGGCTCTACGTCGTCCGCGCTGCGGCGGCGGGGGGCAGCTCCGCCGCGCGCCGCCTCGTCGTCGCGCGGTAGCGGGGCCGTCCGTGCTCACGCTTGGGGCGGGGGGCACCCCCGCCGCGCCGGGCGCGACGTTGGCTTCCGCCTCCGTGACCGCTCCTCCGTGATTTCGGCCGTTCATCCTGATCTCATGGCTCGTCGGTGCCGGCTGCGGTATCGTCGCCTGCACGAACCGCGCGCCGCCGGAGACATCCATGAAGGCCAAGACGGATAATCGAGCGAGCGAGGGCGTCGCGCGGCCCTCCCGCCGCGCGTACTGGACGCTGCAGGCCCTTGGCTGGGGGGCGTACGCCCTGTCGAACCACCTCATGTTCTTCATCGTGCCGTGGCGGGGGTGGGGGCGGTTTACCGCCATCGTCCTCCTCCCGGCGCTAGCGGGATTCCTCCTCTCGCATGCCTACCGGGCGTTCATCCGCGCGCGAGGCTGGAAGCGATGCGCGCCGTTGGCGCTCGCGCCGCGCATCATCGTAGCCAGCCTCGTGCAGGGGCTGGGACTGCTGCTGGTCCAAGAAGCAGGGCTCCTCACGCTCACCGAGAACCGCGAGACGATGAGCATCATGTGGCACATCCACGCCATGACGCTCTACTTCTTCAGCATCCCGTTCTTCGGCTGGTCCCTCATCTACTTCGCGTACCACTACGCCGCGCGGGCGCGCGAAGCCGAGGTGGCGTGGTGGCGCACGGCAGCGGAGGCGCGCGCGGCCGAGATGGACACGCTCCGCTCCCAGCTCAACCCGCACTTCCTCTTCAACGCGCTCAACAGCGTCCGCGCGCTCATCGCCGAGGAGCCCGCGCGGGCGCAGCGCGCCGTGACGAGGCTCTCGGAGATGCTCCGGTACTCGCTCCAGCGCAGCGACGTCGCCACGGTGGCGTTGCGGGCGGAGATGGAGATGGTGGAGAACTACCTCGCCCTCGAAGCGATGCGGCTGGAGGAGCGGCTCCGCTACCGCGTGGAAGCGGACCCGGCGGCGCTGGAGGCGTCCGTCCTCCCGATGCTCGTGCAGACCCTCGTTGAGAACGCCGTCAAGCACGGCGTGGCGCGGCAGCCGGGCGGCGGCGCCCTCGCCGTCGAGGCCCGCCGCCACGCCGACCGGCTCCGCGTGCGCGTCGTGAACACCGGCGCCCTCGCCGGAGCGTCCGATCCCGAGGGCGCCGGGGTGGGCCTCCGCAACGCCCGCGCGCGGCTCCGCCTGCTCTACGGGGAGGCCGCATCGCTCATGCTCACTGATACGGGGAGGGGGGAGGTCATCGCCGAGCTGGACCTGCCCGCCCATCCCGCGCGCAACGGCCAGCTACTGAGCGCCGCATGAGGGCCGTGCTCGTAGACGACGAGCGGCTCGCCCGCGCCGAGCTCCGCCGGCTCCTCCGCGAGCACCCCGAGGTGGAGGTCGTCGCCGAGGCCGCCGACGCCGAGGCGGCCCGCGAGGCTCTCGAGGCGCACCACCCCGACCTCGTGTTCCTCGACGTGCAGATGCCCGGCGAGAGCGGGTTCGAGCTGCTCGCCTCGCTGGAGGCGGCCCCCGCCGTCATCTTCACCACGGCCCACGACGCCTACGCCCTTCGCGCCTTCGAGGTGAACGCGCTCGACTACCTCCTCAAGCCCATCGAGCCGCGGCGGCTGGCAGCGGCGCTGGAGCGCGTGCGTGCGGCGCCGCCCGGCGGGCGCGGCGTGCTCACCGAGGCCGACCGGGTGTTCGTCAAAGACGGCGAGCGGTACTGGTTCGTCCGGCTCGGCGACGTGCGCCTGTTCGAGTCGGAGGGGAACTACACCCGGCTCTACTTCGGGCACGAGCGGCCCCTCGTGGCGCGCTCGCTGAGTGTGCTCGAAGCGCGGCTCGACCCGGCCGTGTTCTTCCGCGCGAGCCGCCGGCACCTCCTCAACCTGCGGTGGGTGCGGGGGCTGCGGCCCTGGGGGGCCGGGGGGCTCCTCGTGCAGATCGAAGGCGGCCCCGAAGTCCAGATGTCGCGGCGGCAGGCCCGGCTGTTCCGCGAGCGTCGGGGCCTGTAGCGGCCGCTCATCACGGCGCTCGGCCGCCGGTCCTATTCTCGTTGACGAGGGGACCATCGCGGCCGTTTTTTCTGTTGGGGGATAGACCGGCGGGGCGCGTGCCCGGCTGGCTATCCCCTTCGTCTGCGCCGCCCACAGCGGCAGACCCCCTCCTTCTTCGAGCCCACGCCCACCACCGATGCGCTGCTCCCTTCTCCTCTGTTTCCTCGTCGCCACGACGGCGGCCGCCCAGCCCGGACCGTGGACCCCGCTCGGCGGGCCCCAGGCCGCCCGCCTCGTCGGCGCGGCCGTCTCGGGCGACGGCACCCCCTACGCCGTCTCCGACACCGAGACCCACCGCTACAACGCCGGCGCCGCCCGGTGGGAAGACGTCGCGAGCACGTTCACCGGCGCGTTCTCCGACGTGGCGGGCGCACCCGGCGGCGAGGCGTGGGCGGGGACGGGCGGGGTCTTCCACATCTTCGCCGACGGCACGTGGGACTGGTTCCCCGTCCGCACCGGCCACGAGGGCATCCCGCTTGGCGTCGAGCGCATAGCCGTAGGCCCCGACGGGACAGTGTACGTGACGGGACTCTTCGTGGGCGGAGGAGGGGGTCCGCAGGTGGCTGCGTTCCGCTCGACGAACAATGGCCAGTCCTGGCCGGAGATGACGGTAGCCCCGGCCGCGATGGCGTTCGTAGGGACGACGGCGTACGCCGGCACGCTCGACGGGGTCTTCACCTCGGCCAACAGCGGCGCGACGTGGACGCCCTCGGGGATCGGCGGGCACTCGGTCGGCGCCCTGGCGGCGTCGGGCACGCGGCTCGCGGCGGCGACCACAGGCGCGCTCTGGACCTCTCCCGACGGCGCGACGTGGACGCAGGCCGCCGCGCTCGGCGGCGTCGAGGCGCTCGCGGCCTCGGGCAACGGCGCGGTGTGGGCCGCCACCCCCGGCGGGCTCTACCGCTCCACCGACGGCGGGCAGACGTGGCCCGCCGCCCCGTCGTTCTTCGAGGGGCAGCCGATCCACGATGTGGCCGCCTCCGGGCTTACCGTGCTCGCCATCGTCAACCGCGTCCCGCACCGCTCCACCGACGGCGGGCAGACGTGGGCCGAGATCCCCGACGGGCTCGGCCTCCGCCACGCGCAGGACGCGATCTCGGCCGGCGGCGCCCTCGCCGTCGCCACCAACGGCGCCGGGCCGTTCCGCTCGACTGACGGGGGGCAGACGTGGACGCTGTGGACCGATGGGATCGACCCCCTCACCGGGCGGGAGTTCGTCGCCGACCCCACTGCCGGGTGGATCGTGCTGAGCACGCACAACAGGATCTACCGTACCGCCCTCGACGGGAGTGCCCCGTGGACGCCGCTCGCGTTCCCGGGCGACCGGCCCATCGGGCTCGCCTTCGACGGCGGGCTCCTCTTCGCCAGCGTCAGCCTGCCCGACCCGGGCTCGCCTGGCCGCCTGCTCCGCTCCGCCGATGGCGGGCAGACGTGGACGGTCGCCTTCGAGGAGCCCGGCTCGTTCGTCGGGTCGCCGGAGGCGGGCGGCGGCATCGTCGCGTTGCCCATCGGCTCCTTCACGGCCCCGACCCTGCGCGTCTCCGCCGACGGCGGGCAGACGTGGCTCGTCCGCCC
Source organism: Rubricoccaceae bacterium (assembly GCA_035628035.1). Taxonomy (GTDB): domain Bacteria; phylum Bacteroidota; class Rhodothermia; order Rhodothermales; family Rubricoccaceae; genus DASPKS01. Next base: position 24,416 of record DASPKS010000027.1, read on the forward strand.
GCACCCCACGGCGGAGCCGTTCGACGGGATGCCGCGGCTGTTCGTCGACGCCGCCGGCGCCCTCTACGTCGGCGACGACGACGACAACCGCCTCCGCCGCTCTACCGACCTCGGTGCGACGTGGACCCCGCTCGGCCCGATGGGCAGCCCCGCCACCCGGCCGCTCTCGCTGCTCGTCGAGGTCGACGCGGGGGTGCTCTGCGCCGGCACGAACGAGGGCGTGTTCTGCTCGACCGACGGCGGCGCCACGTTCACGCCGGCCAGCGCAGGCCTCCCCAGTAGTGAAGAGGGAGGGCAGGACGTGCTTGACCTCTTCCGCGACGGCCCCCGCTACGTGGCGCTGATGGACGACGAGGGCCTCTTCGTATCGTTGGGCACGACGGCCGCTGAGCCGGGCGTACCGGCGCCGAGCGCGTCCGTGGCGCTGTCGGCGCCGACGCCGAACCCCTCGCGCGGGGCGGCCCGCCTCACGCTCGCCCTCACCGAGGCGCAGGCCGTCAGCGTCGCCCTTTACGACGCGCTGGGCCGCCGCGTGGCCACGCTCCACGAGGGCCCCCTCCACGTCGGGACCCACCCGCTCATCGCCGACGTTTCCGTGCTCGCGCCCGGCGTGTACGTCGTCCGCGCGGAGGGACGCACTGGCGTCTCCGCCCCGCGCCGCCTCGTCGTCGCCCGCTGAGCCGGCACGGCACGGCACTTGTTCGAGGGGGCGGTGGCCGCGACCACCGCCCCCTCGTCGGTGTCCGGGCTTACCAGCAGTGCACAGGGATGTGCACCCGCTGCACATCGGCTCTTCCCCCCTCTCCACCACGCTATTCCCCTATGAGCGCCTCCGCTACCCTCTGGGCTGCGCGCCGCGCGGCCCCCCTCACGTTGCTCCTCGCCCTCGCCCCTACTGCCGGAGCGCAGTGGGTGCAGCAGTCGCCGATCCCCCACGGGAACTACCTCCACGACGTCGGGAGCCCGACGCCGGGCGTCGCCTTCATTGCCGGCGACGACAGCGAGTGGGACGACCCTCGCGGCCCGCTCTTCGTGACGACCGATGGCGGGCAGACGTGGGCCGACGTCCCGCTCCCCAACCAATTCGGCCTCTACGACATCTTCTTCCTCAACAGCCAGCTCGGCTGGACTGTCGGCGATGAGAACTGGCGGACGACCGACGGCGGACAGACATGGCAGCCGATGCAGTTCCTCGGCTCCACCTACTACGTCGAGTTCTTCACGCCGACGTTCGGGTACGCCGTCTCCAACGGCGGGATCTACGTGAGCCGCAACGGCGGCGCCTCGTGGAACTTCTCGCCGGGCGAGTCCTACGCCTTCAGCTTCCGCGACGACAACCAGGTCGGCATCGCCGGGGGGCCCCAGGGCATCCGCCGCACGACGAACGGCGGCCAGAGCTTCTCGATGGTGCGCTCCGGCGAGGCCTACGACGTGGCGTTCCTCAGCGACGACGTGGCCGTCGCCATCATCGACAACCAGGTCGCCCGCTCGGCCGACGCCGGGCAGACGTGGACCAACGTGGCGGCCGCGCAGGGGGCCCAGGTGTTCCTCGAGTTCTCCGCGACGGCGGGCGTCGCGTACTACCCGCAGTTCTCGTTCCCCGGGCCGAGCCCCATGATCCGCACGGCCGACGCCGGGCAGACGTGGACCAGCCTCGGAGCGCCCATCCCTGGCGGCGTCCACCGCGCCGAGGTCCTCGACGCGCAGACGGCCGTCGTCGTGACCCCGGTGGGGCAGGTGTGGCGGACCACCGACGCCGGCCAGACGTGGACCTTCGCCTTCGCCGCGCCCACCGTCGGCTGCGACCGCATCGCCGCCGAGTGTGAGTGGGGGCTCGACTTCTCCAGCACTACCGAGGGATGGCTCGTCGCCACGAACGGGCTCGTTCTGAGGACGACCGACGGCGGGCTCACGTGGACCCAGGTCAGCAACGGCTACGGCGTCGGCAGCGACATCGCGATGTTCGACGAGCACCGCCTGCTCGTCGCGTCGAGCGAGGCGCTCTTGACGGAGGACGCCGGCGCGCGCTGGGTGCTGATCGAGGATGCCGTCGAGCCCGCCGGCAACCTCGCCGTCCAGACGCTCAACGACTCCGTGGCCGTGATGCTGACCGGCGCGAACAGCGTGCAGCGGACGTTCGACGGCGGGCACACGTGGACGGCCGGCAACCCCATCCCGGACCCCGGCTTCTCGGTCGGCGACAACGGCGACGTCCATTTCCGCACCCCCACCGACGGCTGGGTCGTAGGGCGCGACCTCATCAGCCCCTACGACCGCAACGTGTGGCACACCCCCGACGGCGGGCAGACGTGGACCTCCCTCGCAGGCACTCCCGGCACGCGCGGCCAGGTGTGGGTCGGCGTGGACTTCGAGGGCCAGCGGGGGTGGATCGTCTCGGGGGTCCAGCTCGGCGGCGGCATCGGCGCGCGGGTGCTCCGCACCGAGGACGGCGGGGCTACGTGGACCTTCATCGAGCTCCCGGACTCGTACGCGTACAACATGAACGACATCGAGTTCTTCGACGAGAACACTGGCTACGTGGTGGGGTGGTTCGGATACGCCGCGAGGAGCACCGACGGCGGGGCCACGTGGACCGTGCTCAACGTCCCCCCGGCGCCGCCGGGCAGCCCCTCGCCCGGCTATACGATGTGGGACATCCACGTCACGAGCCCCAACGACGTGTGGGTGGCCACGACGGAGGACGTCGTCCTCCACTCGACCGACGGGGGGGCGACGTGGCAGGAGCTGACGGTGAACTCCCGGCCGGAGGCGTTCGGCTCGTTCACCGGCGTCGTCGCCACGCCCGGGGGGAGCGCGTGGGTGGTCGGGTTCGGCGGGCACATCTACGCGCTGAACCCGCCGGTGGCGACCGAGCCGACGATTCCGGTACCGGCCGCGGGGCTCGCGCTCTCGGCGCCCGTGCCGAACCCTGCGCGGAGTGCCGTGCGGTTCACGCTCGCCCTCGCCGCGGCGCAGCGGGTGACTATCACCGCGTACGACGCGCTGGGCCGCCGCGTGGCCGTCCTCCACGAGGGCCCGATGGCCGCCGGCACCCACGCGCTCGCGCTCGACGTCTCGGCCCTCGCCCCGGGGGTGTACGTCGTCCGCGCCGACGGCCCGAACGGAGGTAGCGCCTCGCGCCGCCTCGTTGTTACCCGCTGACCTCTCCTCCTCCCACGGACGCCACGATGCTCATTCGTTTCGCCCTCGTCCTGCTGGTGTTCGCGCCATCGGCCTCGGCGCAGTGGACCCGGCAGCCGGCCCCTTCCAACGACGAGCTCTACGAGATCGTTGCCCTCACCGACCAGCGCCTCGTGAGCGTGGGCCGCGACGGCACCATCCTCCAGACCGAGAACGGCGGGGCCACGTGGACGCTCCGCGACGACACGAACCCCTTCGCGGATGCCTTCCGCGCCGCCTTCGCCGTGGACACGCTCTACGTCGTGGCCGCCACCGAGGACGGCGCGCTCTACAAGAGCCTCGACGGCGGGTTGACATGGGCGCTAGCGGGCACCCTCCCCGTGCGCAGGGGGGACTTCTTCGTCTACGACGTCCACTTCCGCTCGCGCAACGACGGCTGGATCGTCGGCTCCGACTTCGTCCCACCTTACCGCGACTTCATGTGGCGCACCACCGACGGGGGGGCCACGTGGACATCGGTCTTCCTCTTCGAGGACTCCCGCTCCCAGCTCCTCTACGTGGACTTCGAGGGGGAGAAGGGGTGGACCGGCTCCGACGGCGGCACCTTCTTCCGCACGACCGACGGCGGGCAGACGTGGACCCAGGGCGCCCTCCCCGACCCTGGCGTCGGGATTGACGTGCTCGACATGGAGTTCGCCTCGGACGGCCTCACCGGCTTCGCCGGCGGATGGGACCGCTACCTCGTCCGCAGCACCGACGGCGGCGTGACGTGGGCGCTGCTCGACTTCGAGATCGGCGCCGTCAAGTTCTCCGACTTCCACCTCCGGAGCCCGGCCGACGTGTGGGCGAGCACCTACTTCCCGTCCATGGGCGGATACGACGACGGCATCGTCTACCACAGCACCGACGGCGGGCAGACCGGGACCTACGAGGAGGTCGGGGCCGACCCCAACGCCTACGGATCGTTCAGCGGGATCGTGGTAACGAGCAGCCGGGCCTACGTGGTGGGCTTCGGCGGCTTCATCTACACCCGCGAAACCGACCCCGTACCGACTCCCGTCGAGCCCGTGCCTGACGCCGCGCCGGCGGCGCTCGCGCTCGCGGCGCCGGCGCCGAACCCGGCCCGTGGGATGGCCCGCCTCACGCTGACGCTGGCGGCGCCGCAGGCGGTGCGGGTGGAGGCGTTCGACGCGCTCGGCCGCCGCGTGGCCGTCCTCCACGACGGCCCGCTCAGCGCCGGCACCCACGCGCTCAGCCTCGACGCGGCGGCGCTCACCCCCGGGCTCTACGTCGTCCGCGCCACGGGGGCGGGGGGCGTCTCGCCGGTCCGCCGCGTGGTAGTTGCGCGTTAGGCGCGTTTCCCTACCTTCCCCCTCGTCCACCCGACGAGGACCGTGATGTCCGTGATCGCTGTGCATTGCCATCGCGCGAGGCCCCGCGCGTGCGCCCTTCGCTTCGCGGGGTCCTTCGGGGTCTTCGCGCTGCTCGCGCTTTCGCCGCCCGCGTCGGCGCAGTGGGTCTCGACGGGGGGGCCGGGCGGCGGCACGGCCCGCGATCTCATCGAGATCGACGGTGCCCTCCTCGTCGCGAACAACTACGACTTCTTCGCCGCCGACGGCGGGGTGTACCGGAGCGAGGATGAGGGCGCGACGTGGACCCTGCGCAACAGCGAGGCGCCCAGGCCCTTCGACGAGTTCGTCCGGATCGGGACGGCGGTGTTCGCCAACCACACCGGCCAGGGCGTCTTCCGCTCGACGGACGGCGGCGCGACGTGGCAGCCGGTCAACACCGGGCTTGGCAGCCTCGCCGTCACCGCGCTCGGGGTGGAGGGCGGCGACCTCTACGCCGGGACGAGCGCGTCCGGCGTCTTCCGCTCAACGAACCTCGGCGAGAGCTGGGACCCGGTGAACAATGGGCTCCCGGTTGGGACCGAGGTAACGGCGCTCGCCTCGGCCGGCGGCGCCGTGTTTGCCGGGATCTGGCTGCAGGGGGTGTGGCGGAGCCTGAACGACGGGGCGAGCTGGGAGCCCGTGAACAACGGGCTGCCCCCGATCAGCACGTGGGGCGGGCCCTCCACGTTCGCCGTGGTCGGGAGCGAGGTGTTCGTCTGCGTGCTGACGGTCCAAGGGATCGAGGGCGGCGTCTTCCGGACGAGCACGCTCGGCGACATGTGGGCCCCGGCGAACAACGGGCTCCCCTCCGCCGGTACCCAGCGCGCGAACGCGGTCTACGCCGCCGGCGGCCTCCTCTTCGCTCAC
>DASPKS010000028.1:0-5579 GCA_035628035.1 Rubricoccaceae bacterium
CGACGCCCCGATGGAAGCGCTCATGGCGCGCCTCACGCGGCACCTCTCGGAGGACGAGCACCGGACGCTATCGGCGCTGCTGGAGAAGCTCCGTACCGACCAGGTCTGACAGCCTTCGCCGACAAAAAAAGCCGCCCGACACGACGAGGTGCCGGGCGGCGAAGGGAGAAGCGTAGGGGGCCGTTACCAGCGCGGCGTGAGCTCCGAGATGTACACGTTGGCCGTGGCGCCGGTGTTGCTCGACGAGTACGTGCCCACCCAGATGTTGTAGTTCCCGCTCAGCGGGCTGTTGAGCACGATGGCGGGGTTGTTCCCGTTGTAGTCGTCGCTGCAGACCCAGTTGCCGTTGGGGAGGTTCACGAGCAGCGTGGTGTCGATGTCGGAGCGGACATAGATGTAGAGGCGGCTCCGGCCGGCGCGGTAGTTCAGGTCCACATCGGGCTGCGCGTTGTTGATGTAGCCGGCGCAGCCGCTGCCGGAGATGGAGTTCCGGTCGGCCCCACCCGCGCGCACCTGCACGACGTGGGGGTCGGGGGTGAACCCCGCTCGGAGGTTAACGGTCCCGAACATCGGGGTCGCGCGCCAGTTGGGCTGGGCCTGCGCCGCCGGCGCGGCGACGAGGCCGACGAGGAGGGCCACCGCCGCGAGGACGGGCGTAGAGGGCTTCTTCATAAGGGGTCGTGGGGTGGAGAGAACGGCTCGCACCGAACCGGCCGCTAAGGTAGGCGGCCAGCCGGGCAAACACAACAAAGGGGGTGCCAGCCGCTGACGACGCGTCCAGGCGTCTCGTACACGCGGGATCCCAGGCGGCTGGCTAGCGCCGGAGACGGCGCTGTCTGCCCAAAACGACGTCGTCTCATCGGCGGGGCGGGCGCTCCGAGACGTGCAGCGTGGCGCGCGCCCCGGCCGCGTTCGAGGTGAACGTGCCCACCCAGATGTTGTACAGCCCCTCCTCCGGCCGCTCGATGGTGACGGCCGGGTTGCTGTCGCTGAAGTCGTCGTTGCAGAGCCAGTCCCCGCTCGGGGTGTTCACGAGGAGCGTGGTGTCGGTGGAGGAAGTGACGTAGAGGGTGAGGCGGCGCCCTCCCCGACCCCGCCAGACGAGGTTCACATCGGGCGCGACGCGGTTGATGTAGCCCGTGCAGTCGGCCGCGCGGAGGGCGACGCGGCTGCGGCCGCCCGCACGGACCTCGCGCGTGGTGGGGTCGGGCCGGAAGCCGGGGCCCAGCGTGAGGGTGCCGTAGGTGGGCGTGGCGAAGAGGGCCATCTCTGCCTCGCCCGTGCCACCGGCACCGCCGCCCAGCCCGTCGAGGGCGGGATCGAACTCGACGCGGTTCGGCTCAGACCCAGGAGCGGGGGCCGGCGGCGGGGGCGGCGGTGTTCCACTGTTGCCTATCCCAGTCCCGAATCCCGTTCCCCCCTCCATCTCGCCCTCTCCCTCGAACGTCTCAAGGAGCTCAGAGACGTAGAGCGTCGCCTGCGGCCACGCTCCGGCCGCCGCGCCGTTGTAGAGGCCGACCCACACGTTGTAGAGGCCGCTCTCGGGCGCGTCGAAGACGATCCCGGGGTTCACCCCGAGGTCGCTGTCGTCGTCGCACACCCACCCGCCCGAGGGGGTGTTCACGAGGAGGACGAGGTCGGCCGAGTCGGCGCGGGCGTAGAAGCGGAGGGGGAGGGTGCCATCGGCCTCGAAGCTCACGTCCACGTCCGGCGCGGCCGCGTTGATGAAGCCGGGGCAGCCCTCCACGGAGATCGCGTCGGGCCCACCGGCGGCGACCTCGACGGCGCGGGGATCCGGCCTGAACCCGCTCGCGAGGCGAACCGTCCCGTAGGTCGGCGTCGCGCCGACGGCCGGCTCTTCCACGAGCACCTCCGTGATGTAGAGCGTGGCCGCGGGGGCGTCGTCGGTCTCGTCGAAGGTGCCCACCCACACGTTGTAGTTCCCCCGCTCCGGCTGCTCGAACACGATGCCGGGGCTGACCCCCTCGAAGTCGTCGTTGCACACCCACTCGCCGGAAGGGGTGTTCACGAGGAGCACCGTGTCGTCGGCCGAGCGGACGAACAGCTTGAGCGGGAGCGTGCCGTCGGTCTCGAAGTTGAGGTCCACGTCCGGCGCGTCGGCGGCGATGAATCCGGGGCACTCGCCAACGGTGATGGCGTCGGGGCCCCCTGCACGGACGTCGACGGCGTGGGGGTCCGGGACGAAGCCGGTTTCCAGCTCGAGCGAAGCGTACCGCGGCGCGGCTTCCCAGTTGGGCGGGTCCTGCGCGGCCGGTGCTCGCGTGGCGATACCGAGGAGGAGAGCAAACAGAACGGCGAGGCGGCGCATGGCGTGCGTCAGAGGCGACAGGGCAAGGTAGGGGCGGGGCCCGGTGCGGACAACAACGCAGGGCCGCCGGAAATAGCGTGCGGCCCGGCCTCAAGGGAAGGCCGGGCCGCACGATAAGCCACCGAAGCGCGCGTCAGCGCGGGTCGATCTCGGTGATGTAGAGCCGGGCCGGGGCCGTGTCGCTCCCGTAGGTGCCCACCCAGATATCGTAGCGCCCGCCCTCCGCGCCGGGGAAGACGAGGATGGGGTCGCCGTTGCCGAAGCTGTCGTCGTTGCAGACCCACCGCCCGCTCGGCGTGTTGATGAGGAGCGTGACGTCGCGGTCGGCGACGGCGTAGATGTAGAGGTTCGAGCCGCCGCTGGTGTCGTAGTGGAGCTTCACGTCGGGCGCGTTGGCGACGTACCCGTAGCTGCATCCGCTTTTGTTGACCCTGATGCCACCGCCGGCCGTGAGGCTAATGGATTGGGGGTCGGGCGTGAAGCCTTCTTCGAGGTACGGCTCGCCGTAGGTAGCGTCGGCCGTGTAGTCCTGAGCGTACGCGGCGGGGGCAGCCAGCAAGAGCCCGAGCGCCGCGAGGAGGGTAAAGCGCATGGAAGGAGTAGGAGTTAGAGGGATCGCGCGGCGGCAAAGTAGGCCGCCGTCCGCCCCGGCACAAGGGCCGGTCCAAAATGGGCGCGGCCCGGTGGGAAAGCCGGGCCGCGCAGGGAAAGGGTAACGCGGGGTCAGACCGCCGCCGTCTCGGCCGCCTTCGGCGTGTGGGCGCCGTTGGTCATGCGCTCGGCCTCGCCGGCCTCGGGGCGCGGGACGAATGTGAGCCACCCGTACGGGTCGTTCCCGCCGTGGACGATGTCGAAGAAGGCCTCCTGCAGCGCCGCCGTGACCGGCCCGCGCCGCCCGCTCCCGATGGTGTAGTGGTCGATGGAACGGACGGGGGTAATCTCCGCCGCGGTACCGGTGAAAAACACCTCGTCGGCGATGTAGAGCGCCTCGCGCGGGATGAGCCCCTCGCGCACCTCGTAGCCGGCGGCGCGCGCGAGCGTGAGCACGGCGTCGCGCGTGATGCCGGGGAGGATCGAGAGCGCCGTCGGCGCCGTGTAGAGCGTGTTGTCGCGGACGAGGAAGAGGTTCTCGCCGCTCCCCTCCGAGAGGTACCCGTCCGGGTTGAGCGCGATCCCCTCGTGGAACCCCTTCTTGAGGGCGTCCATCTTGATGAGGGCGCCGTTGAGGTAGTTGCCCCCGGCCTTCGCGAGGTTCGGCGTCGTGTTGGGCGCGTTGCGGTGCCACGAGGCCACCTCCACGTCGACCCCCTCTTCGAGCGCCTCGGCGCCGAGGTACTGCCCCCACTCCCACACCGCGACGACCGTCTCGACGCTGTTGTGGAGGGGGTTGACGCCCATGCGCCCCGTCCCTCGGAACACCACCGGGCGGATGTAGCACGCGTCGAGCCCGCTCGCGGCGACGGTGTCGAGGCACGCCTGGTCGAGCTCGTCGAGCGTGTACGGGATCTCCATCCGGTAGATCTTCGCCGAGTCGACGAGGCGGCGGTTGTGCTCGCGGAGGCGGAAGACGGCCGACCCCCGCGCGGTGTGGTAGCACCGGATGCCCTCGAACACGGACGAGCCGTAGTGGACGACGTGGGAGAGGACGTGGATCTTGGCGTCCTCGAACGGCACGAGCTCGCCGTTGAACCAGATCGGGGCGGTGGTCATGGGAGCAGCGGGGAGAGGGGCGGTGGGTCGTACCCCCGACGAGAACACGCGGATCCGCCGGGGCCTCGGCGGCCAATATAGCGCGCCCCTCGATGCACTCGCGGTCCGCTCAAGCGGCCGTGGCGGCGGCGGCCACGCGGGCGGGCGGAGGCTTCGCCGCGTAGCGCGCGATGGTCCAGAGGATCTTCGCCGACGCGCGCACCGTGCCACCGACGGTGCCGGTGATCTTCGAGACCCCGATGCGGCGGCGGTAGTGCACCGGAACCTCCACCGTGCGTAACCCCAGCTGCGCCGCCTTGATCTGCATCTCGATGGTCCACCCGAACGTCGGGTCCTCCATCGCGAGCGCGAGGAGCGCCGGGTAGCGGATGGCGCGGAAGGGGCCGAGGTCGGTGTAGGGCGTGCCCCAGAGCACGCGCATGAGCGCGCACGCGAGGCGGTTGCCGACGCGTGCCTGCGGGAGCATCGCGCCCGGCTCGACCCATCCCATTTGCTGGCCGAGGAGGCGAGAGCCGAGCACGAGGTCGGCCTCGTCGCGTACGAGGGGATCGAGCAGGCGGGGCAGCTCGTCCGGATGGTCGGAGTAGTCGCCGTCGAGGAAGACGACGACGTCGGGGGCGTGGCCCGCGGCGGCCTGCTCGGCGATGTACGCAAGGCCGCGCAGGCACGCGTGGCCATAGCCGCGCCGCGTCTCGCGGAGGACCGTCGCCCCGGCCGCATGCGCGTTCGCCTCCGTCTCGTCCGTCGAGGCGTTGTTGACGACGACGACCTCATCCACGAGTCCCGACGGCAGGTCGCCGATCACGCGGCCGATGGAGCGGGCCTCGTTGAAGGCCGGGATGAGCACGACGACGCGCACGCCTCAGCCCTCGCCGAGCTTCCGCAACGCCTCGCCTTCGAGCCGCATCACCGTCCAGTCGCCCATCGGCTTCGCGCCGAGGCGCTCGTAGAAGTCGATGGCGAGGCGGTTCCAGTTGAGCACCATCCAGTCGAGCCGGTGGGCCCCGCGGCGGACGGCCTCGGCCGCGACGGCCTGCAGGAGGGCGAACCCGTAGCCCTGGCTGCGGTAGGCCGGCCGCACGAAGAGGTCTTCGAGGTACACCCCCCAGTTGGCCCGCCACGTCGAGTAGACCGGGAAGAACAGCGCGACGCCGACGGGCTCGCCCTCATCGGTCTCCGCGAGGATCCCGAAGAGACGCGGCGCGGCGGCGGGGTCGAGGTGGGCGCGCACGGCCTCGGGCGTCGTCACCGCGTCGCCGGGCTGCGCACGCTCGTAGTCCGCGAGCTCCAGGATGAGTGCGCAGACGACCTCGGCGTCGTCGGGGGTGGCCGGTCGGAGGCGCATCGCCGCTACGCCTCGACGGCGTCGTACTGGTCGGCGATGGCGCGGGCGTACTGACGCACCTTCGCCTTCAGCGCCTCCGGCTCGACGACCTCCGCATCGGTGCCGTAGCGGAGGAGCCATCGCGCGACGTAGTCGAGGTTCTCGAACGAGAACGTGACCCGCGTGCCCTCGTCGCCGAAGTCCTCCTCGGCCTCG
>DASPKS010000029.1:0-11531 GCA_035628035.1 Rubricoccaceae bacterium
TTATCCGATCTTGCGGCGCCAGGTGGTGCCTTCGGGGCCATCCATCACCTCCACGCCAAGGGCGTCGACTTCGGCGCGGAGGGCGTCGGCGCGGGCCCAATCGCGCGCGGCGCGGGCAGCCTCGCGCGCGGCGAGGAGGGCTTCGACCTGCGCGGCGAGCGGATCTTCTTCGGAAGCAGTAGCGGCTTCGCCGTGCTCGGAGCGGACGATCCCGAGCAGGGCATTGGTCTGGTCTAGGAAGTCGGCGGCCGATTGGGCGTCGGTGCCGGCGAGCGGATGCTCGCGGTGCCGAGCGAGGAGCGCGTTCACGCCCCGGTACGCCGCGGCGAGGGCCTCCGGCGTGTTGAGGTCGTCGAGCATCGCGGCGAGGGTGCTGTCGTAGGCCGCACGCAGCGCCCTGGCGAGGACGTCATCCGCAGCGCCGTTGGAGGCGCTGGCGCTCAGCGCCTCGCGCACGACCTCATCGGCCTCGGCGTAGCGGCGCCGGACCTTCTGGGCGTCCTGGAGCGCCTTCAGGGTGAAGTTGAACGGCTTCCCGTAGTGCCCGCTGATGAGCATCAGCCGAAGGGCGAGGGGGTCCACGGGTGCGCCCCAGTCGGCGCGGCCGCCTTCGGCTTCCGGTACGGTGAGGTCGCGCACGGTGAGGAAGTTGCCGAGCCGCTTGCTCATCTTCTGGGCCTCCACCTGGAGGAACCGCGTGTGCACCCACCGCCGCGAGAAGGGCTGCCCCGTGAGCGCCTCGGCCTGGGCGATTTCGCACTCGTGGTGGGGGAAGCGGAGGTCCTCCCCGCCGCCGTGGAGGTCGATGGTCTCGCCGAGGTACTGCTGCGCCATGACCGAGCACTCAAGGTGCCAGCCGGGGAAGCCCCAGCCCCAGGGGCTGTGCCACTGCATGAGGTGGCCGGGGTCCTTCTTCCACAGCGCGAAGTCGCGGGGGTCGCGCTTGGCCTCGTCGCGGACGACGGCGCGGTCGGTTTCGGTGAGCCGCTCGGCCTCGGTGTTGCCCGAGAGCTTGCCGTACTCCGGGAACGCCGGGACGTGGAAGTAGACGCCGTCGTCGGTCTCGTAGGCGATCCCCTTGTCCGAGAGTTGCTCGACGGCGAGGATCTGCTCGCGGACGTGCTCGGTGGCGCGCGGGCGGACGGTCGGCTCGCGGAGGTTGAGCGCCTTCCAGTCGGCGAGCAGGGCCTCGGTGTAGTGGCGGGCGAGGTCCCACACGTTCACGAACCGCTCGCCCTCCTTCGAGCGGAGCGCCTTCGCCATTCGGTCCTCGCCGTGCGCGTCGGCCACATCGTCCTCGGTGAGGTGGCCCACGTCGGTCACGTTCGAGACGTAGCGGACCTGCCAGCCGAGCGCCTCGGCCGTGCGCACGATGAGGTCGGCCGTGAGGAACGTCCGGAAATTGCCGATGTGGGCGTAGGAGTAGACCGTCGGCCCGCACGAGTAGAACCGGAGCACGGGCGTCCCGTCGGCGAGCCGCTCCGCCGGTTCGAGCGGGAGCGTCTGGCGGGAGAGGGAGTCGTGGAGGCGGAAGTCGGGCACGGTGGTCAGGACGAGGGCGCGAGGGCAGCGCGGGCATCGCGCTGCATCCGGGCGAGCATGGCGGCGAGGCCGCCCTGGCGGCCCGGTGTGAGCGCCTCAGCGAGCCCGGCGTCGCGGATGAAGTCGGGCGTGAGGGCGGCGACGGTTCCGGGCGGCTCGCCGCTAAGGCCGTTCACGAGGAGGGCCGCCATCCCCTGGGCGATCTGGCCGTCGGCGGCGGCGCGGAACCGCATCCGTCCGTCCTCCACCTCCGAGACGAGCCACACGCGGGAGACGCACCCGCGCACGAGGTGCTCGTCGGTCTTCTCATCCTCGGGGAAGGGACCGAGCTCGGCGGCGTAGTCGAGGAGGAGGAGCGTGCGGTTCGTCGGGTCGAGCGAGCCGAGGTCCTCGACGGCGCGCTGGAGCTTGGCGGGGAGGGCGGGCATGGGCGGCGGCGCGGCGGAGGATACCCACAAACGCCTCTTTCGGGGGCTGGTGCCACGGTCGGTGTCAGGAAACGAGGAAGAGGGGAGGGCACCATCCGGTTCCCCAGAAACCCCGAGCGGGGGCCACGCTTTCACCCCCGCCTTTCTGCATGGCACCTCTCAATGTCGCTCAACCTCCTCCGAAAGCCGGAGGCCGCCGCCGAAGCGGCCGGCCTCGTCTACGTTTCGGACGCCCTGCCAGGGATCCGCCGCGTCCGGCGCGGGTCGGGCTTCGCCTACGTGCGCCCGGACGGGTCGCCCGCCTCGGAGCGGGACCTCGCCCGCATCGCGGCCCTCGCCATCCCGCCGGCGTGGACGGACGTGTGGATCTGCCCGAGCCCGAACGGGCACCTCCAGGCCACCGGCCGCGACGCCCGGGGGCGGAAACAGTACCGGTACCACCCCGACTGGATGGCCGTTCGCAGCGGGGCGAAGTACGAGAAGCTCGCCCCTTTCGGCGAGGCGCTGCCCGACCTCCGCGCCCGCGTGGAGGGGGACCTCCGCCGCCCCACGCTCGACCGCGAGAAGGTGCTCGCCCTCGCCGTGGCCCTCCTCGACCAGACGCTCATCCGCATCGGCAACCCGGAGTACGCCGAGGAGAACGAGACGTACGGGCTCACGACGCTTCGCGACAAGCACGTCGCCCTCGAGGGGACGGGCGTCCGGTTCGCGTTCACCGGCAAGAGCGGCGTCGAGCACGAGGTGACCCTCCGCGACCGCCGCCTCGCCCGCCTCGTCAAGGCCTGCCGCGACCTCCCCGGCCACACGCTCTTCCAGTACTACGCCGACGGCGGCGAGCGGTGCGTCCTCACCTCCGGCGACGTGAACGCCTACCTCCGCGAGACGACGAGCGAGGAGTTCACGGCGAAGGACTTCCGCACGTGGGGCGGGACGGTCCTCGCGGCGAAGGCCCTCTGCGCGTGCGGTCCCTGTGAGGACGAGAAGGCTGCCGACAAGGCCATCGCCGAGACGATCAAGGAGGTGGCCGCCGCGCTCGGCAACACGTGCGCCGTGTGCCGGAAGCACTACGTCCACCCGGCCGTGCTCGACGCCTACCGCGAGGGGTCCCTCCTCGATGTCCTCGCGCGCCGCCACGTCGGTAACACGCCGCGCGGGCTGGCGCCGCCCGAGGCCGCGGTGCTCACGCTGCTGAAGGAGCGGGCGGCGTAGCCCCTTCGGGGAGGGGCTCCCCGAACCAGCGCGGGGGGTCGTAGCCGTGCCCGCCCCAGGGGTTGCAGCGCAGGACGCGCCATGTCGCCAGGATCGTCCCCCGCACGGCGCCGTACTCCTTCAGCGCGAGGATGGCGTACTGCGAGCATGAAGGGGTGTACCGGCACGAAGGGGGGAAGAGCGGAGAGAGGACAAGCTGGTAGAGGCGAACGACCCCCGCGAGCGCGAGGCGCGGGAGGTGCCATACGGCGCGCCCGGTGCGGGCCAGCCGAGAGGGAAAAGGGGGGGGGGCGGGAGGGCATCCGAGGCCATACGCGCAAGGAGGCGGCCGGGTGCCGCCCCTTTCATCTTACCTTGAACCTGTATGCGCCACCCGCAGCGAACGTCTTTCCCCTAGCGGATGCCCCTACCGAAGCGGTGCCTGAGCCCATTACCACTATGAACATTGCGTACGCCTTCCGATTCCTTGCCTTTCCGCTCACCGTCCTCTTGGCCGCCCTCTCGGCGAGCACGTCCCCGCAGGCCCAGCCCGCATCGCTGTGGTCCGACGTGGGGGAGCATGACATCCCGGCCGGGCGCCGCCTGATCGTGCCCACGTCATACCGGACGATCCGGCTCGACCGCACCGCCATGGAGGCGCTCCTCCGTTCGGCGCCCGAGGAGGTCCGCCCGGGCGACACCCGCGAGGGGATCGTCCTCTCGCTGCCGTTGCCGGAAGGGGGCAGCGCCGACTTCCGGGTGATCGAGTCATCCATCTTGGCGCCGGCGCTGCAGGCCCGGTACCCCCAGATGCGAACGTACCTCGGGCGCGGGCTCAGCCAGCCCGCCGCCACCGTCCGCATCAGCATGACGCCGTCGGGGTTCCGGGCGCAGGTCTTCGCCCCCGACGGGGCGTACTACATAGATCCTTATGCCGTGGGCAACGCCACGGACTACCTCGTCTACCGGGGGAGCCACGCGCCGCCCGACCCTGAGCGCGTGCGGGCGGCGTTCGAGCACGAGCGCGTAGAGGAGACAGAGGTTTCCCGGACCGCAGAGCCGCCGCCGATGGGTGCGCTCAGAAACGGCGAGACCCTCCGGACCTACCGCCTGGCCCTCGCCACTACCGGGGAGTACACCCGCTTCCACAGCGCCGACCCGAACAACCCGACCGTCGAAGAGGGGATGGACGCCGTCGTCGTCGCCATGGCGCGGGTGAACCAGATCTACGAGAACGACGTGGCCGTGCGGATGGTGCTCATCCCGAACAACGACACCCTCATCTACCTCGACCCTAACACCGACCCGTACACCAACAACAATGGCAGCGCGATGCTGAGCCAGAACCAGGCCACCATCGACGCGGTCATCGGGCCGGCCAACTACGACATCGGGCACGTGTTCTCCACGGGGGGCGGTGGGGTGGCCGGCCTCGGCGTCGTGTGCTCCAATGGGGTCAAGGCGCGGGGCGTCACGGGGCTGCCCACGCCCATCGGCGACCCCTTCTACGTGGACTACGTGGCGCACGAGATGGGGCACCAGTACCGCGGCAACCACTCCTTCAACGGGACGGCGGGCGCCTGCGGAGGCGGCCGCGTAGGCCAGCGGGCCTACGAGCCCGGGAGCGGCTCCACCATCATGGCCTACGCGGGTATCTGCGGCGGGCACAACCTCCAGTCGTTCAGCGATCCGTACTTCCACGTGATCTCGCTCGACGAGATCGTGAGCTTCATCACGTTCCAGGCCGGCTCGACCTGCCCCACGAACACCCCCACGGGGAACGTTCCCCCTACGGTGACGGCAACGGGCGGCTACGCCCTGCCCGTCCGTACCCCCTTCACCCTCAGCGGGAGCGCTACCGACGACACGCCGGCCTCGCTGACGTACATCTGGGAGGAGTTCGACCTCGGCCCGGGCGGCTCGCCGGTCTCCACTACGCCGCCGCTCTTCCGCTCGTTCAACCCCACCCCGGCCGGAAACACCCGTGTGTTCCCGCGGATGGACCGCCTCCTCGCGGGGCAGCCCCCCATCGTCGGGGAGAACTACCCCGTGGACTCGCGCGAGCTCCGGTTCCGCCTCATCGCACGGGACAACGCGCTGGCCGGAGGCGGCATCGCGGATACCCTCATCACCGTCACCACCCACGTCGAAGCCGGGCCGTTCCTCGTGACCACGGCCACGTCGCCGGGCCAGACGTTCCCGGGCGGGACGCCGGTGAGCGTGACGTGGGATGTGGCGGGCACCAACGCCGGCCCGGTCAACACGGCGGCCGTGGACATCCTCTACTCCACGAACAACGGGGTCACCTTCGACCACGTCCTCGCGGCGGCGACCCCGAACGACGGGGCGGAGACGGTCACGTTCCCCAACATGGACACCGCGCAGGGCCGGCTCCTCATCCGAGCCGTCGGCAACGTGTTCTTCAACGTGAGCCCCTTCCCGTTCACCGTCACGATGACGACGGCCACCGAGAGCCCGGCGGAGGGGGCGTTCTCCTTGAGCGCCGCGTACCCCAACCCCATCCCGCGAGAAGCCGCCGTCCGTGTGCTCATGAACCTCTCCGTGGACCGGACGCAGCGCGTAAGTGCGGAGGTGTACGACGCGCTCGGCCGACGCGTGGCCGTGCTCCACGAGGGGCTCGTCGCAGCGGGGGCGAACGCCCAGCTCGTGCTCGACGCCCGGGCGCTCCCGGCGGGCTCATACTTCGTCCGCGTGACGGGCGAGACGTTCACCGCCACGCGTCCCCTACAGGTGATCCAGTAGGGTCCCCTTAGCGCGACTATCGCATCGCCGGGCCGGGGCTTCCTCGGCCCGGCGATGCGGTTATAGGGGCGCGCTCAGTCCCCCGCGACGAAGAACGTGATGCGCCAGCGGCCGTCGGTCTTCTGGAACCCCACGCGGTAGTTGATCGGGCTCCAGAGGTACTCCGCCGCCACGTACCCCTCGCGCCCGTCGGCAAGGCGGACCTTGTGCCACCGCCGCGCTGCGCCCTCGACGCCCCACTCCGTCACGGGGAGGACGGCGTAGGTGAGCACGTCGAGGATCTCGCCGTCGAGGCGCGGCGCCACGCGCACGCGGACGTTCTCGCCCACGACGGCGGCGTGGCCGAACGGGTCGAGGTTCTGCGGGAATCCGTCGAAAACGTACGGCGCCGTGACGACGTCGCCGGCCTCGCTCCGCACGCTCCCCGTCGCGACGACGCGCGCGAGGACCGTCCAGAGGTCCTCGCCGGGGGGGTGCTCCTCGCCGAGCCACATCTGGCGCACGCCGTCGGGTCCGCCGGGCGCGTCGCCGAAAGAGAGCCGCGCGGCGGGGTCGAAGGCGGACAGGACGTCGGCCGTGTCGCGGGCGACGAGGGCCGTCAGCAGCCGCCCACGGAAGGTGATGAATGTGGGGTCGATGGCGGCTTGGTCTACCGGCAGGAGGGTGGTGATCTGGGCAGCGGCGGGGACCGCTAGGAGGATTGAGAGGGCAGGGAGCAGCAGACGCATCGAAAGGAAGGAGGAGCGAGCCGTAAAGCTACAGGAGCCGGGTGCCCCTTGGTGGGCCGCTCAACGGCGCACGCGGTGGCCTTCGAGCGTGGCATCGAGCGTCAGGAGCACGGTGAACACGCGGAGGCGGCGCCGCTGCTGCACGACGGCCTCGGCGCGCACGCGGCGCGGGACGTCGAGCCCCTCGACCGACACGTAGTCCGTCGTGACGACGGCCGAGCGCCCGCGCGGGATGCGCCCGACGAGGCGGCTCCGCAGCAGGCGCACATCGCCGCGCTCGCGCGAGAACCAGAGCGTCCCGCCTTCAAACCGGTCGCGTTCGCGCGCGGGTACCACCTCCACTACCCAGGCAGGGGTCCCATCGAGTTGGTCGGGGCGGGCGTTGCCTTCGGCCCGGAAGGCGGCGAACAGGCGGGCCTCCGGGGGCAGCGGGCGGCGGACCCACTCGAACCCCGGCCCGTAGGCCCGGCGCATCCGTCGCTCTAAGAAGGCAAGGCGCCCGGCCGGGACTGGGCGTCCGTTCCACTCGGCGCGCTGGAGGTCCCGGTTCATCCCCGCGTCGGTGCCGCCACGCACCGCCGTCACCGTGCGGAGGCGATCGGTCCCGCCAGGGCCCTCCACCGCGAGGTCGGCGCGCTCCGTCCACGCCATCTCGTCCACGTCGTCGAAGACCTGCCGCGTCGAGGCGCGCCACGCCTCCAGCAGCCGCTCCCCGCGGGGGGCCGGCTGTGCGGGCGCGGCCGGCGCGAGGCACGCCCCGAGGAGGCCGATGACGAGGAGAAGACGCTGCACAGGGAATAAAAAAAGCCGGACGAAGCTACTCCGGGGGGCTGCCTACCCAACGGACGTACCGCGCTGGATTTGTCACGGAGCTGTCGCGGAAGGGCGAGGATTGTGCCGCGCCGTCGCGAGGCTGCACCCGGCCCTCTATTTTGGCGTGGCCCCTGCTGCTTCCTCGCTTATGACCGACGCCCCCCGCATCTTAGTCGTAGAAGACGACGCCGACCTCGGCGCACTCGTCGAGAACCGCCTCCGCGAGAGTGGCTACACGGTGGACACGGCAAGCACCGGACCGGAGGCGCTCGCCGCGGTCGAGGCCGCCGTGCCCGACCTCGTCGTCCTCGACGTGATGCTGCCGGGGCTCGACGGGGTCGAGGTGTGCCGTCGCCTCCGCGCGCAGTATCCCCTCCTCTACATCCTCATGCTCACCGCTCGCGCCGACGAGCTCGACCGCGTCGTCGGGCTAGAGGTGGGGGCCGACGACTACGTCACCAAGCCGTTCTCGCTCCAGGAGCTCGTTGCCCGCGTGCGCGCGGCGCTGCGCCGCCTCCGCCAGACGCAGGAGCACCGCGCCGAAGGGGCCCCGGTAGACGCTGAGGAAACCCCGGTCGCGGTGGACGACCTCGTGGTGGACCCCGCCCGCCGACAGGTCACGCGGCGGGGCGCGCCCGTCCACCTCACCGTGCGCGAGTTCGACCTCCTCCACTTCCTCGTCCGACACCCGGACCGCCCCTTCACCCGGATGCAGCTCCTCGAAAAGATCTGGGGGATCTCGTACGAGGGGTACGATCGCACTATCGACTCCCACGTGCAGCGGCTCCGCGCGAAGATCGAGGACGACCCGGCCAACCCCCGCTTCGTACGGACTGTCTGGGGCGTGGGCTACAAGCTGGCGTCGGAGGGGGAGCCCGAGGGCGTGGGGAAGCAGGCGAGCGCCTGACGTGTCGCTCGACCTCCAGGCTCCCCCTGCCAGAACAGACGTTGCGCGGCCGCGCCGGACGGTCTTCTGGAAGGTGGCCGGCGTGCTCGTCGGCGCGCAGGTGGCGACGGGGCTGGTGGCGGTCCTCCTGAGCGGGTACTTCGTCCGCACGCAGAGCGCCGAGCTCGTCCGCTCCAGCCTGGAGCTCCGGCTCGACCGCGTGGCCGAGGAGGTCGAAGCCCGCGCCGCGTTCGACGAGGAGGGGCGGCTCTCCTTCCCGCGCCGCCTCCAGCTCGACCTCCCCACGCGCTTCCCCGATCCGGTCTACGTGCTCGACCTCGACGGTCGCGTCGTGCAGGGGCCGGAGGGGGAGCAGCCGGGCAGGCTTCCTCCAGAAGCGCAGGCCGCGCTCGATGAGGGCCGCGTCGCCGTCGCCTCCGACGGAGCCGAAGGATCGTGGGCGCTCGCACCGCTCCTCGCGCCGGACGGCCTCCCCGCAGGCGCCCTCTACGTCCGTCCCCTCGACCGCACGCTCGACGAGATGCTGGCCGCCCCGCGCGACGCCTTCCAGCGGACCCTCTGGCTCGTGGCCGCGCTTGCGCTTGCCTCGGCGCTGCTGCTCGGCGCGTTCCTCACGTGGCGCCTCGTCCGCCCGCTCCGACGGATGACCCGCCGCGTTGAGGCCCTCGGCGCCGAGGACTACGCCGACCGCCTCCCCGAAGAGGGCCACGACGAGCTGGGCCGGCTCGCCGCCGCCATCAACGAGATGGCCGACCGCGTCGAGGCCGCCCTCGCCACGCTCCGCGCCACCGACCGAATGCGCCGCGAGCTCGTCGCCAACGTGGGCCACGACCTCCGCACGCCGCTGGCCGCACTGCAGGGCTACCTCGAAGAGGCGGGGCGCTTCGCAGCGGAAGGGCGGAAGGAAGAAGCCATCGAGGCGCTCACCGTCGCGCGGCGGCAGAGTGAGCAGGTGGGCGGCCTCGTGGCCGACCTCTTCGAGCTGAGCAAGCTGGAGATGGCCGCGCAGGCGGACGCTTCCGGGGGCGCCGGCCCGCTCCAGCGCGGCCCCGTGCCGCTGGGTGAGCTGCTCCATGACGCCGCCCGCGCCCACCGCCGCGCCTTCGAAGCCGCCGGCGTCGGGCTGGAAGTCTACCTCGCGCCTGCGCTGCCGGTCCTCGACGCCGACGGCGCGCGGCTCCTCCGCCTCCTCGACAACCTCCTCTCGAATGCGCTCCGTCACACGCTGGAAGGGGGCACCGTCCGACTAGAGGCGGAAGCCAACGAGCGCGCTGTCGTCGTGCGCGTCTCCGACACCGGAGAGGGGATCGCGCCGGAGGTGCTCGACACCGTCTTCGAGCGGTACTACCGGGGCGCGAGTGCGCGCACGCGCGGCGTGGACGGCGGCACCGGGCTCGGGCTCGCCATCGCCCGTGCTATTGCCCGCGCGCACGGGGGCGACCTCACGGCCGAGAGCGCGGCAGGGGAAGGGAGCACGTTCACGTTCACCCTGCCGCTCCGTGCGACGGAAAAGAAGTAGGGGGCTGGCCCAGCGGCCAGCCCCCTACATAAAAGCCCAAGCAGGGCTACTCTCCTCGGGGATTCCTTGCGGGAACCTTCGATTCCCCTTCGGTCACTTCAACAGAAGCATCTGGTAGCTCCGCTCGAAGGCGCCCGCCTGGAGCCGGTACAGGTATACCCCGCTCGCCACGCTGCTCGCGTCCCACACGGCCTGGTGCCGCCCGGCCGGGAGGTCGGCGTCGACGAGGGTGGCGACGAGGCGGCCGAGCCCGTCGTACACGGTCAGGCGGACGCGGGCCGCCTCGGGGAGGGCGTACCGGATCGTCGTAGACGGGTTGAACGGGT
The DNA here is from genome assembly GCA_035628035.1 of Rubricoccaceae bacterium. Lineage (GTDB taxonomy): Bacteria > Bacteroidota > Rhodothermia > Rhodothermales > Rubricoccaceae > DASPKS01. The sequence goes on from DASPKS010000029.1 coordinate 10,215, forward strand.
TCGGGTAGTTCCGTTCGAGCGCGTACTCCGTCGGGAGTACACCGCCGTCTTCGGTCGAGACGACCGTGCCGGAGAGGTCGACCACGTCGCCGGCCATGCTCCAGGGGAGCTGGGCGAGTACGGCCGCCCCCACGCGGAGCGTGATCGTCTCGCCGGGCAGCGCGCCGTCCTTCTCGGCGGTGTAGGGGTCGTCGGCGTAGAGGGCCATTAGGCCGAGGTTCCCCTCCGCGACGACGTCGAACGCACCGACGGGACGGTTCTGACCGTCGAGCGCGACCACGCGCGTGCCCAACGGCAGCGGCGCCCCGTCCAGCCGGACGTTCGCGCCCCAGACGTCCAGCCAGGCCATCGTGGGCGTGACGCCCGCTTCGGCTTCAGCGAGGAGGCGCCCTTCGAGGGTCGGCTGCCCTTCGCCACCCGTCGACTGGCCGCCGGAAGGCGCCGGATAGACCAGGGTCCCGGGCGCCGTCGTGCGGATTACGTAGCCCGCTTCGGGCTCCATGCGGTCCAGGACGTGGAAGGCGGCCGGCACATCGGTCGCGTAAGTGATGCCGGTGCCCTCGAAGCTGGCGGCCGTCGTCGTCACGGCCATGATGGTCTCCAGCGCGTTCCCGACGCCGTTGCTGTGCCAGGGGAGGTAGGAGACCGCGTTGAGACCGCCCGTGAGTGAGAGGGGGAGCTGCCGGTCGACCGGCGTGCCCTCGATCTCGAGGAGGGCGTTGTCCGATAGCTTGATCCAGTACCCGTAGGTCGGCATGAGCGTGGCGAGCGTGTTGCCGGTCTGGCCGGGGACGTACCAGCGGCGCTCGCCGCCCTCGTAGGTTTCGACCGCCTGCACGCGGTCCAGGATGCCGGCGAGCACGGCCTCGACGGCCATGTTCTCGGGCTCGACGTTCCAAGAGACGAGGTTCCACCCGGCCACGAGGGAGAGCCGGAGGGTGCCCGACACTTCCAGCAGCACCGGCACACGGGCCCACGGGCGGTCGGGGTCGTTGCTCGCGATGCGCAGCGAGGCGAGGTACTCGCCCTGCTCCAGCGTGTCGGCATCCACCGCGATGGTCACCTCCGCGCTCCCGCCTGCGGCGATGATCCCGGACGCCGGCGTGACCGACGGGATCCATGGTGTCGGGGCGTCGATGCGGACGGCCAGGCTGTCATGCACGTACGGGGGGAACTCGTTGTGCGAGACCTCCAGGCCGTCGGTGGCGTCGGCGTTCTCGATGCCGATGGTGCCCGAGAACGGCGCTGTGCGCTCCAGGTACTGGAACACGATGTTGCCGCCGGGCTCCAAGATCACCTGGAAGGTGGTGCGCCATG
>DASPKS010000030.1:0-3568 GCA_035628035.1 Rubricoccaceae bacterium
TGGGTGCGCTCGCCGAAGAGGTACGAGGAGAGGAACTGCACCATGCGGGGGTCGCCGCCGCCATTCTGGCGGAGGTCGACGATGAGGGCGTCGACGCCTTCGAGGAGGCGCATCGCGGCGGCGGCCGTCTCGCGGCCCTCCTCGATGGGGGCCATCCCGCGGAGGTCGAGGTAGCCGACGTTGCCTTCGAGCCGCTCGACGCGCGCGAAGCCGTAGTTGAAGGCGCGCTGCTCGCGGCGCATCCGGGCCATGGCCGCGTCGCGGTCGCCGCCGGCCCGCATCATCGGGGCGGGCCGGACGCGCATGTGGCGGTCGCGGGAGATGGACTGGAGGTCCTCCGTGAGCCGTGCGGCGAGGGCCTCGGCGTCCGCGAGATCGTCGTAGGCGCCGGCGGCGAGCTGCTGCGCGAGGTGCTGCCCGGCGGCGCGGCCCACATCGGGGAAGACGTACTGCGCGTCGAGGAGGCGGCCGATCTGCTCGACGGCTTCGCGGCGCTCCTCGGCGCTGATGGGCGGCGCCTGCGCACGCGCGGAGAGGGCGAAGAGCCCGGCGAGGAGGCCCAGCGTGAGGGCCAGGCCGAGGCGACGGAGGGAACGGGCCCGGACGGCCGCAGCGGTAGAGACGGGCATGGGGACTGGGGGCGAATCAGGGTGAAGACTCCCCGTCGAAACGACCCCGGGCGGCCGTTGTTACGCCGCCTGCTAACTTTTTAGCGCCGTACTGCTAGGCCCGAGTAGCCCACCGCCAGGGACCGCGTGTAGGTGAACCGGAAGTCGGGGTGCACGCGTCGGTGCAGCACCGACCACCACAGCGCGCGATCGAACACGGGCCGGGTGCCCCGCATCTCGCGCACCTCCAGCCCCACCGCCTCGGCCAGCCGCCGCAGCTCCTCTGGCTTGATGAACAGGTCGTAGACGTGAACGTGCGCCGGCGTGTCGCGCGCGACGATCTTCATCCCGTAGATGCCGAGGAAGCCACCGAGGGGGTTCCTGTTGAACGTGTGGAAGACGACGGCCCCACCCGGCCGGACCACCCGCGCCGCCTCGCGCAGCACGTCGCCTGGCCTCTCGACATGCTCCAGCATATCGAGGAGGAGGACGGCATCGTAGGCCCCGTCGGGCTCTCCCGTCGCGTAGGCGTCGGCGACGGCGAAGGAGACGTCCACTCCGGGCGGCCTGCGGCGCCGGGCCGTCTCGATGGCGCCTTCGGCGAGGTCCACGCCCTTCACGCGGTAACCGGCCTCGGCCAGGGGGAAGCTCACGAGCCCCGCGCCGCACGCTACGTCGAGCACGCGCCCGCCCGGCACGATCCCCTGGCGCGCGAGCGCCTGCTTCACGTACTCGACCTTGATGCGGGATTCCGCGCGGAGGAGCGCGACGGCATGGTCGTCACCCTCAAACCAGCGGTCCCCGAGGTCGTCGTAGAACTCGTTGTTGATGGCGGGCGAGGCCATGCCGGTCACGCCCCCACGCGCATCAGATTTCCAGCGACGGTCAGCCCCGGCCCGAAGGCGAGCGAGACAACGAGATCGCCGGCCTGGACCGCCGGGTCGTCGGCCAGCGCCGCCCAGATGTGCGGGAGCGTCGTGGACGACATGTTGCCGCGCGCGTACAGGACCTCGTGGCTGTGGCGCACGGCCTCGCCGGGGAGGCCGAGCGCTTCGGCCGCGCTCTCGATCACGCGCGGCCCGCCAGGGTGCACCGCGAACCACCGCACGTCCTCCGTCGTGAGCCCATGCCGCGCGAGGAACCGCGCGACGGCGGGCGCGAGCGACGCGCGGATGTGCTTGGGGACATCCCGACTGAGCGTCATCCGGAAGGCGCCGTCGGCCACGCGCCACGTCATCGCATCGAGCGAGCCGGGCGCGATGGTCTCGAAGTGGTCGAGGAGTACGAAGGCCCTATGGTCCATCGGCTGACCATGCGTCACGTCCACCCGGGCGGCGCCGTCGGCGAAGAGGCACTGCTGCACGATCTGCTCCACGTCCGTCGTGGCGGGGCTATGGTGGAGCGTGCACAGCTCGACGAGGAGGATGGCCGCCCGAGTGTCGGCTGTGTCGTCGGCTCCAACGAGCGCGCGGGTGGCTGCCCGCGCCGCCACGAGGTCGGCGGCGACGGCAACGGCGGGGAGGGCGGCGTAGCACCCCATGTGGCCGAGATGGAGGAGCCGCGTGTCGTCGGTCCACCCCCGCTCAGCCGCCACGCGCTGGACGGCCGTGGGGCTGTCGTAGCCCGTGCATGAGACCTGGATCAGCGCGTCGGGCGCCTCGCGGTCTCCGGCGAAGGCGTCGCGTGCGAGTGCGAGGGCCGTCTCGGCAAACACCTCCATCCGCGCGTCGAGGGGGGCCCGGTGCCACGGCGGACCATCGGGCATAGGTTGGCCGTCCCCTGAGGGGGGATCGGCATAGAGCTGCATCCGCTCCCAGTCGCGGTGGGTGTGGTCGTCGAGGCAGGTCGTCCGCGCGCCGATCTGAGTGGAGCGGGCGAGGAGGTCGTAGAACCGGAGGGCGCGCGCGAGGTCAGGAACGGGCTGGCGCTCGGCCACGCGCCGGAGGGCCGCCTTCATCCATTCGATCCCTTCGACCTGGGGGACGGAGTGGCCGAACGCGAGGGGGCGCGCGGTGAGGTAGGCGCGGGGCTGCACGGAGACGAGAGGGGCAGGAAGAGAAGGGAAACCGCGTGAGCGCTCAAAAGGCCACACCCGGGCGGGGTTCCGTCCGGGGGAGAGACGTACCCGCTCTGTCCACGCGGGCAGGCATCCATAAACAAGGGGTTAGACGGCCTCTGCTCTACGACCTAGCTACTCCCTCTGCTCTCCGTGAAGGATCGGTGGGGCGCGGGCCTAAAGTTGCCCAGGGAGGTCATGGGGCGGCTTCTTAGCCGTTCGCGCAGGCTTCACGTACCCGCCCCCCTCCGAGGCAGGGTATTGGCAAAGGGGCCGTCTCCCTGGTCCTTCGGCCAGGCTGCGTTCTGTACCACCGCTCGACCGCTTATACTCCTGCTGCCTGCGTTCGAGCCTCCACCGCGTTCGCTGCATATGAAGAAGACCCTTGCCCTGGCCCTCTGCGGCCTCGCGCTGCCGCTCCTTACCGGCTGCGACGTCGTTGACGCGGGCCCCTCCGGCGGCCCGTCGGCCACCATCGAGAGCATCACGCTCCTGACGATCCCGGTTACGGCCCTCGACGGGCAGACCGACCTCTTTATCGCGATCCAGGACGCCAGTGGCCGCGCGCTGTACGAGAGCGAGGTCCGCTACGACGTCACCCTCGCTACGCTCACGCAGCCGTTCATGACGGGGCACGTGACCCTCCGCGGCCACGAGGTCGAGCGCAACGTCGTCGTGATCGCCCGCAACGACGACGGGACGAACCGGCTCATCGCGGCCTCCGAGGGGTTCACGGCCGCCGAGCTCGCCTCCTTCCCCCACGCCGACGTCACCCTCGTCGGCGCTGGCTACGGCGGGCCGGCCTCGATGGCCGCCACGCTCCACGTCGGCGACGTCGCGGAGTGACCCCGGCGGCCGAGCCCGCTCCCGAGGCACCCCCCTGCCGCCCGGCCCCGCGCCGGGC